>NZ_JBAUHO010000250.1:0-19313 GCF_049680325.1 Planktotalea sp.
GTACCAGTCACAAGATAGACAACCTGCTCTGCAATATTGGTCACCAGATCACCCATGCGTTCGGTATTCTTGGCGATGAAATGCAAATGCATACACGGGGTGATGTTGCTGGGATCTTCCATCATGAATGTCAGGAATTCACGGAACAGAGCGTTGTACATCTGATCGACGTCCGCGTCCTGTTCAATTACGTTCATCGCCAGTGCAGCATCGCGTTGCACATAGGAATCCAGCACATTCTTGAGCATCCCTTGCACTTCGCGCGCCATTCGGCGCAGCGACGCATTTGAACCCGACACCTCTGGCAATTCAGCAAGGATCGCGGTGCGCTTGGCCATGTTCTTGGCATAATCGCCAATACGTTCCAGCGCGGCGCTGATCTTGATGACCGACAGGATCAAGCGCAGATCAATCGCAGTGGGGGCACGAATGGCAATAACGCGCGCGGCCGCCTCGTTGATCTTCTCTTCCAGCGCATCAATGGCTTTGTCACCCGAACGGACCTTTTCGGCCAGCTCCAGATCGCGGGTTTCAAGGGATTTTGCAGCGTCCAGAATTGCCGCTTCCACCATGCCGCCCATTTTCATGATTTGTGCCTGAATGGCCTCCAGATCACGATCAAAGGCAGAGGAAATATGTTGGTTCTGCATTGTGTTATCCAATCCGTCCAGTGATGTAGCTTTCCGTGCGTGGATCGCTCGGTTTGGTGAAAATGTCGTTGGTTTCGCCGTATTCCACCAGATTGCCCAGGTGGAAGAACGCAGTGCGTTGGCTGACGCGCGCGGCCTGTTGCATCGAGTGGGTCACAATCACCACAGCATAGCTTTGACGTAGCTCGTCAATCAGCTCTTCCACTTGCGCGGTGGCGATGGGATCAAGCGCCGAACATGGCTCGTCCATCAGCAGGACCTCAGGCTCGGTCGCGACGGCGCGGGCAATGCAAAGACGCTGCTGCTGTCCGCCCGATAGGCCGGTGCCGGGCGCGTCAAGGCGATCTTTGACTTCGTCCCAGATAGCAGCGCGGCGCAGGGATTTTTCAACGATCTCGTCCAGATCGCCTTTCGAACGCGATAGTCCGTGAATGCGAGGACCATAAGCCACGTTATCATAGATCGATTTAGGGAACGGGTTGGGCTTTTGAAAGACCATCCCGACCTTGGCGCGCAGTTGAACAGGATCAACGCGGCGGTCATAAATATCCTCGCCGTCGATCAGGATGTCACCTTCTACGCGGCAGATATCAATCGTGTCGTTCATCCGGTTCAAACAGCGCAGAAACGTGGATTTACCGCAGCCTGACGGGCCGATGAAGGCTGTGACCGTCTTGTCCTTGATCTCTACATCCACATCTTTGATCGCGTGGTTGTCGCCGTAATAGACCTGTACGCCTTTGGCTGAAATCTTGATGTTATCCATATTTACGTCTTTCATATCTGCGCCCTACCAGCGGCGTTCAAAGCGGCGGCGCAGGATGACCGCGATTGTGTTCATGCTCACAAGAAAGGCCAGCAAGATAATGATCCCGCCCCATGCACGTTCATAAAACGCCGGGTCGGCGCGTTTCGCCCATTCATAGATTTGCGCAGGCATAGCTGAGTTGGGATCAAGCAAACCGCTGGCCACGCTATCAGGTGCGTTGGATGCAATGAAACCGATCATCCCGATCAACAGCAGCGGCGCAGTTTCACCCAAGGCCTGCGCAAGGCCGATGATTGTGCCCGTCAGAATGCCGGGCGCTGCCAACGGCAGAACATGGTGGAACACGCTTTGCATTTTCGATGCTCCGACCCCAAGCGCGGCATCGCGAATGCTGGGCGGCACCGATTTCAACGAGGCGCGCGTCGAGATGATGATCGTGGGCAAAGTCATCAACGTCAGCACCAGACCACCCACCAAGGGCGCGGATTGTGGCAGGTGCATGTAGTTGATGAACACCGCCAGTCCAAGGATACCGAAGACAATAGAGGGCACCGCAGCAAGGTTGGAAATATTCACCTCGATGACATCGGTAATCCAGTTTTTCGGCGCAAATTCTTCAAGATAGATCGAGGCAGCAACACCAATCGGCAGCGCAAGGGCCAGAACCACCATCATCATAAAGAAGCTGCCCATCATCGCCACGCCCATACCCGCCGCTTCGGGGCGCGCATCAGAGGCATCAGCGCCTGTGATGAAAGCCAGATTGAAGCGCTTCTTGATAAGCCCCGCGTCAACCATCGCGTCCACCAGATCAAGCTGCTCGGCATTGATGTTTTTATCGTCTGCGATGCTGACGCGGTTAACGCGCCCTTTAAGGTAGCCATCAACGCGCGAATTGGCGAGGAAAGTGAATTCGACGGTTTTACCGATCTGCGTCGGATCGTTGATGACGAAATCACGCAGCTCTGCCGCGGCGCTTTTGGACATCAGCTCTGCTTGTTTCTTGGGTTTCAGGCTGGTTTCGATCCCGTTTTCGGCAAGGGCGTCCTGCATTGCCTGCGCTATCAACGGCGCATAACCGAAGGTTGATACCTTCTTGATCTTCTCCAGATCACGGGTGCCGGACTTGTCCAGTTTGGCTTCCAGCAATGGCACCTTCAAAGTGACAAAGGTTTGCTGGAACGCGCCCAGCCCGTTGCCGAAAATTGTCACCAGCAAAAGCACCAGCATGGCAAGGCCGATGCCGATGGCACCCAGCCCATACAGACGGAAACGTGTCTCTGCCGCGTTGCGTTTGCGTGTGCGCGCATCGACGCTCAATAGGGATGTTTTTGTATCGCTCATTCGTATTGCTCGCGGTATTTGCGCACGATGTAGAGTGCGAAGATGTTCAGGCCCAGGGTCAGCACGAAGAGGCTTAGACCAAGGGCAAAAGCCACCAGCGTTTCAGGGCTGGCAAAGTCGCCGTCCCCTGTCAGCTGGCTTACAATGCGTGTGGTGATCGTGGTCATTGCCTCAAGCGGATTGAGCGAGAATTTGGCAATCGCCCCTGCCCCCAGCACAACGATCATCGTTTCGCCGATGGCGCGGCTGGCAGCCAGCAGGATCGCGCCGACAATGCCCGGAAGCGCGGCAGGAATAACCACCTGACGGATGGTTTCGGATTTTGTCGCCCCAAGCCCGAGCGAGCCATCGCGCATGCTTTGAGGCACTGCATTGATGATATCATCCGAAAGCGAGGACACGAACGGGATCAGCATGATCCCCATGACCACGCCTGCGGTCAGCACGGCCGTTGCGCCGCTCATCCATTCAACCCCGAGATAGCCATCACTGCCGAACGTACGCAGCAACAGCGGACCAATCGTCAGCAAGGCAAACAGACCATACACAATCGTTGGAATCCCTGCGAGAATTTCGAGCAATGGCTTGGCGATGCCGCGCGTGCGCGGCCCTGCATATTCGGACAGGTAAATCGCTGCGAACAAACCGATCGGCACCGATACCAGCAAGGCGATAAGCGAGATATAAAGCGTGCCCCAAAGCAATGGCAGGATAGATAGCTCGCTATCCCCGCGAAAGTTGGGGGCCCATTTGACGCCAAAGAAGAAGTCTTTCCAGGAATGTAGTCCAAAGAAATTGCGCGTCTCGAACAGCATCGACAAAACAATGCCCAACGTGGTCAAAATAGCGAGCGAAGCAGCAAGCATAAGCAAGGCAAGCACTGCCTGCTCCACCATGTTTCGCGCGCGGAAGTCCGGGGTGATTTTCATCAAACCAATGGCAAAGCCGACAATCGCAAGGCCTAGCACCACGATCATCCGCCAGAAATCGGCAGTTGCATCCGCAGCGCGATAGCTTTGCGCGGCCTGTAGCACCTCTGGCGCGACTTCGCCGCCAAGGGCAACGCCAAGCGCGCCAAGCGTGCCGCGCACATCCGAGATATCCGATGTGGCCTCTGCCTGCGTAAGAACGCCCTGCTCGACCGCCAGCGATAATCCGTCAGAAATGCGGCGTACGTCGCTCATTACAAGCGAAACGGCACCCTCGTCAGCGGCCAGTTCTGCGGGGATCAGGCTAACCGCGCCGCGCGCAATCATGCTGGGCTGTGCAAGAAGCCAGATCACCAGAACCAGCAAGGCCGGAATCAACGTCAAAAGGGCGACAAAGCCGCCGTAGTATTTCGGTAATGAGTGCAAGTTACGCACATTCCCAGCGCCGCTATTCAGCGCGCGGGCGCGCCCGATCACAGCCCCGAAAGCCGCCAGTATTAGCACAATAAGTGTGAGCCAGAAGGCGGACATAAAAGCTCCGATCACGTCGTTAGCGTCGTTGGGTGTTTGGCGCAGACCCCAAAAGGAGCCTGCGCCAAATCGGTTTTACATGTTTGCGTCAAGAACGGCTTCG
This sequence comes from Planktotalea sp., assembly GCF_049680325.1. Classification (GTDB taxonomy): domain Bacteria; phylum Pseudomonadota; class Alphaproteobacteria; order Rhodobacterales; family Rhodobacteraceae; genus Planktotalea. Next base: position 4,327 of record NZ_JBAUHO010000250.1, read on the forward strand.
CTTGCAACCGTCTCTTGCGTGTCGGCAAGCTCTGGATCAGCGACAAGGCCGTATTCAGCCAGCGGGCCGTCCGGGCCTGCGATTTCATCCGCAACGAAGAACTCGGCAAAGTCTTTCAGACCGGGGATTACGCCGATATGTGCCTTCTTTATGTAGAAGTAGAGAGGGCGTGACACAGGGTATTCGCCCGTCGAGATGCTTTCCGTAGAAGGAACAATGCCGGACATGGTTGCAACTTGCAGCTTGTCCGTGTTGTTTTCATAAAACGCCAGACCAACGACGCCGATGCCGTCCTTGTTGCTTTCAATGCGGGCCAGTGTTTCGGTGTAATCGCCGTCGATATCGACAGAGACGCCATCGGTGCGCAAAGAAATACACGCCTTTTCTGCTGCTTTCTTGTCGCCGCCATTTGCATTCATGATCGCGTCGAATGCGCCGGTGTCTTCGCAACCTGCAAGGATCACTTTGTCCTCAAACACTTCGCGTGTGCCGTGCTTTGTACCCGGAATAAAGGCCTGCAAGGACTGCGCGGGCAGTTCTGCGTTGACGTCTGCCCATGTCTTGTTGGGGTTTGCCACCAGCGCGCCGTCGACAAGGATTTGATCGCTAAGGGCAAGGAACCAGTCAGACGGTGTGTAGGCGAATGATGCGCCAGCTTTGTCGGATGCAAAAACGATGCCGTCATATCCAATGCGAACCTCGATGATATCGCTTACCCCTGCTTCGGCGCAGGCTTTGACTTCTGAATCCTTGATCTTGCGCGACGAGTTGGCGATGTCGATTGTGTTTTCGCCTACGCCTTCGCAAAAGCGCTTGAGACCAGCCGAAGAGCCGCCCGATTCAACAACCGGTGTCGGGAAGTCGAAGTTTTCGCCAAAGGCTTCAGCTACGATCGAAGCATAGGGCAGAACTGTAGAAGAACCGGCAACCTGAACCTGATCGCGCGCGCTTGCGGCGGATGCAGCCGCGGTGATGGCTAAGGCAGATACTGTTAGTTTTGCGAAGGACATTGAAGTCTCCTGTTTCAAAAAAATGTAGGTTCTGGCTAACGGCCTTTGGCCACGCTTTTGTGACAGTAATGTAAAAGTTATATGACAAGCGGTGCGCGCGCTGATCTGGCGATAGCGCTAAATGCGTTCAATCGGCAAAATTACAGTAAATTCAGAACCTTGGCCGAGAGTGCTTTGCACCTCAAGCCGCCCTCTGTGGCGGTTGATAACATGTTTCGCAATCGCCAACCCAAGCCCGGTGCCGCCCATTTCACGGCTTCTGTGACTATCGATTCGATAAAACCTTTCGGTCAGACGCGGGATATGGATCGGATCAAAGCCCGCACCTGTGTCCCTGATCGAGATACGCACTGCCTCGCAGCGCAGGCGCGGCTCGAACGCGGGGGCCTGTAGGCGTACATGCACCTCAACACCCTGCCCGCCGTATTTCAATGCGTTCTCAATCAGATTTACTAAAACCTGTCGCAACTGATCGCTATCCCCGGGGATTGAAACCTCTTGCGCATCCTGTGCAAGCGCAAGCAAAGAGGCATTGGCCTTGGCGAGCGGACCCAGAGCAAGAACAACGGACCCCAGCAGCGCATTCAGGTCGATCCGCTGCGTCGGTCGTCGACGTGCCTGTGCCTCAACCCGGCTAAGGGACAGCAGGTCATCCACCAATCGGTTCATCCGCGCAGTTTCGTCCGCCATAATACCAAGAAACCGCTCCTGCGCGACAGGATCATCCTTTGCGCTGGTTTGAAGCGTTTCGATAAAGCCGATCACAGCGGTCAGCGGCGTGCGCAGCTCATGGCTGACATTGGCAACAAAATCGCTACGAACCTGATCGATCTTCTCGCGGTCGGTGATGTCGGTGAATACGACAATAACACCTTGTAGATCACTGGCAACAAAAGAAAAATCCAGATCATAGCTTGTATCGCTACCGTTGTCGCTACCCAAGTAGCGCGCCTTTTTCGGGGCGCGCTCATTTATGCAGCTCTCAACCGCCTCCAACACATCCGGTTGGCGCAGTGCCGTGATGTAGTTGCGCCCCAGCAGCCCCTCGCCAAGGATCGCAATGCTTGGCATGTTTGCGGCAACGATATGTTCGTCCAGATCAATAAACAGCGCTGGCGACGGCAAAGCGTCGAGCAGGCTTTTGATCTGGCCAAGGCCCATGATCTAGACCTCGTTGGCGGCTTGGACTGCGCGGGTGAAAACCTCGTTTAGGGCGGCGCTGTCCTCTAGCCCGACCGACACGCGGAAGAAGCCTTCGCTCATGCCCAATGCGGCGCGGTTCTCAGGCGTTAAGGCGCGGTGCGAAGAACTTGCAGCATGGCTCAGCGTTGTGCCCACATCCCCCAAGGTAGGCGCAAAGGCTATGCCCTCTGCCGCGCAGGCAAGGGCGTTCGCGCACGCACGGCCCCCTTCGATTTCGAAGCTGACCATGTTGCACCCCTGTGCGCCCAGCAATGCATGCGCGCGCGCATGATCGGGATGATCGCTGCGCAGCGGGTATAGCACGCGTTTCACACCCGGCAGACCCGCCAAATGATCCGCCAGCGCCACCGCGTTGGCTTGCGCCCGCTCGAAACGCAGCTCGAACGTGGCAAGCCCGCGCTCTGCCAGCCAGCAATCAAAGGGGCTGGCCGTCATGCCCGTTGTTACAGCGAAATCGTAGATTTTCTTTTGCAGCGCGGGATCTTTGGCAGCGACATAGCCCAAGGTGACATCGGAATGACCTGCAAGCAGCTTGGTTACCGAATGAATGACAATGTCAGCGCCATTTTGGAACGGAAGATAGGCGCGCGGCGTGGTGAATGTGTTATCCACCATCAGCGTGATGCCCTTTTCGGCGCAAAGCTGTGCGATGCCGTCCATGTCTGCCACGCGCAGCGTCGGGTTGGAGACGACTTCAACCAGCACCGCCTTGGTGTTGGGCCTGATCGCTTTGGCGAATGCCTTTGCGTCCGTCGGATCCGCCAGCGAGGTTTCGATCCCGAAACGTGGCAAGTCTTCTTTCATCAAGCGCAACGAGCGCCCGTAAAGCTGATCGCCGCCAATGACGTGATCGCCAGCCTGAAGCGTGCCTGCAAGCGCAGCAAAAACCGCCGACATGCCGGAGGAGGTCACGATCCCCCCTGTCACGCCTTCCAGTGCGTCAATGCGCTGCGCCAGAACAGAGGCGTTCGGATGCCCCTCGCGCGCATAGGTATAGCCATGCTCGCGGCCCTCATATTGCGCGTCCAGCTCGTCAGGCGTGTTCGAGGCAAAGGCAACAGCCGTGCTTAGCGGTGTCACAATCGGTTTGCTCAGACTTTGCGGCGTGCCGACCGGACGGATCAGGGTTTCTTTGGAATTCTTCATCTCAAACAGCTTTCAAATCCGCACGAAAGTGGCGCATGTTGTCTTGGTAATGCAGTGCCGACGCTTTGAGCATGGCAATTGTTTGATCGTCCAGCTGGCGCACGACTTTTCCGGGTGCCCCCATGACAAGCGATCCGTCGGGTATCTCTTTGCCCTCGGTAATCAACGCCCCTGCCCCGATCAGGCAATTCTTGCCGATCCTGGCGCCGTTCAGCACTGTCGCCCCCATACCGATCAGGGAATTTTCGCCAATCGTGCAGCCATGAAGCATGACCTTGTGACCAATCGTGCAGCCAGCCCCGATGGTCAGCGGATAGCCCCGATCAATATGCATGATCGTATTTTCCTGCACATTGGTGCCTGCGCCAATATGAATAACCTCGTGATCGGCGCGGATTGTTGCGCCGAACCAGACAGAGCTGCCAGCCTCCATCACAACCTGGCCAATCACATTGGCATCGGGCGCAATCCATGTGTCCTCATGAATTTCGGGGCATTTGTCTTTAAGGGCATAGATCGTCATGACAATTCCTCAAACTGGCTTTGCAATGCACGCACATGATCGTTCAGATCAGGCTGTTGCGAGCGGCGCAAACGCGTAGCGGTTATTATGGTTTTCAGCTGTTCTTCGGTAGAATCCAGATCATCATTAATCAGAACGAAATCATAGCCGTCCCAGTGGGAAATCTCGTCCCAGCTTTTGGACATGCGCCGCTCGATGATCTCTTCGCTGTCTTTCGCGCGGCTCACAAGACGGCGGTGCAGCTCTGTGATTGAAGGTGGCAGTAGAAAGATCGACAGCGTGTGCTGGCCAAGTGCAGAGTTGCGAATTTGCTGCGCGCCCTGCCAGTCGATATCGAACAGCACGTCTTGCCCCACTTCGATGGCCGCTTCTACAGGGGCTTTGGGAGAGCCATAGAAATTACCGAATACATGGGCGTGCTCAAGCATGCCGCCTTCCGAAACGCTGTGTTTGAACGCGGTTTCGGTCGTGAAATTATAGTCCACGCCATCCACCTCACCGTCGCGCGGCGCGCGCGTTGTGGAGGACACGGAAAAGCGCACGCTGTCATCCCAAGCCCGCAGCCGCCCTGCGAGGGTCGATTTGCCCGCACCAGAGGGCGAGGACAGAATGATTAACAGGCCGCGACGATCTTTGCTCATATCGGTTTACTCCACATTCTGCACTTGCTCGCGCATCTGATCTATCAAGACCTTCAACGCCAATCCGATTTCCGTCAGCCCCGCATTCTGCGCCTTGGAGCAAAGCGTATTGGCCTCACGGTTGAATTCCTGACACAGGAAATCAAGCTTGCGCCCGACGGGATCACCGCTTGCCATCAAATCACGCGCGGCACTGATGTGCGAATGAAGACGGTCGATTTCTTCCGTGACGTCCGATTTGACCGCCAGAACCGCGATTTCCTGGGCAATGCGGGCTTCGTCCATCTCTGCGCGGCTTTCCATCACCCGCGCAATCGCCGCTTGGAAATTGGCGCGCATATCGGCAGAGCGTTGGCCCAACATGTCATGCGCCGAGCGCGTAAGCGTTTCGATTTCGTCCAGTTGCCGGGTAAGTACGGCATGCAAAGACGCGCCTTCGGCAGCGCGCATGTCGTTAAAGCTGGCCAACAGCGGCGCGATATCTGCGCGCAGCTCGGTTAATAACTCTTCGCTCGCTTCGCGGTTTTGCGGCGCGTCCATTACGCCGCGAAAGTTCATTACATCGCTGGCACTGGCCGGGGTCAGGTTCACCCCTGTCGCACCAGCGCGATCCTCGATCTGTGCGATCGCATCCAGCACACGGGTAAGTGCGTCTTCATTGATTTCAACAGCATTTTCGCCTGCTTCGCGGGCGATACGCAGGTTTAACGACACAGAGCCGCGCGAAACGCTTGCCCCAACCTGCTTGCGCAAATCAGCCTCCAGCCCGCCAAGCCAGTCAGGCATGCGAAAGCGCAGATCAAAGCCCTTGCCATTGACCGAGCGCAGCTCCCATCCCCATGTAAACCCATCTGCGCGCCCTGTGCGCGCGGCGAACCCTGTCATGGATGTGAGCATGGCGGTGCCTTTCAATCATTGCTGCGCGCACCTAAGCCAAATGCGCGTCGGGGTGCAAGTTTTGCGACGCAAAACACGGGCCTTGAAATGAGCGCTATTAACCAATCGGGCATAATTGTCTCAATTTTTCGGGGAAGTTGCGCTATTAAAGGTTCAGTAACCTTCGTTCAGATATGTTTAACCATGCGACTGACCCTCAAGCGTCGAGCGTCGTTTTCGCAGCAGTAAAAGGTAGCCAACGCGTGAGCCACGACAGCCCCATTCTTCCGATCCGATCAGCGCATACAAACATTGTGACGTTGGATCATAGTGCATTTAGCGATGCTCCCGATCGTTTTCCTGCGTGCCGCGATTTACTGGCCTATTGGGAGGCCTTGCGAGGTTCGCGTCAGATGCCCGCGCGCGCCGAGTTTGATCCGCGCGGGATCGAGCAAACGCTTGCCTGTTCCTTTGTCGGTGAAAAAGTTGCGCCATCGGTCGTGCGTATCAGGGTCGCGGGCAGCGTGATGAGCGAGGCACTTGGCATGGATGTGCGCGGCATGCCGATCACCGCTTTTTTTGATCCCGCATCGCGGGACGTCCTTGCCGAAGCCACGCGCGATCTGCTGGGCAGTCCGGCTATGGTTACAATAGATTTGAGCGCGCGGCGGCGCTTTTCGCTTTCCCCGATCCGTGCGCGCATGCTGCTGTTGCCAATGAGCGATGCAAGCGGGCAAGTCACACGTTTGGTCGGATGTCTGGATATTGAAGGTGGCCTTGATAAGACACCGCGCCGTTTTCAGATCACATCGCTAAGCCGCAAAGAAATCAGTGGCGACGCACCAACTCCGAGCGCCCCGTTTGTGCCATTGGCGCCCAAAACAGAGCCAAGCTATGCCTTTGCAGAGGCACCACATAGCTTCCGCAGCAAGCGCGCGGCGAAAAGCACTTCATCGATTAAAAACAACAGCTTACGGCTCGTTGTTAATAATGAAAAAGCCTAGGAAAAGAAAAACGCCCCGAACGGATCGGGGCGTTTTATCGTTTTGTCTGAGTTGACTTAGACCGCTTGTGCCTGCGCGGAACCGCGACGCGCAGAAAGTTCTTCTGCCACCAGGAAGGCAAGCTCCAATGACTGGCTGGCGTTCAGGCGTGGATCACATGCTGTGTGGTAGCGATCAGAGAGATCCTCATCACTAACAGCGCGCACGCCGCCTGTGCATTCTGTCACATCCTGGCCGGTCATTTCAAAATGCACGCCACCCGGAATTGTGCCTTCTGCAGAATGAACGCCAAAGAATTCACGCACTTCACGAAGCACGCTTTCAAACGGGCGCGTCTTATAGCCTGAAGACGACTTGATCGTGTTGCCATGCATCGGATCACAGGTCCAAAGCACGTTGGCCCCTTCTTCACGAACGGCCTGGATCAAACGCGGCAGATGTTCGCCGACCGAGCCCGCGCCGAAACGCGCGATCAGTGTCAGACGACCAGCCTCGTTGGTCGGGTTCAGCTTGTTCATCAGAACCTTGAGGTCTTCGGCTGTGGTTGTCGGACCACATTTCAGACCGATCGGGTTCAACACGCCGCGTGCAAATTCCACATGCGCACCGTCAGGCTGACGGGTGCGATCGCCGATCCAGATCATGTGACCAGACCCCGCAAGCCATTTGCCGGATGTGCTGTCCAGACGTGTCAACGCCTCTTCATATTCAAGCAGCAGCGATTCATGGGACGTATAGAAATCCACTGTCTGCAAGGATGGTTCGCGATCACTATCAAGGCCAGCAGCCTTCATAAAATCAAGCGTATCACTGATGCGGTTTGCGAGTTCACGGTATTCTGCTGCCTGCTCACCTTCGGTAAAGCCAAGCGTCCAGGCGTGAACCTGATGCACATCGGCATAACCACCTGTGGAAAACGCACGCAACAGGTTCAGCGTTGCTGCTGCCTGTGTGTAGGCTTGCAACATTTTCTTCGGATCGGGGATGCGCGCTTCGGGCGTGAAGGCCAGCTCGTTGATGATATCACCGCGATAGCTGGGCAGCTCGATGCCATTTACTGTTTCGGTATTGGCCGAACGTGGCTTGGCAAACTGACCGGCCATACGCCCTACTTTGACCACAGGCACTTTGGCACCGAAGGTCAGAACCATGGCCATTTGCAGCATCACCTTAAAGGTGTCGCGAATGCCGTCTGCGCTGAATTGCTCAAAGCTTTCGGCGCAATCACCGCCCTGAAGCAGAAACGCTTCGCCGCGCGCGGCTGCGCCAAGCTGTGTTTTAAGTTTGCGCGCCTCGCCAGCAAAAACCAGAGGTGGATAGGCAGAAAGCTGGCCCTCAACCTCGGCCAAGGCCGCTGCGTCGGTATAGTCCGGCATTTGGACCCGTGGCTTGTTGCGCCAGTCCGATTTCTGCCATTCGCTCATCTGTCTTCTCCTAAGGAATTCATATCAAATCTGACGTATAAGGCCCTGTTAGCGCTATTACCAGAGACTAAACGAATTGCGATGCCTTGACCTTGCCATTGTCATGGGATCAAGGTGATTGATCGAAGCGGTACTAAATTCCCTTATTAGCGCTTACCCAAAGACACTTGAGAAAGTGTAAGAAAGGATCCTGCGCCGATGTTGCCAGAGGACATAAAGATAAATGTCGAAACAGAGAGCGACAAGGCGCGCCGTTTCGTCTTTGTGCTTTTGCATGACTTTACGCTGCTGTGCTTTTCCGCGGCACTGGAAAGCCTGCGGATTGCGAACCGGCTGGCAGGCAAAGATCTGTATAGCTGGAGCGTCATTGGTGAGGGCGGCGATGCGGTGGCTTGTTCTGCGGGCACGGCTTTCAAGCTGGACAGCGATCTGATCGAATTGCAGCGTGATGACACGGTCATGCTTTGTGGCGGGGTGAACATCCAATTTGCTACGACGAAGAAGCTGCTCAACTGGCTGCGCCGTGAAGCGCGCCGTGGGCTGACCTTTGGCGGGCTTTGCACGGCCTCTTATACGATGGCGCGCGCAGGCATGCTTGATGGTAAACGCGCGACCATCCACTGGGAAAACCAGGATAGCTTTCTAGAAGAGTTTGACGAGGTCGAATTGACCAAATCGGTCTTTGTCGTAGACGGGAACCGTTTGACGACAGCGGGCGGCACCTCTTCGATTGATCTGATGCTCAAACTGATTGCTGACGATCACGGTGAAGAGCTGGCAAATGCGGTCGCGGACCAGTTGATCTATTCCTCGATCCGCACGGATCAGGACACGCAACGTCTTTCTGTTCCGACGCGAATTGGCGTGCGTCACCCTAAACTGAGCGCTGTTATCCAGATGATGGAAAGCAACATCGAAGAACCGATCAGCCCGTCGGTTTTGGCCAAGGATGTCGGCATGTCCACGCGCCAGCTAGAGCGTTTGTTCCGTCGTTATCTCAACCGCTCGCCAAAGCGCTATTATATGGAATTGCGTCTGCAAAAGGCGCGTAACTTGCTGTTGCAAACCGATATGAGTGTTATCAATGTAGCGTTGGCATGCGGCTTTGCCTCGCCCTCGCATTTCTCGAAATGCTACCGCGCGCATTATGACACGACACCCTACCGCGAGCGTGGATCACAAGCAGCAAGACTGTCGATCTAGGCGCAAAACTTTTCAAAAAAGTTTTGGCAAATTCCTTTGAAAGGAATTTGGTCCGCCTTTGGCGGGAGTTTAACTGGCAAAATGAAGTTTGACGTCAGTCCGGTGTCATTTTGTGGAGCGCGCCGTTGCCCACGCTTAAAAACCAGATCGCGCCGTCCGGGCCTTCGCGGATATCGCGGATGCGCGTTGTTTGCGGGCCTTTGATCTGTTCGATTTCATTGAGCGGTTCACCCGCAAGACGTGCGATGTAGTCGAATTTCAGGCTGCCGACAAAATGATGCCCCCGCCATTGGGGCCAGAGTTTTCCTGAATAGATCATATAGCCCGATGGCGCGATGGATGGGTCCCAATAGTGTTCTGGTTGTTGCATGCCTTCTTTGGCTGTACCCTCGCCGATCTTTTCGCCCGAATATTCGGTGCCATAGGCGATCACGGGCCAGCCGTAGTTGGCGCCTTTTTCAATCCGGTTGATTTCATCGCCGCCGCGCGCGCCATGTTCGTGCGCCCAAAGGGTGCCGTTTTGATCTAGCGCCATCCCTTGTGGATTGCGGTGGCCATAGGACCAGATATCATCCCTTGCACGCCATGTGTCGACAAAGGGATTGTCTTTGGGTGCTGCGCCATCTTTGGTGATGCGCACAATCGTGCCATTGTGAGTGCGCAGGTTCTGCGCTTCGGCATCATTGCCGCGCTCGCCGATCGAGACAAAAAGCGTGCCATCTCGTGCCTCAACGATGCGCGAGCCAAAGTGAAAGCCGCCGCCGGAGCCTTTGCGCATCTCGAAGATCGGCGTGACGTTCTTGAGCGTTGCCGTCGCTTCGTCAAACTCGGCGCGCATCACTGCCGTGCCTTCATTTCGTCCTTGCGGTTTGGCGTAGCTCATGAAGATCGTTTTGCTTTGGGAGTAATCGCGCGGCACCAGCACATCGAGCAGACCGCCCTGCCCGTTTACTGCGATTTCCGGCAGGCCTTTGACCGTTTGGCGTTTGCCGTTCGCGAGATAGATCAACTGACCCTCTCTTTGGGTCACCAGAATGCCGCTTGGCACAAAGCCGACGGCCCAGGGTTCTTCGAACCCATCCGCGATTTGTTCGATACGCGGCGCGTTCTGCGCGCGCACGAGCGCAGGCGCGAACAGCGGGAAGGCAGCGGCAGTAAGGCCAAAGGCGCGGCGCGATAAAGGCATGACAGTTCTCCAACAATGACCAAGGCGCAGGCTGGAGAATAGATATGTGCGAAAACGTCTTTGTCCAGATTGCCCAGCGTCGTTATTGTTATCAAGGAAGCCGCGTCAGGGGTTTTCAAATGCAAACCCGCCGCATAATGTGCGTCGTTAACCGCTTGCGTGCCAGTATTGTATACGGGCATTCGAGACGGATTTGATAAAGCGCGCAAAGACGCTTTGGGAACGGGGGAATTGTCTTGATCAGGGTTGAAAACCTGCACAAGCACTTTGGCGGCTTTCATGCTGTTGATGGTGCATCGCTTGAGATTGCCGAGGGCTCTATTACCGGATTGGTTGGGCCGAACGGCGCGGGCAAGACCACGTTGTTCAACGTTATTGCCGGTGTTCTGCCTCCGACCTCTGGACGGGTATTTATGGCAGGTGAGGATATCACCGGATTGCCCCCGCATGAGCTGTTTCACAAAGGCCTGCTGCGCACCTTCCAGATCGCGCATGAGTTTTCTTCGATGACCTGCCGTGAAAACCTGATGATGGTGCCGGGGGCGCAGTCAGGTGAAACGCTCTGGAATACCTGGTTCGGTCGTAAACGTATTGCCAATGAAGAACGCGCACTGGCCGCAAAAGCCGATGAAGTGCTCGATTTCCTGACTGTTGGCCATCTGGCCGACGAAAAGGCCGGGAATCTGTCGGGCGGGCAGAAAAAGCTGCTGGAGTTGGGCCGCACCATGATGGTCGATGCACGGATCGTGTTTCTGGACGAGGTTGGCGCGGGTGTGAACCGCACGCTGTTGAATACAATTGGCGATGCGATTTTGCGGTTAAACCAAGAGCGCGGCTATACCTTCTGCATGATCGAACATGACATGGAGTTTATCGGCCGCCTGTGCGATCCGGTGATTGTCATGGCCGAAGGCAAGGAGCTGGCAACGGGCAAGATTGAAGAGATCAAGGCAAACGAGCAAGTGATCGAAGCCTACCTAGGCACGGGCCTTAAGAATAAAGAAGCAGTCGCGGGATGAGATGCGCGTTTGCACTTATCCTGACCATGTTGACGGCTTCTGTTGTGCAAGCCGGCAATTGTTCAGCAGATTTCAACGGGCTGAAATTTTGCGGCGTGTCTGGCCTAAGCGCAAAGCCTTTGATGAAGGGCAGTAAAGTACACTCGTTCGCCTTGCCTATCGAAGGGCAAACACTGCGCGTGCTTTTGACGATAGAGCGCTTCGAAAACACCAAAAGCGAAAGCGAGCGCATGGCGCGTCTCAAAAAGACCCTGCAGGGTCAAACGAACATCCTTAAAGTCGCTTATAAATCTTCCGAGATTTCCAGCACAGAGCCGGAGCTTGTCAGCGACTGGCTGATTGCCAGAACCTTTGTCGATCCTAAGAAGACGATATTCGGCCGCGAACGCGACGGTGTGAAAGCGCGCTATTTGACCGGTATTGGCTGTGGCACCGCCTTTGTAACCGAGCAATTTCTGAGTGAAACACGCGGTTTGGAACAAGCCCGTCAAATTGAAGATTTCATACTTGAACATGCGCAGCCCACAGCGCTTCAAGACAAGACGGAGTGTCAGAGCAATGGCTGAACCTTTCCTGATCGCAGAGAATATGACAGGCGGCTATGGCAGCGGTGCGGATATCCTGCATGACTGTACATTAAGCGTCGAACAAGGCGAGATTGCTGTGATCGTCGGGCCGAACGGTGCAGGCAAATCCACCGCGATGAAAGCCGTCTTTGGCATGCTGAACCTGCGCAAAGGCGCGGTTCGGTTAAATGGCAAGGACATCACCAAGCTAACGCCGCAAGCGCGCGTTGGTAAGGGGATGGGCTTTGTGCCGCAAACATCGAACATCTTTACCTCGCTTACGGTGGAAGAGAACCTTGAGATGGGTGCTTTTATCCGCCGCGATGATTTCGCGGACACCATGGCGCAGGTCTATGATCTATTTCCCATTCTGAAAGAGAAGCGCCTCCAAGCTGCGGGCGAATTGTCAGGGGGGCAGCGCCAGCAAGTTGCTGTCGGGCGCGCCCTGATGACCCAGCCGCAGGTTTTGATGTTGGATGAGCCGACTGCGGGCGTTTCGCCCATCGTCATGGATGAACTCTTTGACCGCATCATCGAAGTTGCGCGCACAGGTATTTCGATCCTTATGGTCGAGCAAAACGCGCGTCAGGCGCTTGAGATTGCCGACAAAGGCTACGTGCTTGTTCAAGGGGCCAATGCATTCACGGACACGGGCAAGGCTTTGCTGGCGAACCCTGAAGTGCGCAAGAGCTTCTTGGGGGGATGAACATGAAGATCATCTCGGCATCCATTGTTTTGGCATTCTGTTCGAGCGCGCTGGCTGCGCAGGGTTGGACATGCTTGATGACAAGCGAGTGTTTGGACACAGAGGCATGCGTCGAAACCGCTTACGAAATCGATATCGATGCGCTTGAAGGGCAATATCTGTTGTCTGATATCGCAGGAGAGCGAGCGATGAGCGAAGTTGCACCTTTGGAGGGCGCCGATCAGCGCTCGTTCGTTTCAAAAATCCAAGATACCAGTGTCGGGTTGTTTAGCCTCTATCCGGATGGGCGCGCACAATACACGCAGCACAGCCCAGATTATTCTGTACGATATTCAGGCACTTGCGAGGGGTCCTCATGATCGATTTTCTTAACGCGCTCGTCGCCCTGTCCAACTTTGTCATTATACCTGCTATCGCCTATGGCAGCCAACTGGCGCTTGGGGCGCTTGGGGTCACTTTGATCTACGGTATCTTGCGGTTCTCCAACTTTGCCCATGGTGACACGATGGCGGCAGGGGCGATGTTTACTATTTTCGTCACCTGGTTGATGCAATCCGCTGGCATCAATCTTGGCCCATTGCCCACGGCCTTGCTTGCCCTGCCCTTCGGTATCCTGGGCTGTATGGCGCTGGTTCTTTTCACAGATCGCTTAGTCTATCGCTTTTACCGCGAACAAAAGGCAAAACCTGTTATTCTGGTCATCGTGTCCATGGGCGTCATGTTTATCATGAACGGCTTGGTGCGCTTTGCCATTGGCCCGGGCGAGCAGCGCTTTGCCGACGGGGAACGCTTCATCATCAATGCACGTACCTTCAAGGCCATGACAGGCCTTGATGAAGGCTTGGTGATCCGCACATCCCAAGGCATCACGGTTCTCACAGCGCTGATTGTTGTGGCGCTGCTCTTTTGGTTCCTGAACCGCACGCGCACTGGCAAATCCATGCGCGCCTATTCGGATAACGAGGATCTGGCGCTGCTTTCCGGCATCAATCCGGAACGCGTCGTGATGTACACCTGGTTGATCGTGGCCACGCTTGCGACAATTGCAGGGGTTCTTTACGGCCTCGACAAAAGCTTTAAGCCATTCACCTATTTCCAGCTTTTGCTGCCGATCTTCGCCTCGGCCATCGTTGGTGGCCTTGGCAGCCCGATTGGCGCAATTGCCGGTGGTTTTGTCATCGCTTTCTCCGAGATCACCATCACTTATGCCTGGAAGAAAGTGCTGATCTATCTGTTGCCAGAAAGCCTGGAGCCGTCCAGTCTCGTGCAACTCCTGAGCACGGACTACAAATTCGCGGTATCCTTTGTGATCTTGCTGATTGTTCTTCTCTTTAAGCCTACAGGGCTGTTTGCGGGGAAAGCTGTATGACCCTACCGATCAAAAATTTCGCGCTGTTTGGCATCATGGCAGGCCTGCTGGTTTACACAGGCATGAGCGAGAGCTGGAACACCGCATTGGGGCTTTTCAACATGTGCCTGATTTCAGCGATCATGGCACTTGGGGTCAACTTGCAATGGGGCTACGCTGGCCTGTTTAACGTAGGCGTCATGGGCTTTGTCGCCTTGGGCGGCCTTGCTGCGGTGCTGGTCTCGCATGCGCCCGTGACAGAGGCCTGGAAAGAAGGCGGCATCGGTATCATCGCCGCGCTTTTGACGGGCGCGGCTGTGATCGTGATGGCCAGCCTTATCGTCAAACGCAAACCGCATAGCCGCACGCGCACCTTTGCACTGCTGGCGGTCATTGTTGGCGGCTTCATGTTGTTTCGTGCGCTCTTTGATCCCTCGGTTCTGGCCATCGAAAAGGTCGATCCGGCGGCCACCGGCTTCCTTGGCGGCCTTGGTCTGCCGATCATGCTGTCCTGGCCTGTGGGCGGTTTGCTTGCGGCGGGTGCGGCTTGGGTGATTGGCAAGACGGCTCTGGGGCTGCGCTCGGATTACCTTGCAATTGCGACGCTGGGCATCGCCGAAATCACCATTGCGATCCTGAAAAACGAGGATTGGCTGACGCGCGGCGTTAAGAACGTTTCGGGTCTGGAACGGCCCGTGCCCTATGAGGTCGATCTGCAAAACGATCCGGTCTTTATCGAACGCGCTTCTCGCCTTGGCATTGATGCTGTCGAAGCCTCGACGCTTTGGGTAAAAGCCAATTATTCCATCATTTTCGCGATTGTCCTGATCGTGCTGCTTATCATGGCGCAAATGGCACTCAAAAGCCCGTGGGGCCGTATGCTACGCGCCATTCGCGACAACGAGGTCGCCGCCGAAGCCATGGGCAAAGACGTCACCGCGCGCCATTTACAGGTCTTCATCCTTGGCAGCGCTATTTGCGGCTTTGCAGGTGCAATGATGACCACGCTGGATGGCCAGTTGATCCCCGGAACCTATCAGCCGCTTCGCTTCACTTTCCTTGTGTGGGTGATGGTGATCGTCGGTGGCTCGGGCAACAATATAGGCTCGGTCCTCGGCGGTTTTCTAATCTG
>NZ_JBAUHO010000251.1:0-3885 GCF_049680325.1 Planktotalea sp.
CACCGATGCTGGCTTTCAAACGCTGATTGACGCAATGCCTGCGGCTGAATCCGCAGAAGGCTAACCCAACTTTCACCAAAGCCGGGCGTGCGCATCTCACCTGCGCACAAGCGCCCCTTTCCCCACCCCAAGACACCACTTACGCCCCTAATAAGGACACTTCCGATGTTAGCTCACCCCACACAAGGCAACGCGCTCCTACCTTTCGCCGCTTACGTGTGCACCCAAGAAGGTGCCGAAGTCGCGCGCACTGTTGTCGATCAATCAGGTGCAGGAGACGCTGGCTTGAAAGGTGGTGGCCTTAGCGGCGCTGCGCGACTTTGCCTTGAGCCGGCTATCTCTAACGTTCTCATCACCGAGATGGGCAACCTATCCACCAGCGACGCATGCGAATGTGTTCGCGAAATTCGCCAAACTGGCGCGGAGGTTATTGTGCTTGGCCATGTAACTGACATTTCGACTTATCGCGCTTTGCGCCATGCAGGTGCGCTTGAATATTTCCAATTTCCTGTGAACGCTGCGGACATCCTGAGTGTCCCGTTGCCACAACCCGCAAATGACCCAGCCCCGATTTCGCCGCGCGCAACAAGCATTGCCGTGGTCGGCGCAACGGGCGGCATCGGTGCAAGCGCGCTTGCCCAGAACCTCGCGTTTGTTGCATCTGGCGCAGGGCGCGCCGCACTAATCGATTGCGATATCACCTTTGGCTCGCAGGCCTTTGATCTGAATGCGCAAGGCACACCCGGCTTAATCGAAGCACTTGCCGCGCCTGAGCGTGTCGATGAAACCTTTTTGACGGCAACGATGGAAAAGATTTCCGACACCCTCGCGCTTTATGCACATCAGGTCGGCTCGAACCAGGATACCTTACGCCTGAATGCCGCATTGGGCGATCTCATGAAACCGCTGCGCAGTGCATTTGATAGCGTTGTGCTTGACCTGCCGCGCCAGACCCTCATGCAGCAATCTGACCTGCTAAGCCAACTCGATGCCGTCGTCATCGTCTTCCCCGCAGGGTTTGCTGGCGTGAACGCCACGGCGCGAATTGTGAAGCAGATCAAACAAAGCAAGCCGGAAATGCAAATCCACCTCGTCTTGTCAGAGGTCCGAAAAGACGCCGCGCTATCGCGCAAGGATATGGCGAAGGCTTTGGGATTGCCGATCTGTGCCTGCCTCCCCCGCAACGATGTAGCCATTCAAAAAGCACAAAGCGCGGGCAAACCAGTAAGCGCACTTGATAAGCGTGCGGCTTACTCAAAAGCTGTTACAGGTGTTTGGGGCACTGTGAGCAATGCGTTGCACACCGCCAACAGCTCAGATGCGCCGCACAAAGGCCTGTTGCGCCGGATTTTCTCATGACGCTTCACATCAGCCAACCCTCTGTTCGCACCTGTGTCCAGCAGGTTCTTGAAATCGCGCGACAGATTGATCCCGAGACGCAAAGCGCAGTCGATCGTGCGAACGCCGCGCTGAGCTATATCGTCGAAAATTCCAGCGACTTGTGGCCGATGGCCTTGCAAAGGCAGGTTCTGTCAGAGGCGGCGCTGTTGCTTGACACCGAAAGCGAAACGCAAGCACCTGTTGAGGACTTGCGCGCTAATCTCGTCGAAGTGCCAAAGGACGTCGAAACGATTGAAGCACCGAAGGCCGATGTGCCTGCCGCTCGCACGCAAACACCCATCCTCGCGGTTGCGAATGACGTGATGAAGGCCCTTGCAGAAGAGCTGGATTACGCAGATCTGGCAATGCGTCCGCGCAGCGAGCAAGAAGCCAAGATCAAAGCGAACATCACGAAACTGGGTGAAGCTCAAAAGCTGCACTTCAATGCGCGCGAGCTTGCTGAACTGATTGATGTGGTCCTTGCCGATCTGCTGGGCCTTGGCCCGCTAGAGCAGCTTCTGGCGGATGACACCGTCACTGACATCATGGTCAACGGCCCCGATCAGGTTTTTGTTGAACGCGCGGGTCAACTTACGCTGACATCTGTTCGCTTTCGCGACAACGCCCATGTTCTTGGCGTCGCAAGCCGGATCGTGGCAGCCGTTGGTCGCCGTATTGATGAATCCCAGCCGATGGTGGATGCACGCCTCGCGGATGGAAGCCGCGTCAACGTTGCGGTGCCCCCATTGGCGATAGACGGGCCGACCATCACCATCCGAAAATTCCCAAGCAAGCCGGTCAAGCTGGACACATTAATCAAGGGTGGCAGCCTGTCCGCAAAGATGGGCGAGTTTCTCGGACTGGCCGCAAGCCTGCGTTTGAACATCCTTGTGTCTGGTGGAACAGGGTCAGGCAAAACCACCCTCATTAATGCTATGTCCGAGCATATTTCTGCGGGCGAGCGGATTATCACAATCGAGGACGCCGCCGAATTGCGCTTTCAACAGCCTCATGTTGTGCGCTTTGAAACGCGCCCACCTAATGTTGAAGGCACTGGCGAAGTTACGATGCGCACATTGATGCGCAACGCGCTACGTATGCGCCCTGATCGCATTATCATTGGTGAAATTCGCGGTGATGAGGTGCTTGACCTGCTGCAAGCGATGAACACAGGCCACGACGGATCAATGAGCACACTGCATGCCAACTCGCCGCGCGAAGCGCTGACCCGCGTTGAAAGCATGGCGGCCCTTGCCGGCTTTGTTCCCGGTCCCGGCGTCGTGCGCCGTCAGTTGGTTGATGCGGTTAATCTGATCGTGCAGGTCAGCCGAATGCGCGATGGAAAGCGCCGCGTAACATCCATTTCCGAGGTAGCCGGGCTGGCTGGCGATGTCATTACCTTGCAGGACATTTTCACCTTTCAGGTTGGCCCCTCCAGCACACGAAAGCAGATCGAGGGGGAGTATGTTTTTACGGGCTATCGCCCCAAATTCGCGAGCCGCGCTTCGGATTATGGGCGTATTGACGACCTCAACAGCATTCTGGGAGGTGCCTGATGTCTATCGAAGTCCTCATCCTTGGCGCTGGTGCCAGCCTGTTCCTTATGCTCCTGCTTGTTTTGTTGGTGATGATGGATCGCCAACGCAGCGCGCTTAAATCGCGCATTGAGCGCGCCGCGCGCGGGTTTGATCGTAGTGCCGCGAAGGATGATGACAAAGTCAAAGCCCCGGAACCAGAGCGCACAATTACATCATCCAGACTGGCGCGCGCATTGGAGCGACTGGAACTTGCCTGTGCGCGTGCTGGCATCCGTGCGTCCGCCACAGAGCTTTTGGTTCAGATATCAATGAGCGTTCTCGGGCTATACGCGGTTTTTGTTCTTGTTCTGAAAATGCCCGCCTTGGTTTCGCTTGTGCTGTCACTTTTCATACCAATCGCAAGCGCTGTGCTTATTTTCCGCATCAAACGAAAGCGCCATGTCGCAAGCTTTACCGAAGGGCTACCCGAAGCGCTTGATGTGTTTGCACGTGGATTGAAGGCCGGTCGCCCTGTCGCAGACTCGCTCAGCATCGTTGTTGAAAACGCCAAAGGGCCCGTGAAAACCGAGTTCGAGCGCTGCCGCGATGAATTGAATGTCGGTGCCAGCCTGCTTGGCAGTCTTGAGCGGCTCTGCACGCGGATGCCAACACAAGAGGTTGTCTTTTTCTCTGTCGCGACATCGTTGCAATCTGAAACAGGCGGCAATCTGATCGAAACAATCGAGAACCTTGCAGAACAGCTACGCGAGCGCCGCAAGCTGAAGAAAAAAGCGCGCGCGCTATCCTCGGAGGCCCGTGCAAGTGCTGTCATTCTCGCAGCTTTGCCCTTTGCGGTAAGCGCGACGATCGGCTTTCTGAACCCAGGCTATTTGCAGCCTCTCTTTACCGACAGTCGCGGGCAAATCATGCTGAGCATCGGCATAATCAGCATCGCGCTTGGTGTTTTTATAATGGCGCGGATGGGCAA
>NZ_JBAUHO010000252.1:0-25218 GCF_049680325.1 Planktotalea sp.
GTCATAGCCAATCGCATAAAGATCAAGCAGGCGCACAGCGTCGCCCCGCGCGTCGAAATGCGTTTGCACAAGCGCTGCGAAATGTGCGGCAAGGCTGTCAGGCAGTGGATGGGCGAGAACGACAAGGGTGCGCATGGGGTACATCTAATCGTAGCGCAGCGGCGCAGCAATCCCAAGAACCCGCGCGCAGGGCATTGACGCGCGCCGCATGTAGTGAACACTTGCTATATGAAATTTGAAGATCGTTTGACACGTACACCCATTCCTTTCGAGCCCGAGCTTGGTGCCGAGGCCGTCCAGAAAGTGACGGGTCTAAGTCCTGCATTGCGCGAGCTGCTGCTTGGCGCTGCGGGGTGCAGCCCCTATTTGAACGGGCTGATTGCCAAGGAAGCGGCATGGTTGGAACACGCTTTGGCCGATCCAGAGCTTGCGATAACCGAACTCTTTGCATCGCTGCCTGTTGTGCCTGCGAAAAGCCTGCCATCGGCGCTGCGCGAGGCCAAGCGGCGCGTTGCGTTAATCACAGGGCTTGCTGATCTGGGCGGTGTTTGGCCGCTGGAAACGGTGACGAAGGTTTTGACAGATTTTGCCGATCTTTCGGTGCAGACCGCGTTAAGCGCAACAATCGGTGCGGAAATCGCGCGCGGAAAGCTGCCGGGGATGGGCGAAGCGGACATCGCGGATGCGGGCGGAATGTGCGTTCTTGCTATGGGCAAAATGGGCGCGCATGAATTGAACTATTCATCCGACATTGATCTGATCTGCCTCTTTGATGAAACCCGTTTCAGCCCTGATGATTTTCACGAGGCGCGGGCCTCCTTCGTGCGCGCAACGCGGCGCATGGCGGCGATGCTGAATGATCTGACCGGCGAGGGCTATGTGTTCCGCACCGATCTGCGCCTGCGCCCTGATCCTGGCGTGACGCCTGTGTGCATGGCAATGGAGGCGGCAGAGCGTTATTATGAAAGCCTCGGGCGCACATGGGAGCGCGCGGCCTATATCAAAGCGCGCCCCTGTGCGGGCGATCTGAAGGCTGGCGAAGCTTTTCTGAAAACGCTCACCCCGTTCGTGTGGCGCAAGCATTTGGATTTTGCCGCGATTCAGGACGCGCATGACATGCGCCTGCGCTACCGCGAACATAAGGGGCTTGGCGGCGCGCTCAAACTGCACGAGCACAATATGAAACTCGGGCGCGGCGGTATCCGGGAGATCGAGTTCTTCACCCAGACCCGCCAGATCATTGCGGGCGGGCGCGACCCAGAATTGCGCACCCGCGGCACTGTCGAAGGCCTGGCGATCCTCAGTGAAAAAGGCTGGGTGCCGAAAGAGGCCGCGCAGGAGCTTACCGATCACTATCGTGCCCACCGCGAAGTTGAACACCGTTTGCAAATGATCCGCGATGCCCAGACGCATACTTTGCCGAAATCCGGCAAAGGATTCGCCCGGCTTGCCGCCTTTATGGGGCGCGAAGAGGCTGAACTGCGCAGCGATCTGACACAACGTCTTGAAGCGGTTCATGCGCTGACCGAAGGTTTCTTTGCACCCGATGCACGTGCGCAGCCAGTTGAACATAGCTTTGATGATAACGTGCTTGCGCGTTGGCAAACCTATCCTGCGCTGCGCTCGCCGCGCGCGGTCGAAATTTTCGAACGTCTCAAGCCGGATGTTCTAAAACGCCTTTCGAAAACCGCAAAACCCGCTGAAGCGCTGTTGGCCTTTGACGGCTTTCTGGCTGGCTTACCCGCCGGTGTGCAGTTGTTTTCCTTGTTCGAGGCCAACCCGCAGCTGATTGATTTGCTGATAGATATCGTTGGAACAGCCCCCGCACTAGCGCGTCACCTCTCGCGTAATGCGGGCGTGTTTGATGCCGTGATCGCAGGCAGCTTTTTCGACGATTGGCCCGGAACGGAGGCGCTGAGCGCCGCGTTGAACGACATATTGGCCCGCGAGAGCGATTATGAGCGCAAACTGGATGCGACGCGCCGTTGGGCCAAGGAATGGCACTTTGGCATTGGCGTGCACCATTTGCGCGGCCTTGCAGAGGCCGATCAGGTCGCAACGCGATATGCGGATCTGGCAGAAGCGTCCCTGCGCGCGCTCTGGCCGCATGTGGTTGCCCAGTTTGCGCACAAACACGGGGAAATGCCGGGGCGCGGCGCGGTCATTCTTGGCATGGGCTCGCTCGGAGCGGGACGCTTGAATGCAAATTCCGATCTCGATCTCATTATGATTTACGATGCGGACGGCGTGGAAATGTCGGACGGCAAACGTCCGCTGCCTGTACGCCAGTATTACGCACGCCTGACCCAAGCGATGGTAACCGCGATGACAGCGCCGATGGCACAAGGCAGGCTCTATGAGGTGGACATGCGCTTGCGCCCGTCCGGCACAAAAGGGCCTGTTGCGACCTCTTGGCAAAGCTTTCAAGACTATCAGCAAAATCAGGCATGGCTCTGGGAGCATCTGGCCCTGACGCGTGCGCGGGTGATTGCAGGGGATGATGTACTGGCAAGCGATGTGGACGGGCTGCGCCTGTCAATCATGCAGCGCGCGCGCGACGGTGCGATGATCCTGAGCGAGGTCGCAAAAATGCGTGTGCGTATTCAGGCCGCCAAACAAGCGCAGTTCTGGGATGGAAAGCTTGGCGCAGGACGGTTGCAAGACATCGAACTGATCGGGCAGGCCGGGCTTTTGGGCAGCGGTGCAAGTGCGCGCGATATCGTAACGGGGCTAAGCCAGTGTGTCGCATTGGGCTGGATGAGCGCCGCACAGAGCGCAGCGTTGACACGCAGTTACAGGCTCTTTTGGAGCATGCAGCTTGCCACCAAGCTATTGAGCGAAACAACAATTGATGATGCCGAAATGCCAGAGGCAATCGGGCAGGGCGGGCTTGCGTTTTTGCTGCGTGAAACCGGCTTTGATACGCTTGATGCCATGCGCAGCGGGATTGCCGCAATCCAGTCAGATGCCGCGCAAGCGCTAGCTGATGTTTTGCCAAATGTCGAAGGGGACGCGTGATGCGCTCACTCAAAGGGGATGCGATGGACCCGAAAGGGTTGATTGCCGAGGCCTATAAAATCGAAGGTATCACACCGTCGGAATGCCGCAGTATTTTTCTGGACTGGGCCTTGAATCTGGAAGGCGAGACGACTGCTGCGCTGAATGTGCTACTGGAGCGGCACGGCGCACGCGATCACCCGATGACACAGGTATTGCGCGACGGCCTTGCCAGCACTGCGCGCCCAAGGCGGCGCGGTGGTTGGCGTAGCAGAGAACGTCCGTGACACTTGTTCTGCAAAAGGGACGTTTGCGTGCCCGCCAAAGCAAAACGACGGAAGATATCGCCAAAGCGCTGTCACTGCGCGCGCTGGCGTTCGGTTGCGATGATCGAGATGCCCTGGATGATCTATGCGCGCATATCCTGATCGAGAACGAAGTCAGCGGCGAGGTATTGTGCTGCTTTCGAATGCTGAGTCTGCAAGGCAAGGAAATGGCGAAAAGCTATTCTGCGCAGTTTTACGAGCTTTCCGCGCTCGAGCGGTTTGACGGGCCAATGGTCGAACTCGGACGTTTTTGTACGCACCCCTGCCATAGCAATGATCCCGATGTGCTACGTTTGGCATGGGGTGCGATGACGGCCTTTGTTGACGCACATCAGGTTGAACTGCTCTTTGGGTGTTCGTCTTTTGCTGGTACGGAAACGGCGTCCTATCTTGATAGCTTTGCAATGCTGAAAGAACGACATCTTGCTCCGAAACGCTGGTTGCCCCGCGTCAAAGCGCCAAATGTGTTTCGCTACGCGGCAGTGCTGCGTAACAGGCCTGATATGAAACGGGCGATGCGTGCGATGCCGCCTTTGCTGCGCACATATCTTTTGATGGGGGGCTGGGTGAGCGATCATGCGGTGGTGGATGAGAAGATGAATACGCTGCATGTGTTCACGGGCGTCGAGATAAGCGCTATTCCCGACGCTCGAAAGCGGCTTTTGCGTGCTGTAGTTGGATAATGCGGGACGCTCCGCGGGGAGTTTATCCGGCAAAATGAAGACGGGCGTTGACCTTTTGATCCGCCTTGCGTAGCTGGCAGTTATGGCACGCGCACCCCTTTTACAGCTTTCCGATATTTCCCTGACTTTTGGCGGGGATCCGGTTTTTGACGGTCTTGATCTTGTGGTTCAACCCGGGGACCGAGTGGCCCTTGTCGGACGCAACGGGTCGGGCAAATCGACATTGATGAAGGTGATGGCTGGACTGGTCGAACCTGATAAAGGCAGCATTGTTGCAGGGCCGGGCGTCAGCGTCGGTTATATGGAACAAGAGCCCGAGATGGCAGGCTTTGCGACCCTTGGCGATTTCGCCTTGAGCGCGCTGGATCCATCCGAAGCCTACAAGGTCGAACGCGCGGGCGAAGGTTTGAAATTTGATCCCGCCCGCGCTGTTGAAACCGCTTCGGGCGGAGAGCGTCGCCGCGCGGCATTGGCCAAACTTATGGCGGAAGCGCCGGGTTTGATGTTGCTGGATGAGCCGACCAACCACCTTGATATTGAGGCGATTGGCTGGCTTGAGGCCGAGCTGAGCAGCACGCGCACCGCGTTTGTGCTGATTTCGCACGACCGCGCGTTTCTAACCGCTTTGACCCGCGCGACACTTTGGATCGATCGCGGACAAGTGCGTCGTCAGGAAAAAGGTTTTGACGGCTTTGAAGCCTGGCGCGATGCGGTCTGGGAAACCGAAGACCTGCAACGCCACAAGCTTGATCGCAAGATCAAGTCGGAAGCGCGTTGGGCGGTTGAGGGCATTTCCGCACGTCGTACCCGTAACCAGGGGCGCGTGCGCGCCTTGCAAGATTTACGCGCCGAGCGGGCCTCGCAAATTCGCCGCCAAGGCACAGCCGCGATGGCGCTGGACGGCGGGCAGGCTTCTGGCAAAAAGGTGATTGAAGCGCATCATCTTGCCAAGTCATTTGACGGCAAGCCTATTGTTCAGGACTTTTCGCTGACTGTGCAACGCGGTGATCGCATTGCCTTTGTCGGGCCGAACGGCGTGGGCAAGACCACCTTAATCAAGATGCTCATGGGGCTGGAGCCCGTGGACAGCGGGACTGTCAAGCTTGGCAGCAAGCTGGAAAGCGCGATCTTCGATCAGGCGCGCGCGCAACTTGATCCGGATATGACGCTTTGGGACAGCCTGACAGGTGATCCTGACATGCGTGTATCCGGCAAGGCCGATCAAATCATGGTGCGCGGCATGCCCAAACATGTTGTTGGCTACCTGAAGGAGTTTTTGTTCGATGATGCGCAGGCGCGCGCGCCTGTGCGTTCGCTCTCTGGCGGGGAAAAGGCGCGGCTATTGCTGGCGAAGATCATGGCGCGCGAAAGCAATCTTCTGGTGCTTGACGAGCCGACAAACGATCTGGATGTAGAGACCCTTGATCTGTTGCAAGACCTGCTGGGGGACTATCCGGGCACGGTGTTATTGGTGAGCCACGACCGTGATTTTCTGGACCGCGTTGCCAGCACGACGGTTGCAATGGAAGGCGACGGGCGCGCAACGGTTTATGCGGGTGGCTGGAGCGATTATCGTGCGCAGCGGGCAGAGCGCCTGCCACAAAGCGAGAGCAAACCTGCTGCGAAGCCCGAAAAATCCACAGGTGCGGACACGAAAAAGCCTGCACAGGCGCAGAAAACCAAACTTTCCTTCATCGAAAAGCACCGTCTGGACGAATTGCCAAGCGTAATCGCGCGGCTGGAAGCTGAAATATCCAAGCTTGAAGAGTTCCTGAGTGCTCCAGACCTGTTCACCAACGAGCCCGCCAAATTCGCAAAAGCAAGCGATGCGTTGGTGGAGCGTCACACTGCTTTGAGTGATGCCGAAGAAGAATGGATTATTCTTGAGGAGAAGGCGGGCGGCTAATGCGTCCAAACGCCATACTCATGATGACCACCGTAAGCGCGATGCGATAGACATGCGCGATCGTCACCAATGCAGGATCGGCGGCAAGGCTTAAGGCAACAAGCGACATTTCGGTAACGCCGCCCGGTGCAAGGCTGAGCCATGCTGCACTAATCCCGACACCCGCAAAGCTGGTAACGAGCGCTGCAAGTGCTGCGCCGAGCGCGAGCATCGTCAGTGCAGAGGTGATGGCAAGGGCCACACCGCGCCGCAAGACCGCAACGCTTAACCCGTTGAATCGAAGCCCGAGCGCGGTGCCCATGACCACTTGAGCCAGAATGATGAGCCAGTTGGGCAGGGCGAGCGAAAGCCACCCTGTCGCGCTTAGAAGCCCGGCAAGCAGGAGCGGTCCAGTGAGTTGACCCGCTGGAATGCGAAGGCCCTTACCCAATATGATACCAGCAGCCCCAACGAGAAGGATTTGCCAGACAGGGCTGCTCGTCTCTGCATTCAGCTTGCTAAGACCTGCGGCGCTACCGACGGGATGCCCGACCCATAGCGACATCGCGAGCGGGATCAGTGTGACCACCAGCACGATGCGCAGGAATTGTTGTACGGTCAGAATGGCGATGTTTGCGCCCGCGTTTTCCCCGAGGCTCATCGCTTCGAGCAAGCCGCCGGGGGCGGCCGAATAGAAGGCTGTAGGCCTGTCGTATCCTCCAAATTTACGCATCAGCCGGTAATTGAGCAGATGGGCGAGCGGCGTGAAAACGGTAACGGCAATGAAGATGGCGATAATCGGATGCCAATCGGTTAACAGCTCAAGATGCACTTGTGCGCCAATCAACAGACCAATGCAGGCTATAAAGGGCAGTCGCACGGTGTCAGGGACTTTCGCATCGCGGGTTAAGGCGCGCGGGAGAAAGGCCATCGCCAACGAACTCGCGATCAAAGCGCCCAGCAAATAGGGTAAAGGCGCTGGAAAATGCGCAAGCAACCAGCCGCCAATTCCGCCCAAGGCAAGGAACAAAAGTGATTTCAGCAAATTTGCTTTGTTCAAAGTGAGCGTTTCCTCTTTGCGTCGTTATTAAGGATGCTACTGTATCTGCGCAAGGTTCGCTGGGAGAGGCTTAATGCTTGGATGGTTGAAAACGCGCCGTGCGCCAGAACAGCCACGCAGTACAGCCCCTGTTTTGCCACTTGATCTATCCGATCCGGCGTTTGTTGCGGATCCTTATCCAACCTATGAATGGCTGCGTGAAAACTGCCCCGTGGTTGAATTGACGGGTGGCGGATATCTTTTAACGCGGCACGCAGATATTCGTGCGGCGTTTACCAATCCTGCGCTTGGCAATGCGCCATCGCGCTTTTCAACGCTGGCCGCGCGCAATGCAGGGAAATATGTTGCCGCTGATCTTGCTGCGCATATTCCGCCATTTCTGGATGGGGACGATCACAAACCTGTGCGGCAGATGGTGTCCAGATCATTTTTCAATGCTTTTAAAGGCTTGTCTGGCGAACTTGATGTGCTTGCGCGCGAACATGTTGCCAAATTGAACGCAGGCGATGATCTTATTCGCGTTGGATCGCAACTGTTTTCACTTGCGTCAATGATGCGGTTTTGCGGTGTAGAGGCAGAGCCAGAGCAGATGAAGCGTTTGACGCAGGCCTTCTTTCATCTCTTTGCGCCCCTTAAGGATCCCGCTGTGTTTACCGAAGTAAACAACGCATTAAGCGAGTTTCGCGCAGTGCTCGCAAGTGCGTTAGAGGCTGGGCCGCCAAAGGGAAGCTTGCTCGCTGAATTGCGCGATTTTCAAAGCAAGAATGCGGATATCACCGATGCGCAGATCGTGGATAATTGCCTGTTGGTGTTTGCAGACGGTGTCGAGAATATCGAGGCGGGCGCGGCCAGTTTGATGTTGGTCTTTGAACAGGCAGACCTTTGGGGCGCGCTGGAACGCGGTGACATGGACATGGAACTGGCCGTGCGTGAGGGCCTGCGTTTGCAAACGCCCGCGCAACTTGTACCACGTGTGGCGCGCACTTCTTTTGAAATAGGCGGTGTCGCGATCAAAAAGGACATGCCGGTATTTTTGGCGCTTGCCTCTGGTAACCGCGATGAAAGCGTCTTCGCGAAGAGCGGTGCTTTTGATCCGGGTCGTGATCCGGCCTTTGTACTGACATTCGGGCAGGGGCGTCATCGCTGCATTGGCGAGCCTTTGGCGATAGCACAGCTTGTCGCCTTTATGGGGGCGATTGTAGCGGCGCGGCTGCGCCCGCAACACATGGATATTTCCTATCAGCCCCGCGTCGGGCATCGTTGGCCCGACAGAATGCTTCTTAAAAAAGTTTAGGGAACATAATTTTAGACGCTGCTTTTATACCGAAATCAGATGCCTTTTGCGAGGCACCATCGCTTACGTCCAAGCACAGCTTGAACGGTAGCCATTTGTCTGGAACCTCGAATTCTAGTTGAAAGTCCAGGCCCTGGCCCGCGTCCACGCTTTGCGTAATTTGACAATGTGCCGCGACGGCCTGCGCGATATGACCGTCGAGATTGCGTAACTGTGCGCTCACGAAAAGTGGCGCATCGGGGCTGGCAGGCCAATGGGCCGAGCCAGCGTTATGCACGCGTACCGTAACGCTTGCGCGTGCGCCGCGCTGAACGAAACGTGACCCCGACAAGCGGATATCTCCGCGCATGCCGCGCTCAAACGCAGCGGGCGGTACCTCTGGCGTGCCTTGAATGCCATGCTTCAGGGCGCTTTCGATATGCGGCAGGAAATCCTCCAGCGGCCCTTGCGTCAAGACCTCGGTATGCCCGCCGCCAACACGGATCACATCAAAGCCAGCGGGATGCGCCGCGGCGATAGCACGTTCGGGAAAAAGGTGGTTACGTTGATAGCGCTCATAGCGATCGTCGCTCCACAGATGCAGAACAGGCACGCTCAGTGCGGTGTCAAACCACTGATCCCAGGAAATAATAATGCGTACATCACGCCCCATGCTTATCAAATGAGCCGCCGCAAATCGCATGATCTTGGCACCTTCGCAAAAGCCCCCCAAATTGATCGCGCCGCCGGGCTGCAACGTTGCAATCGCTTCTGCATAATCGCGCGCAAGAACGTCGTTCATATCGTCATTCTTGCCCAGCATCAAAAACAATGAACGCATCAGGTAGAGCGGGCGCTTTCCTTCAAAAGCCTCTGCTATTTTTTGATACTCGCCTTCTTCTTGCGCGCACCAGAACAAGGGTGTGTCGGGCGCGTCCTTGTGTAGAACGCGAAAGAAAGGAACGCCCGCCACTTCGGGTGCGTCCCAGTCTTTCAGACGGCTATTCAGGAAAACGTGTTTTGCATCTGATTTGTCGATGATCTCGCGCAATGGCGCGCGTTCGACTGCGGCAACAAAAGCCCCAAATTCGGGGGCGTCATAAAGGAGGTTCGTAGGCAGTGTGCGCCCGCTTAAACGCTCAACTTCGAACAGGAACTGCGCGCCAGCAAGGCTATCGCCGCCAGCATCAAAGAAATCGGTTTCTGCCCTTGGTTCATCCGCAGCTGTCTGTGGCAAAACGGTGCGCCACGCGTCCGCAATCAGCGCGCCCAGCGAAGTTTGTGGGGCCTCTTGCGTTGCTTTCGGGGCAGCTGTGCCCATTTCGCGGAGCGCGCGACGATCAATCTTTCCTGACCCGAGCCGTGGAAGCGCATCCAGAACAAGGATCTTACGCGGAACTTTGAACGCTGCCAAAGCGTCGGCCAAATGTGCTTGCAATGCGTCAAGTGTGCCGTTCTTGGCAAAGGTGACTGCCATTGCAACCTCTTCCCCAAGGCTGGGATGAGGGCGGGCAAAGGCGGCAGCCTCTAGCGTGCCTTCATAGCTCAAAGCGGCGTGCTCGATCTCGTGGGGTGAAATCTTTTCACCGCCGCGATTTATCATTTCTTTGGATCGCCCCGTGAGGAACAAAAAACCGTCTTCGTCCAAATACCCAAGATCACCTGTGCGCAGCCATTCACCATCGACAAAATGCTCTGCGCGCTCCGTGCCTTCATATCCCGAGGTGATCGCATCGCCGCGCACCTGAACCTCACCTTGTTCAATGCGTAAATCGACTTCGAACGCGCGTCCCACTGAACCGGGTTTGCGCATTTCAGGCGGAAGCGGATTGGTGGTTATCTGGCCTGCCGTTTCGGTCATACCGTACATTTGAATGATTGGTGTGCCTGCGAAAAATGCTTCTGCGCGCGCATGTGTGCTTGGCGCAAGATCGGACGAAACCGAGCGGATAAAGCGCAGCGCTTGACCCATTTCGGCGGCTTCATCTGCGGTTAGATCAGCCTGCAAACGGGCGAGCATTGTTGGAACCAGCTGCATCCAGGTGCAGCCATAGTCGCGCACGGAGTTTTGCAATGGCCTTGCCCCCATACCGCCTGCGAAATGCACAGCCCCGCCCGCGTAAAGCGGTGCGAGCAGAAGATCGACGATTGCGCCGATGTGAAACATGGGTAGGGCATGCACGGCGCGATCGGTAGGGCCAAGATTAAGCGCACGCGCAATGCGCTGCGCGCTGAGATGCAGTTGCTCGGGCGTAAGCGGCACGCGTTTGGGGCGTCCTGTACTGCCAGAGGTCAACAGGATGAGACCTGCGTTCTGTACTGCGCCGTCCACTGCGGGTAGCTCGACGGTGCAATCGTCATGCAATATCGCCAAAGGTAGCGCGCAGATACCGGCCAGTTGCGCCGCGCGTGGATCGTGATCGCTGCCAAGCAGGACTTGCGCCGAGGAGTCGTTAAGAATGCTCTCAATCTCTGTGTCCGTGAGCGCGGGATTAATCGGCAAGACCTGAAGATGATGCACCATTGCCAGCAGCCAGATCGCTGTTTCGGGCGTATCTGGCAGCAAGGTGGCAACGCGCGTGCCTTGGGGCAACGCTTGAAGTGCGTTGTTCAGTGCCGTGGTTTTGGTCGAAAGGGCAGAGCCAGAAATCGCGAAGCCGTTTGAACCTGTAAGAACATGCGCGTCTTGGGGTAGGCCGTCCAGAATATCGGACAGCTTGGAATGGGCCGGCGTCATCGCGAAATTCCTAAAACTAAAAATTAATCTAGCTTCAGGTATACCCGATAGGCAGCGTCGCGCAAAATGGTAAATGAGTGGAGCGGGTAACGGGAATTGAACCCGTAACTAAAGCTTGGGAAGCTGCCGTGATACCTTTTCACCATACCCGCATGCGCTTTGAGTTACGCGCGTCGGGCAGGCGGGTCAAGCGGGGACTAGCCCCGCCGCCGCCGCTTGCGCCCGCCAGCCGCTGAATCGCCGCCGCCTGTGTTAAAGTGAACATCGGGAAGGGTTACGATCTTGGCAAGTTCGGGGAACGGGTCGGTTTTATGCGGGATCGCATTGGCATGGACGAAATGTTCCTGGAACTTCGGCTCGATCGCCGTTTCGACTTTTGTGATCTTCCCGACGGTTGCCTCGATTTCCGCGCGGGCTGCGACGTTGCAAAGTGCAATGCGCGCGCCTGTGCCTGCGGCGTTGCCCGCGCTGGTGACCTTATCAAGCGGTGCGTCAGGGATCATACCAAGCACCATCGCGTGTTTGGGTGATATATGCGCGCCGAAAGCACCAGCCAGAACCACGCGATCCACGGTATCTACACCGCGCTCATCCATGAGCAGGCGCGCGCCCGCATAAAGCGCTGATTTCGCCAGTTGAATAGCGCGGATGTCCCCTTGTGTCACTGTAATGCGCGGGCCGCCATCGGCGCTGGCATCGTGGATCAAATAGGAATGGGTGCGCCCTTCAGGGACGCTTCGGTTCGTGCCGGTTTGTTCGGCTGATCCGATCAAACCACTGTCATCGAGCAGACCAGCCATGCGCATTTCTGCCACCGCTTCGATAATGCCAGAGCCGCAAATGCCAGTGATCCCGGTTGTTGCAATCGCAATGTCAAAGCCGTCTTCATCTGACCAGATATCAGACCCAATGACCCTAAAGCGCGGCTCTTTGGTGACAGGGTCAATTTCCAAACGCTCAATGGCGCCAGGTGCTGCACGCTGGCCGGAACTGATCTGCGCGCCCTCAAAAGCAGGGCCTGTCGGGGAAGAGCAGGCCAGAACACGGCTTTCATCGCCAAGCAGAATTTCTGCGTTGGTACCAACATCAACAATAAGGACCAAGTCCTTGGATTTGCCGGGCTCTTCGGACAGTGCAACTGCCGCCGCATCCGCGCCAACATGGCCCGCGATACAAGGCAGGATATAAACGCGCGCGTTGTCATTCATCGCATGCAGATCCATTTCGCGCGCATCAAGGCTCATAGAATCCGAGGTTGCCAGTGCGAAGGGCGCTTGGCCCAATTCAACGGGATCAATGCCAAGAAGGAGGTGGTGCATAACAGGGTTACACACAAAAACGGTCTCGAATATTGCGTTGGGATCGATTTCGGCCTCTGTCGCGATGGATTCAGTCAAACCGTTGATTGCAGTGCGCACGGCCGTGGTCATTTCAACATCACCGCCCGGGTTCATCATCACGTAAGACACGCGGCTCATCAGGTCTTCGCCAAAGCGGATTTGCGGGTTCATCAAACCAGAGGAGGCTTTGACCTCGCCCGTGACCAGATCACACAAATGCGCAGCAATGGTTGTAGAGCCCAAATCAATCGCAAGCCCGTAAAGGCCGCCCTCATAAAGGCCGGGCCAAACGTCCAGAATGCGCGCATGCGTGTCATTGTGGCCTTTGTGCAGCGCGACGGTGATCTGCCATTTCCCTTTGCGCAGGGCAGGCTGCAGCTTGCTCAGGATGGGCAGAGCGGCGCGCACGTTCTCGATCTGCCACTGCTCAAACAAGGCGCGCGTGACACGTTCCAGATCGCCCGTTGGCGTGTGCATATCAGGCTCGTCGACCTCGATAAAATAAAGCCGCGTCGCTGGATCCATCGTGATAACGCGGTTCGACGCCGCCTTGCGGATCACTTGCTTATGCACCTGACTTTCCTCGGGCACGTCAATGACAATGTCCCCTTGAACCGTTGCCTGGCAGCCAAGTCGGCGACCTTCTTTAAGCCCCCGCTTGTCATCATAGCGTTGTTCAACCGAATTCCACTCTGACAACGCACCTTCGCGCGCGGTCACACCGTGTTTGGAAAACTCTCCATAGGATGGGGTGATCTGGCATTTAGAGCAAATGCCGCGACCGCCGCAAACGCTATCAAGATCGACGCCAAGCTGGCGCGCAGCTGTCAAAACAGGTGTGCCAACTGGAAAATGACCACGTTTTCCTGAAGGGGTAAAAACGACGAGAGGATCACCAGACATATTTTTCCACCTGTGGTTCAAAGCGCTGTATTCCATCGTACCTTAAGTCGCTTAGTTCAATGGGAAAGTGTGCCAGCGTCATAAACTTATCCTTTGGCGTCATTTTATTGGCTCGCGCGGTTTGACATTTATGCGCTGCATCGCATTACTAACGCCGCGCACCCTAATGCAGAATGCGTGCACCATTTTAAGCTAAGGAATGTCGCAATGTCCTCGCAAGACCTTGAACCTCAAAAGACCGCGCCAAGTGAGGCTGCCCCGGAATTCTGGCGCAGAACACCGCCTGCGTTGTTTCCGTCAATCATGGGGTTTATGGGGCTTGGCTTGGCGTGGCGCGCAGCTGTGCGTTTTGACGGGGTGTCGATTTCGCCATTGGTCAGCATGTGTTTGCTGGGCCTGTGCTGCATCCTGTTCCTGTTTATTCTGGCCTGCTATCTGTCCAAACTTAGCGTGCGTGTCGGCGTTATTATGGAAGATCTGGCTTCGGTTCCCGGGCGCGCGGGGGTTTCGGCAATGTCGGTGTCCACGTTGCTTTTCGCCGCCGCCATGGCACCTTTGTCGCCGCTTGTAGCCAGTGTTGCACTGTTTGCAGGCCTAAGCGCCCATGTTCTGATCGGTGTTCTTATCGTCATAACCATGGCCCGTACCGAGCGCGGTTTCGTAGTGACGCCAGCGTGGCACCTGTCTTTCGTGGGCTTCATCGTTGCCTGCCTCGCTGCCGTTCCGCTTGGCTATACGGCGCTTGCCCAGCTGATTCTTGGCGTAACGGTCCTTTTGGCCGCCCTGATTTACGGGGTTAGCCTGTTGCAATTGAGCAAGGCAGAAGTGGCACCGCCATTGCGACCGCTTCTGTTTATCCACCTCGCGCCGCTTAGTCTGTTTGCGAGCGTGGCGAGCCTTTTGGGGCAGGGCCTCATTGCGATTTTCTTTGCAGCGCTCGCCATCGGGCTTGCCGCCGTGCTGGTATCGCGGATCCGCTATATCACTCAGGCGGGTTTCTCGCCGCTTTGGGGCGCGTTTACCTTTCCGGTGGCTGCGCTTAGCAGCGCCTTGTTTTCATTGTCATCGCAAGCAACCGTCTTTGGCTGGCTTGCATTGATCCCGCTCGCAGTGGCGACATTCATCACCCCATTGATCGTTTTGCGCGTTCTGAGAATGTGGTCCACTGGAGCGCTTGCCGAAAAAACTGGCGCTGCAACTGCGTAAAGCGCCGCGCGCCTCTTTTCATTTATCCAAAGGCGTGAAATAGGAAACTGCCAAACGTCCCTCCCAAGGAGAACTCTGATGGAGATTCGCGAGGCCCTTACTTTTGATGATGTGCTACTGGTCCCCGGGGCCTCGAATGTACTGCCCAGTACGGCAGATACACGCACATTTGTGACCCAATCGATTGCGCTTAATATTCCGCTGCTGAGCTCGGCAATGGACACAGTAACCGAAAGCCGGATGGCGATCACCATGGCCCAAGCTGGCGGCATGGGGGTGATCCACCGCAACCTGAATATTGAAGAGCAAGCCCGCGAAGTGCGCCGCGTCAAACGCTTTGAAAGCGGCATTGTCTACAATCCGATCACATTGAAGCCAGAGCAGACCTTGGCGGATGCGAAGGAATTGCAAGAACGTTATCGCGTCACTGGTTTTCCTGTCGTTGACGACACGGGCCGCGTTGTTGGCATCGTGACCAACCGCGACATGCGCTTTGCGACGGACGATTCAACACCGGTTCGGGTCATGATGAGTTCCCAGAACCTGGCGATGCTGCAAGAACCTGCCGATCTGGAAGAGGCCAAAAGCCTTATGAAAGCGCGCCGGATCGAAAAACTGCTTGTGACAGACGGGAAGGGTAAGCTGACTGGCTTGCTTACGCTGAAGGATACAGAACAGGCGGTTCTGAACCCGACAGCATGTAAAGATTCCTTGGGCCGTTTGCGCGTCGCTGCCGCAACGACGGTTGGTGATGCAGGCTATGAGCGCTCCGCAGCTTTGGTCGAAGCAGGCGTCGATATGATCGTAATCGACACCGCACACGGTCACTCCGAAGGAGTGGCACAGGCGGTGCGCCGTGCCAAAGATCTCTCCAGCAACGTGCAAATCGTTGCGGGCAATGTGGCCACGGGCGACGCAACCCGCGCATTGATTGATGCAGGCGCGGATGCCGTTAAGGTCGGGATCGGCCCGGGCTCGATTTGCACAACGCGTATGGTGGCTGGCGTTGGTGTTCCGCAATTGACGGCGATTATGGATTGCGCTGCAGTGGCTGGAAAAGTCCCGGTTATCGCAGATGGCGGCATCAAATTCTCTGGTGATTTTGCCAAAGCAATTGCCGCTGGTGCATCCTGCGCAATGGTCGGCTCGATGATCGCCGGGACCGATGAAAGCCCCGGCGAAGTTATTCTTTATCAAGGCCGTAGCTTCAAAAGCTATCGCGGAATGGGTAGTCTTGGCGCTATGGCGCGTGGCTCTGCGGATCGTTATTTTCAGGCCGACGCTGCAAGCGATAAACTGGTACCGGAAGGCATTGAAGGCCAAGTGCCCTACAAGGGGTCTGCCAGCGCTGTGGTTCACCAGCTTATTGGTGGGCTGCGTGCTGCGATGGGCTACACGGGCTGCGCGAATATCGAAGCAATGCGCAGTAATTGTAGCTTTGTGAAGATCACGGGCGCGGGGCTCAAAGAAAGCCACGTGCACGATGTTCAGATCACGCGCGAATCTCCGAACTACCGGATCGGATAGGACGTGACCCCGGGCGCGCGCGTACAGGCCGCAATTGAATGTCTGGATGACATTTTTGCAGGCACTCCAGCCGAAAAGACCTTAACAGGCTGGGCGCGGCGCTCGCGGTTTGCGGGATCAAAAGATCGCGCGGCCGTGCGTGATTATGTTTACGATGCACTTCGCAATCGGGACAGCTGCGCTGAAATTGGCGGTGCCTTGAACGGGCGCGCTGTGATGCTTGGCTTGGTTCAACTGCAGGGCGGCGATCCTAACGAAGTATTTCATGGGGAAGGGCACGCGCCAGACGCCCTGAGTGCAGAAGAAATCGCGCGGCTTGCCAAGATGGATACAGCTGCACTGCAAAGCTGTCTCGACAGCGTGCCTGATATGCCCGACGTTTACTGGCACATGCTGCAAGCGTCGCATCCAGAGAAAGCGCGCGCCATTGCGCAAGCCCTCAGAGCACGTGCACCTGTTGATTTACGTGTAAATCTGCAAAAATCATCACTCACTTCGGCGCAAGCTCATTTGCTTGATGAAGGCATTACAAGCGAAACCAGCGATATCGCCTCAACCGCGCTGCGTGTCACTGGCACTGCACGCGGGATAAAAAATGCCGGTGCCTATCTGGATGGTTTGATCGAACTACAAGATGCGGGCAGTCAGGCGCTGATCGAATGGCTTCCGCTCGCTGACGGCATGGAAATTCTCGACTATTGTGCTGGTGGTGGCGGTAAATCCCTCGCAATTGCTGGCCTGTCAAAGTC
This sequence comes from Planktotalea sp., assembly GCF_049680325.1. Classification (GTDB taxonomy): domain Bacteria; phylum Pseudomonadota; class Alphaproteobacteria; order Rhodobacterales; family Rhodobacteraceae; genus Planktotalea. Next base: position 16,687 of record NZ_JBAUHO010000252.1, read on the forward strand.
CAAACTGTTTGCCCATGACCAAGATGCCGCGCGAATGAAAGACATTCCAGTGCGCGCGAAACGTGCAGGGGCATCGATCACTTGCCTAAGTACGGCGACAATTTCGCAGCATGCACCTTTTGATATCGTCCTTTGCGATGCTCCTTGCTCCGGCTCGGGGGCATGGCGGCGCAGCCCTGATGCAAAATGGCGTCTTGATCCGATTCAATTCCAAAACCTCCTTTCTGTTCAGCTGGATATCCTCTCTCAGGCACAAAATTACGTGCGTCCGGGCGGCTATTTAGCCTATGCGACCTGCTCGCTTTTTGCAGAAGAAAATGAACAACAGGTGAAAAGGTTTTTGGAAACTGCACCCAATTTTAAGCGCATTGCGCAAAAATCTTGGACGCCGCTTGATGGGTGCGATGGATTTCACATATGTGTTTTGCAGCTTGCGGGTGAGCAAAACAACTTAGAGTAGATTTTGAGGGAGCTTTAAGATAAGCTTAACCTGTCCGTTCTAAGAGCGGAGGTTACATTCTTAGGAGCGAACCTTGGCACAAGCAGCGAGCGGTCAATTTCAACCGGCCTTTAGCCCGCATCAGCTTTTGATGCGTCGCGCAATATTGCCAGTGATAGCTGTTTTCGCACTAAGCTTGGCAATATGGGTGCACGATAAAAGCGCGACCCTTGGCTTTTTAACCGTCGCGCTTATTGCCTTTGCTGCTTGGCTCTTTTGCGTTTTCAATGACTTGAGGCAGAATGCCTATGAAATGCGGCAAGTTTCGCTTGCTAAGTCGCTTTGTGAACTGGACCAACGCGCGACATTTCTTAGCGATTTCGAGGGCGATGTCCTTTGGCAAAACTCCGCGGCGTTGGCTCATTTCGTTCAGGTGAGTGACGGTTTTCTGTCAATATCGCGCGCGCTGGATGGCTCATTGCCGAATGCTGGCGCTGTCGTACGTCGCTTGAGCACGCTTGCGATCAGGCAAGGCAATGCCAGCGAGCGGCTGTTTGGCCTGTCGAACCCGATCGACATTCAGGTGCAAAGGGTCGCGCATTGCTTGCTTTGGCGGATCGAAAGCAAGCCCGACAGCGAGCAGGACGTTGCCTCTGCGATGCTGACGGTTGGGCGAAAGGGCACTATTTTATTCATGAACACTGCTGCGCGGGAACTCATCGGTGAAAGGGTTACGTCGCTTGATCGGCTCTTTGTGCCGAATGCATCATCGACAGGGGCCTTGCAAACACTCGCTACCAAGCGCGGGCCGAGTCAGGTTAGAGTTCGCAAGCAAGCGCTTCAGCGTGACCGGTTTCATTTGTTTTTGACGCCAGTGGCTGCGCACATCGAACATGGTGAATTTGCCCTTGGTGATCTTCCCGTTCCGCTTTTGCATCTTAATCAAAGCGGAATCGTCGAACAGGCAAATGAAGCGGCGCTTGCCTTGTTAGGGCGCTGTGATTTGCAGGGCCTTTCGATGGCCGCAATATTCGAAGGCTTTGGCCTTTCGCTGGAAGACTGGCTGGCCAAAACCAAAGCACTTGCGCAAGCGGTGGACGCAGAGTTTCTACGGGTGAGAGATCAAAAAAAGGAAACCTTTGTCCAAGTTGTTCTAAAGCGCATGGGCAGTGGTGATGACGCAAAAATAGTTGCGCTCCTGAGCGATGCGACCAAACTGAAATCGCTTGAGGCGCAGTTCGTCCAAAGCCAGAAAATGCAAGCGATCGGGCAACTTGCTGGTGGCGTTGCCCATGACTTCAACAACCTTTTGACAGCGATTTCAGGACACTGTGATCTGATGTTGTTGCGCCATGACCCTGGGGATCAGGACTATGCGGATCTTATGCAGGTGCATCAGAACGCAAATCGCGCGGCTGGCTTGGTCAGCCAGCTTTTGGCGTTTTCACGTAAACAAACCCTGCAACTTGAGCAAATGGATATCCGAAACACGCTGTCCGACTTGACCCATCTTCTAAATCGCCTTGTTGGCGAAACCGTCACGTTAACTTTGTCACATGATCCTGTCCTCAAGCCGGTTCGCGCTGACAAGCGGCAGTTGGAACAAGTGATAATGAACTTGGTTGTTAACGCGCGCGATGCGATGCCAAATGGCGGTGAAATCATGATCGAAACCGAAAGTATGACGTTGAGCGCCCCGATGCGCCGCGAGCGTGTCGTTGTTCCCAATGGGGACTATGTTGTTGTTCGTGTGCGCGATGTCGGTATCGGGATCGAACCTGATGCGCTGCAAAAGATTTTTGAGCCCTTCTACACGACCAAGCGAACGGGCGAGGGCACGGGGCTGGGGCTTTCTACGGCTTACGGCATCGTGAAGCAGACAGGCGGATACATCTTTGCAGATAGCGAGCCGGGGCAGGGAACTTGTTTTTCACTTCTGTTTCCAGCGAGTGAAGAGCGGGAAGAAAAACCTGAAAAGCCGGCGGAACCGCGCCAGCCCCGCCTTAGCAGCCAATGTAGCGGCGTCGTTTTACTGGTCGAAGATGAAGCGCCGGTGCGCGCCTTTGCGTCACGCGCACTAAGTATGCGCGGCTTTGAAGTTGTAGAGGCAGAATCGGCAGAGCAGGCGCTTGATCTACTCAAGGACGACGCTTTGGAGGTCGATGTCTTTGTAACAGATGTGGTGATGCCCGGCATGGATGGGCCCACTTGGGTCCGCGAAGCCCTGAAAAATCGTCCCAATGTGAACGTCATTTTCGTGTCGGGTTATGCTGAGGGCGCATTTCAGGGCGGCAATAGTCCGGTTCCGAACTCTGTCTTCCTGCCCAAGCCGTTTTCGCTGACGGAGTTGACGACAACGGTTCAAAGCCAAATGAATTAGCCGTGCAGGGCCTATTTGCGAACCGGAATACTATCCCACAGATCAATTTCCTCTGACATTTTTCGCCGAAAGCGTTCTTCGACGTTCTGGGAAAGCCGAGGGGCGTCGCCATCAGACGCATTCAATCGCTTTAACGCGATTTTCCGACCGAGTCGCTCTTCAAGAAAACCGGTCCAGCCGTTTTCGTCTTCATAACGGAACAGGTGATCCACCTTTGTCCCATTCGGGCGCGGTTCCAGAAACCGCACCTGAGAGCCGACATTTGCAAAGGGGGGCTTGTCGCCTTTCATATAGGCGAGCACAAAATCATCAAAGCTCATCCCGGCGGTCGATTTTGCGTGCCCATCGAGAAATGGACGCTGGCGGTACTTGTACCAACTGCCAAGCCAACTGATCGGCTCGCGCATCATTGCGAAAGTTTCCATCTCAGCCTTACAGGCTTTTTCGAACATCGGCCGGAAAAAGCGATTGTAGCGATAGACCGGCGCGTGTTTGAGTTCGGGCGGATCGGACACGATAATCGAAGCTTTGTCTGAAAGTGCGGCCTCAATGGCGGTTGTACCTGTCTTTGGCACTGCCAAAAGAACCAATTTTTCTTTCCAAAACACCAACATAGCCGTCTCATCTGAAATTATTTTGCGTCTAAACACATTCTTAACCGATCCACGCCAATCTGCCAGTAGGAAGATTTAACTTGATTTGTTCTCTTTTTGATCTCAAAAGGGAACGAAGAACGAACAAGTGGAGTCATTGCTGCACAGAGCGGCATGTGAAATAAGGACCCAAAGAAATGGCAACGGCAGATTTATTGACCATGAGCAGCAAAGCAAACGCAGACAAGCAAAAGGCGCTAGACAGCGCGCTCGCGCAAATCGAACGCCAGTTTGGCAAAGGTTCGATCATGAAATTGGGCGACGAGAACGCCATCCAACAAATCGAATCGACCTCGACAGGTTCGCTTGGGTTGGACATCGCATTAGGGATCGGCGGCCTCCCAAAAGGGCGGATCATCGAAATCTACGGACCGGAAAGCTCTGGTAAAACCACGCTCACGTTACACGCGGTTGCGGAAGAGCAGAAAAAGGGCGGTGTTTGCGCCTTTGTTGACGCAGAGCATGCGCTTGATCCGCAATATGCGCGCAAACTGGGCGTTGATCTGGACGAGCTTTTGATTTCCCAACCTGACACGGGCGAGCAAGGGCTTGAGATTGTTGACACATTGGTGCGATCCGGTGCGGTCAGTATGGTTGTGGTCGATTCTGTTGCCGCGCTGACACCCAAGTCCGAGCTGGAAGGCGACATGGGCGATAGCAGCGTTGGTGTGCATGCCCGCCTGATGAGCCAGGCAATGCGCAAATTGACCGGCTCTATCAGCCGTTCCAACTGTATGGTTATCTTTATTAACCAGATCAGGATGAAAATCGGCGTTATGTTTGGCTCGCCAGAGACCACGACGGGTGGCAACGCGTTGAAATTCTATTCCTCTGTGCGCCTTGATATTCGCCGAATTGGCGCGATCAAAGACCGTGATGAGGTCGTTGGCAACGCAACACGCGTCAAAGTGGTTAAGAACAAGGTGGCTCCGCCATTCAAACAGGTTGAGTTCGACATCATGTATGGCGAAGGCATATCTAAAATGGGTGAGCTGTTGGATCTTGGTGTAAAGGCAGGCGTCGTTGATAAGGCTGGTGCCTGGTTCAGCTATGGCGATGAACGCATCGGACAGGGCCGCGAAAACGCCAAGACCTTTTTGAAAGAAAACAACCACATTGCCTATGAGATCGAAGACAAGATCCGTGCGGCGCATGGGTTGGATTTTGATATGCCTAAAGCAGAGCAAAAGGCAGATGACGATATTTTAGAGGCATAAGCCGGATCAGGGGCGGGCAAACCGCACGCCCCAAATGTCAAATCCTGAAATATGCAAAGCAAAGCGCTGCCATTTGGCGGCGCTTTGTTGCGTTTCAGCGCTGTGTGTTGCTGCGCCGTTTCAACCTGTGGACAGTGGCGTAGCACGGGGTTATTTCACCTCTAACGCAATTCCGGCCCAAAAGGCGCATCTATCATGGCAAGTCTTAACGACATTCGATCCACCTTCCTGAACTACTTTGAAAAGCAAGGCCACGCGGTCGTTGCATCCAGCCCGCTTGTGCCGCGCAACGATCCTACTTTGCTGTTTGCCAATTCGGGCATGGTGCAATTCAAGAACCTGTTTACGGGATTGGAAACACGCGACTATCAGCGCGCGACGACCTCGCAGAAATGTGTGCGCGCGGGCGGCAAGCACAATGATCTGGACAATGTCGGCTACACTGCACGCCACCACACGTTCTTTGAAATGCTCGGCAATTTCAGCTTTGGTGACTATTTCAAAGCGGATGCGATCAAATTTGCATGGGAATTGCTGACCGAAGAATTCGGCATTCCAAAGGAAAAGCTGCTCGTCACCGTCTATCACACCGATGATGAAGCGGCGGACATCTGGAAAAAAGTCGCGGGTTTAAGTGATGACCGGATTATCCGCATTGCGACGGATGACAATTTCTGGCGCATGGGGCCAACTGGCCCATGTGGGCCGTGCACCGAAATCTTTTATGATCACGGCGATCACATTTGGGGTGGCCCTCCCGGAAGCCCGGAAGAAGATGGCGATCGATTCATCGAAATCTGGAACGTCGTTTTCATGCAGAACGAGCAGTTCGAAGACGGCACTATGAAGCCGCTGAAGATGCAAAGCATCGACACTGGCATGGGTTTGGAGCGCGTCGGCGCATTGCTGCAAGGCAAGCACGACAACTATGACACCGACCTGATGCGCAATCTGATCGAGGCGAGCGCCGATGCAACCAGCAGCGATCCTGATGGCCCGGGTAAAACCCATCACCGCGTGATTGCGGACCACCTTCGCTCTACGTCGTTTTTGATTGCGGATGGCGTTATGCCGTCCAATGACGGGCGCGGATATGTTCTACGCCGTATTATGCGCCGCGCGATGCGCCATGCGCATTTGCTGGGTGCAAGCGATCCGTTGATGCACCGGCTTGTGCCTGCGCTTGTGCGCCAGATGGGCGGGGCCTTTCCAGAGCTTGGCCAGGCGCAAGCGATGATTGAAGAGACACTGCGCCTTGAAGAAACCCGTTTCAAACAGACGCTAGATCGTGGTTTGAAGTTGCTGGACGACGAATTGGCGGGCTTGCCAGAGGGCGACGTTTTGCCGGGTGCTTCTGCGTTCAAACTCTACGACACCTTCGGGTTCCCGCTGGATTTGACGCAGGACGCATTGCGTGAAAAGGGCCGCGAGGTTGATACAGCTGGTTTTGACGCCGCAATGGCCGAGCAAAAAGCCAAGGCGCGCGCGGCCTGGTCTGGCACCGGCGAAGCTGCGGATAGTGCGATCTGGTTCGATATCGTGGACGCCTATGGCGCTACCGATTTCTTGGGCTATGACACTGAAACAGCCGAAGGACAGATCGCAACGCTGGTCATGGACGGCGCAGAGGCGCGCAGCGCCAAGGCCGGTCAAGAGGTCCAGATCATCCTGAACCAGTCCCCGTTTTATGCCGAAAGCGGCGGTCAGGTTGGCGACAAAGGCCTTATCAAGACCGAGGCCGGATCAGCGTTTGTTACCGATACCAAGAAAAGTCAGGGTGTCATTATACATATAGCAACTGTGCAAGAGGGTGAGATCGTAAAGGGCAGCGCCGCTGTTCTTGAGGTCGATCACACGCGCCGCACGTCTATTCGTGCAAACCATTCCGCGACGCACTTGCTGCACGAAGCGCTGCGTGCGGCGCTTGGCGATCATGTTGCGCAACGCGGCTCATTGAATGCTGAGGATCGTCTGCGCTTTGACTTCTCCCATGGCAAAGCCCTGTCACTTGAAGAAATCGCAGGGGTTGAAAAGGACGTGAATTCCTACATCCGCCAGAACGCTCCTGTCGAAACGCGGATCATGACCCCGGACGACGCGCGCGCCATTGGTGCGCAGGCGCTTTTCGGCGAAAAGTATGGCGATGAAGTTCGGGTTGTTTCGATGGGCACGCAAGCTGGCTCTGGCAAGGGCAGCAATGGCGAGACCTATTCGCTTGAGCTTTGCGGCGGCACGCATGTGCGCCAGACAGGCGATATCGGGGCCTTTGTGATGCTTGGCGATAGCGCCTCTAGTGCGGGCGTGCGCCGCATCGAAGCGCTGACAGGTCAGCCTGCTTTGGATTACCTGCGTGCACAGGATCATCGCCTGGCGGCTGTCGCGCTAGATCTCAAGGCGCAGGCTGCGGATGTGCCAGCGCGCGTCAAGGCGCTGCTTGATGAACGCAAGGCCCTAAGCAACGAGGTTGCCCAGCTGCGCCGCGAACTGGCCATGGCCGGCACTGGCGGGCAGGGCGGCGGCGCTGAAGCAGAGGTTGTGAACGGGATCAATTTCGTGGCTCAGGTTCTGTCTGGCGTTTCGGGCAAGGATCTGCCCGCGTTGATTGACGAGCACAAGGCGCGCATCAAATCGGGCGCAGTTCTGCTGATCGCGGATGCGGGCGGCAAGGCGGCTGTTGCCGCAGGTGTCACCGATGACAGTAAAGATAAAGTCTCTGCCGTTGATCTGGTTAAAGCGGCTGTCGTTGAATTGGGCGGTAAAGGTGGTGGTGGCCGTGCTGATATGGCGCAGGGTGGCGGCAAGGATGTAACGAACGCAGATGCGGCGATAAACGCTGCAAAGAAAGTCTTGGAAGGATAGATCATGCCAACAGCACTTTGGATTGCCAATGTTCATGTCACCGATGAGGCGGCTTATAAAGAATATGCCAGTCGCGCTACGGGGGCGATTGCAGATCATGGCGGCGTTTTTCTGGCGCGTGCAGGAAAGCACGAGCAATTGGAAGGCCGTGATCGCGCAAGAAATGTAGTCGCGCGCTTTCCCAGCCTTCAGGCAGCGCATGACTGCTATCACTCTGATGCCTATCAAGCTGCGCTGGATTTCGCGCGCGGCGCGTCAGAGCGTGACCTGGTGATCGTGGAAGAATTTGAAGCCTAACGCTCAGCGAGTTATTGCTGGCATTAATTGAAACACCGGCAGAGTTCTGCCGGTGTTTTACATTTGGATGCGGATAACTGGCATTCGGACGGCGATCCATGACAAAGTCAGCATGTGGATATCTCAAAGCGGCTATTGCGATTCGCCAATGTGATTCCCGAAAATTCCTTAGAAAAGTAAACAATAGCAAGTGGATAGATGAACTGTTTCCTGACACGCACTAGTGTGCCTTGATTTGGAAATCGGCCTGTTGATAAAACTGGTGCGGAAACATCACAAATTATTCGATTATCAAGTAAAATAAGGGGTTTTGGTTAACGGCACGGAAACCAACGCTGTTTTTCCTATAGCTGCGTCCAACTTCCATGCGGTAAGTTTTTAGCACGTGAAGGTTAACTGGAGAAATTTCATGAAAAAGACACTTATTTCCGCCGTAGTCGCTGCCGTAGCATTTGCTGCTCCTGCAATGGCTTGGGAAGGCAAAACAGTAGCATGCTACGACAAGCACCTTGTGCCTGCTCAGTATTCTGCGACTAAAGTTTTGGTCAAGGACACAAAGAAGCAGTACGAGCACCGCAATGGCCGCATCGAGCTGGTTGTTTACCCTGCCGTTTACCGTGAAGTACGCACACAAACTGCTGCGTCTCACTACGTAATGCGTGAAGTATCCTGCAAGCACTAAAGGTT
>NZ_JBAUHO010000253.1:0-8202 GCF_049680325.1 Planktotalea sp.
GCATGCAGGGGGTCAAATCTCTCAAAGCTGCGGCAATCCAATTTGCAGCTTTGAGAGATATGGATTGTACAAAGATACCTGATTTTCAGGATCATGTCGCGCAGTGTTTTGGTGATCGTTCTGTTACGCTTCCCGATGACTGGGGCTGGCCCACGCATTGGCCCGATTTTGAAATGGACGAAGATGAGTTCGATGAAGAATGGGACAAGTGGAAAGCCGATCCTGAGGGGTATCGCCCGCCTGAGCCGCCGGATGAAAACGGTTAATCGCCTAAGCCCTTACGCGAAGGGTGGTAGCGCCACCCCCTCCACCGTGATCCGGTGCATCAACCGCCCATGCCCTGCGTAATCGGCGCAGGCGAAATGTTGCACGAGGCGGTTGTCCCAGATGGCGACGCTTCCCTCCTCCCAGCGCAGGCGGCAGGAATATTCGGGGCGGGTCGCGTGGGCGTAGAGGTAGCTGAGCAAGGGCGCGCTTTCCTCTGGGGTCCAACCTTCGAAATTCAACGTGAAATCGCCGTTCACATATAGGCAGGGCGCGCCGGTGACGGGGTGCGCGATGATGCAGGGGTGTATGGCGGGCGCTTTGAACGCGCTCTCGTCTGCTTTGATCCCGACGCGGCTATCCGCAAAGCTGCCGTCGGAATGGACTGCACGTAGAGAGCGCAGGGTGGTTTTGAGGCCCTCGGACAACCCCTCATAGGCGGCGGTCATCGACGCAAAGAGCGTATCCCCACCATAGGGCGGTAATTCGCGCGCGGCGAGGATAGAACACATGGCGGGCGCTTGATCGTAGGAATGATCGGTGTGCCATGTGCCGCCGATGACACGTGTCATCTCTGGCTTGGTGCGCACTTCGGCGATCATCGGATGGGTGGCAACGGGCGTGAAAAAGCGGTTGATGTCGATTTTGCCGAACCGCTCCGCCAGCGCGATATGCGCTTGCGGCGAAAGCGATTGGCGCCGGATCACCACCATACCATGCGCAAAGAGCGCGGCCTTGAGTTCATCAAAGCCTGCGTCCGAAAGCCTATTCAGATCTAGATCCGTGAGTTCGGCGCCAACCGCACCAGAGAGCTTTGCGAGTTTCATGACGCAAACATGACGATCAAAGCGCTCGCTATGCAAGCCTTAAGATTTACCCGTTGGTAAAGGTCACGCCGTCGTGCACGCATTGGGCGGGCGTGGTAACGGCAATCACAATTCCCACGGTGGCGCAGCTGGCGAAATCGGTGACCTTGCTGCTGGATGCAGCATTGAAGGCAGAACCTGTCGGGCGCAATGGCGCGGCATCCACCTGTTCGGGCTTTTTCAAACCTGTCATTTTGCCGATGTTTGCCGCAGTGTCACTTTGACAAGCTGCCAGCGCACAGGTCAGGCCCAATACGATCAGTCGCTTCATGTTAATCCCCCACTCGTTACAGAAACATGAGTGCAGGCTACTGCCTTTGCGGCATCCGCTTCACGGGGAAATACAATGCCTGAACCTCAATAAAAAAGCCCCGACCAAATGATCGGGGCTTTTCCGTCAATCTATGCGGAGGGCTTACATGCCCATCGCGCCTTTGATCTGCTCCAGAACGCCCTTGAGCAGTTCAGGATTGTCTTTCGCACCGTCCAGAGCAGTTTTCAGCGCTGTTTTCTTCAGTGCACCCAGCTCGGAGCCGTCGATCATTTCGCCGACTTTTTCGAGGTTGAAGCCTTCTGGCGTCAACAGATCAGCCAAACCGCCAGCAGCTTCGCTTGCTGCTTCGGTCGCTGTTTCTGTCGCTGTTTCAACTGCTTCTGCGGCAGCTTCTGTCGCGCCTTCGGCAGCTTCTGTCGCGCCTTCGGCAGCTTCAGTTGCGGCAGCGGCGGCGGCTTCTGCTTCTTCTTTTGCAGCGGCGGCAGCGGCTTCTGCGTCAGCTGCGGCCTTTGCAGCAGCTTCTTCAGCGGCTTTTGCGGCAGCGGCGGCCTCTTCTTCTGCTTTGGCAGCAGCAGCGGCGGCGGCTTCTTCAGCGGCTTTTGCTTCTTCTTCCAGTTTTGCAGCAGCAGCGGCAGCCTGCTCTTCTGTTTGCTCAACAGCAGCGGCAGCAGCTTCTTCAGCGGCCTTTGCTTCTTCTTCAAGCTTTGCAGCGGCTGCTTTCGCTTCTTCTTCTAGCTTGGCAGCAGCGGCTGCAGCTTCTTCTTCAGCAGCTTTGGCAGCTGCGGCAGCGGCTTCTTCTGCCTTGGCCGCTTCGGCAGCAGCAGCTGCTTCAGCAGCTTTCGCTTCTTCTGCGGCTTTTGCAGCGGCAGCTTCTGCGGCTTTCGTGGCTTCTGCTTCTACCATTGCGGCTTTTTCAGCTGCATTGCCCGAATACCACATGTATCCGCCGCCCAGTACTACGGCTGCAATAACAACCCAAATCAAGTTCTTCATTGATCTTCCCCTAGAGATAATCTGTTGCACCCGGCACGACCGCCAGAATGCTGCAATGGCGAAATGCGCTCAAAGACGCCCATGTGCAAGGGGAAAACCATGATTTTGGCCGCATTCCCATCCATTTGCCGCTTGAAGAGCGGCGCTGCTACCTCTATCTTGCAAACCTGATTTCATAGCTATCAAAGGATCAATCCAATAGCCCGCAGACCTCATAACGCGCCGCCACAGCGCGATACCGGACCACGCGTCAACGACAAAATCCGCTGCCCTGAAATTCGCCTGATTGGCGTAGAAGGTGAAAACGTCGGTGTTATTCATCCGGCCAAAGCATTGGTTATGGCTGAAGAAGCCGGCCTTGATCTGGTTGAAATTTCACCGAATGCCAATCCACCCGTTTGTAAGATCATGGATTTCGGCAAGTTCAAATACGAAACGCAAAAGCGTGAAGCCGAAGCGCGTAAGAAACAGAAGATCATCGAGATCAAAGAGGTCAAGTTCCGTCCGAACACTGACACCAATGACTACGATGTCAAAATGCGTAACGTTTACAAGTTCCTGGAAAACGGTGACAAAGTGAAAGTCACCTTGCGTTTCCGTGGCCGCGAAATGGCGCATTTGAACTTGGGCCGTGAATTGCTGGAGCGTGTCGCGGAAGACACCAAAGAGCATGGCCGCGTGGAGAACTTCCCCAAGATGGAAGGTCGCCAGATGGTTATGTTGATCGGACCTTTGCCGAAATAGTCGGTGAACCTAAAGATATATCGGAAAGGCCCGGCGATCACGCCGGGCTTTTTTCATTTGAGGGCACCCGTCTTGATGAAACAAAAAGGGGCCGCGATTTGTATCAAAGCCCCTCTTCGCCCTTTTCGCGCCCGTTGCGTTAAGCGAGGTGCTTTCTAAAATGCGCGAGCGTGCGTTCCCATGACAGCTCTGCCATCGCTTCGTCATAACGCGGGGTGCTGTCATTGTGGAAACCGTGGTTGGCCGCCTCGTAAATATGCGCCTCGTAATCTTTGCCGTTCGCGATAAGTGCCGCTTCATACTCTGGCCAGCCAGCATTTACGCGCTCATCCAACTCGCCATAGTGAAGCAACAATGGCGCTTGGATTTTTGGCACATCTTCTGCATTGGCCTGACGTCCGTAATAGGGAACAGAGGCTTTTAGTTCCGGATAGGCAACCGCCGCAGCGTTTGCGATGCCCCCGCCATAACAAAAGCCGGTAATTCCGACGTTGCCGGTAGACCCTTCATGCGCCATCAGAAACTCGATAGCTGCGAAGAAATCATTCATCAGTTTTTTCGGATCAACGGTTTTTTGAAGGTCGCGCCCTTCAGCGTCATTTCCCGGATACCCGCCAACAGAGCTTAGCCCATCAGGTGCAAGCGCCATAAAGCCCGCCTTGGCCAAACGGCGCGCAACGTCTTCGATATAGGGGTTAAGGCCGCGATTTTCATGCACGACGACAACTGCGGGCAATTTGCGCTCGACGCCAGCCGGACGCACCATGTATCCTCGGACCTCGCCATGCCCGTTTGGCGATGGATAGGTGATATATTCAGGCATGATATCGGGATCGTTAAAGGACACCTGCTCGGCAAGCGCATAGTTAGGTGCCATCAATCCAAGAATGGTCGTTGCGGTCATGCCTGCCACAGCAAATTTTGCCGCCCCCTCAAGGAACTGGCGCTTGGTAATCATGCCGTGCGCGTAAAAATCATAAAGTTCGAGCAGTTTAGGATCAAAGTCTTTCGCAGTAAGGCGTGTCATTTTAATCGCTCCTCTTGGGGTTCACTTGCCAAGCAATATGAAGCAGTTTGAGAAGCTGACAATACCAAGATTCACTAAAGGGCTGCATTATGCGGGAAGAACGCTTTGCCAAAGACGGGTATCTGTTCGGTACGGACCCGGTCCCATTCCTGTTAAAGCACGCAGACCTGTTTGAACCCGGTCAATCGCTGCTTTCTATTGCCGAGGGCGAAGGGCGAAACGGGGTGCATTTGGCCAAACGGGGTTTGGATGTAACGGGCGTGGAATTCGCCCCCTCCGCTGTTGCCAAGGCGGAAAAACTGGCCGCTCTGAATGGTGTTTGCGCGACATTCATCCAGTCGGATCTATTTGAATGGGATTGGCCAAGCGATGCTTTTGACATCACATTGGGGCTGTTTTTCCAGTTCGTGGGCCCAGCCGCACGAAATGAGCTTTGGCGCAAAATGCTGGCTGCAACGAAACCCGGTGGGTTGGTGGTGATTCATGGCTATACGCCCAAACAGATCGAGTTTGGCACAGGCGGGCCGCCCAATGTTGAAAACATGTATACGGCGGGTGATTTCGATGAGATATTCTTGGGCTGTGATATCCTGGTTTGCGAGGAATACGAGGCCGAGCAGCGGTCGGGTTCGGCCCATGTCGGCATGTCCGCATTGATTGATTTCGTCGCGCGCAAGCCACGCGTTTAACGGGGCGCTGCACCCGCCTGATCGAAGATCAGCCCCCCCCGAGGTATTTGGGGACCACAGAAGGGTTTAAACATTGCGGGGCCTTGGGCGCGTGGGGATTTCCTTGAGCAGCCCGCCAACGCCCATGGCTGCGATATCTTCACTGGTGACCGGCACGCCGCAAAGCACGCGAGAGAGCACTTTGTCCGCCCCGTTAAGCGCTGGCGAGCGCGCGCAGCCCGGTAGGCCGATAACGGGTTTGCCTTGCAAAGAGCCGAGGAACAGCAGGTTACCGGGGTCTACGGGCATACCAAACCGTTCTAACGTGCCACCTGCTGCGATCAATGCAGAGGGCGCGACATCCTGCGGATCAGAGGTTGCCGAGCCGGTCAGAATGAGGATCACATCGCCCTTTGCTGCGCCTATCGCATCTTTGAGCGCCGCGCCTGTGTGGGCGCATGTCAGTGTTTCGATCAACGGGCTGTCGAGCGCTGCAAGGCGCGCTTCGCTTGCGGCAATCGCCTTGCTTTCATCGCTGCCCGCATTGATCTGGGTGATAACCAGCGACACGTTTTGTTTCAGCGGCTGCGCCAATTGCACCGCCCCGCGCGCATGGGCACAGGCGGCGACCAGATCACCTTCGGGCACCGCATACGAGATGATCTTGACTGTGCCCAGCATCGCATTCGCATGCATTTGATGATGCGCAGGCACGCTTGCGAAAGAGATCATCGGATTGACCGCATTCAGCGCTGTCAGCTTGGACACATCCAATACCGCCAGCCCCGCGCCATCTGCGATCAGGTTGACCCGCCCTGTTGCCGCTTTGCTCGCGCGCAGCCCGACCGATCCTGCAAGCAAAGCGTCGCCCAAGCGGCGCGCGGCTTCATTTTCCTCGATATCACCTGCCTCCAACCGGGCGACGGTGACCTGCACCTGCCCGAGCGCATGCAGCTGTTCAATATGGGATTGATCCAGAACGATGCCCTTGCGCAGCCGCCCCTTTGGCAGGGCAATGGAATGGGCAAGTATGCCGCCACGCGCATCGCCAAGAGGAACCGCACCAAACTTCAAAGCGCGCCCTTGCGCAGGACCTGCGTCATTTCGGCCATGATCGACACGGCGATTTCAGAGGGGCTGGAGGCGCCTAAATCAAGGCCGACAGGACCGTGGATGCGGGCGATGTCGTGGTCGCTAAAACCCGCCTCTTTCAGGCGCGCGACACGTTTGGAATGCGTGCGGGTCGAGCCGAGCGCGCCGATGTAGAAGGCCTCGGATTTCAGCGCGATTTCAAGTGCGGGATCATCCAGTTTTGGATCATGGGTCAGCAGCACCAGCGCGCTGCGCGTATCAAGGCCATAGGCCGCAAGCGCATCGGCAGGCCAGTCGTTCAGGATGTTCTGGTTTGGAAACCGCGCCTGCGAGCCAAAGGTTTCCCGCGGATCAATCAACACGGGATCATAGCCCGCCATTTGCGCCATCGGCAGCAAGGCTTGCGCAATATGAACCGCCCCCACGACCGCAAGGCGCAGCGGCGGGTTGTGAATAGCGACGAAGAGACGGCTGCCCTCTTCAAAACCGGATCGATCCATGCGGAAACGCGCATCGAACCCCTCGCGTTGCAGGCGGCGCGCGCCCGTATCCAGATCAGCCACATAAGCGATTGGCTGGCGCGCGGCGCGCGCGGTGCAAAGTTCGGCCAAAAGCGGCTCGCTCAAGACCGTGCCGATGGGTTCAACAAGTATGCGGATCGTTCCGCCGCAGGCCAGGCCAACAGCAAAAGCATCCCCGTCCGAAACGCCGAATTCCAATTCGCGCGCATCGCCATGTTCAATCGCTTCAATCGCCTCAACAATCACAGCGCCCTCGACGCAGCCACCAGAGACAGAGCCGATGATGTCCCCCTGCCCGCTGATCGCAAGCTGGCTGCCCGTGCGGCGCGGCGCGCTGCCCCAGGTTTCGATGACGCTGGCAAGCGCCGCTCCCTTACCCGCGCGATGCCAGGCAAGGGCTTGTTCCGGAATCTGCTCAAAACTGGCCTCGCTCATCGGGCATTCTCCTCAGACATTGCGCGCATGAGGCGGGTCTTTTCACCGCTGTCATGGCTTTGCGACAAAGCCTGCGCCAAATCTTCAAGAGAGGCAATGGAATGACCTGCGCGAAAGCTGTCGACATAGGGCAGCATGGCGCGGATGCCTTGTGCTTTGGGTGCGAATTCATCCCAACGCAACAAGGGGTTAAGCCAGATGAGTCGTTTTGAGGATAGTTGCAAACGCTGCATTTGAGCGCTTAGGCGTTCTGGCTCTCCGCGATCAAGGCCATCGGTTATCAAGAGCACCAAAGCGCCCTGCCCGAGCACGCGGCGCGACCAGTCTTTGTTGAAACGCTCAAGGCTCTCGCCGATGCGCGTGCCGCCTTCCCAATCCTGCGCCTCTGCCCCAGCCGCTGCGAGCGCTGCGTCCACGTCGCGCTGGCGCAGGTGCCGCGTGATATTGGTCAGGCGGGTGCCGAAGGTGAAGGCATGGACCTTGGCCCAGCCCGCGCCTTTGTCGTTGGCAACAGCATGCAGAAAATGCAGCACAAGGCGGGAATACTGGCTCATGGAGCCCGAAATATCGCAAAGCACCACAAGATTGGGCCAGCGAATGCGCGGGGATTGCCTTGCAAGGTGATGGATTTCACCGCCTTGCCGCATCGAGGCGCGCATGCTCGCGCGAAAGTCGATGTTCGCGCCAGAGGCCGCGCTGCGCAGGCGGCGCGATTTTAGCGGCGCAACTGGCAATTTCAGCCGTGCAAGGATGCGCTTGGCCTGCGCCACTTCATCTGTGCTCATCTGCTCGAAATCGAGGGAGCGCAGGCGTTCTTCCGACGACATGGTAAGCGAGGTGTCGATTTCGATTTCCGTGCCTTCGTCCT
The DNA here is from genome assembly GCF_049680325.1 of Planktotalea sp. Lineage (GTDB taxonomy): Bacteria > Pseudomonadota > Alphaproteobacteria > Rhodobacterales > Rhodobacteraceae > Planktotalea. The sequence continues at coordinate 7,753 of NZ_JBAUHO010000253.1, forward strand.
TGTCATCCTCTTGCTGCGGCACATCGCGATTGGCCCCGTCAAGCAGGGCCTCGGCCGCGCGTTTTTCAGCGGCTTTGGGTGCCTTGTCTTCTTGAACCCCGCGAATGGCAGGGAGCATCATCGCCATCATATGTTCCATAAACCGTGGATCACGCCAGTAGAGACGAAAGACCTGACTGAAGACCGCGCGATGCTCCGGGCGCGAGACAAAGCAGGCTTGCAAGGTCCAGAAGAAATCGCGCCTGTCGGTGAAACCCGCCGCCTCTACCGCGTGTATGGCGTCGATGACGCGGCCCGGCCCGATGGGCAGGCCCGCCTTGCGCAATGCGCGTGCGAAATAGGTAATGTTGCCTGCAAGGCGCGGGTTTTCAGGCAGCTCCAGGGGTATCAGTTCAGCCATTTCTCGAGGCCAAGGCTGGGGTTTTAACACCCCCCCACCCCCGGGGGATA
>NZ_JBAUHO010000254.1:0-3899 GCF_049680325.1 Planktotalea sp.
CCATCGACCATGATTGTCCCGCTATCAGGCGTCACAAGACCCAGCACCGATTTCAGCGCCACGGACTTACCCGTGCCAGAGCCACCGATGATAACCATCGAAGTGCCGCGCGCGATTTCAAGATCAACGCCGCGAAGGACATGATTGTCACCAAAGGACTTTTTGACGTTTGAGAGCGTAATCATAGCGAGAAGAACACCCCTGTCAGAACGAAGTTGGCCGCCAGTATCAGGATCGCGGCCGCTTCGACCGAGCCCTTGGTTGCCGCGCCCACGCCTTGCGCACCGCGCCCGGAGTTCATGCCGTAATAGCAGCCCATCAACGTCGCGATGACGCCAAAGACCGCACCTTTTGCGAGCGAGGATGCAACGTCGCGCAGTTCCAGAAAATCGACCGTGTTCACAAGGTAGGTCGAGGCGTTGAACCCCAGCGTTCCTGTTGCCACCGCATAGCCGCCTAAAATGCCAATGATATCGCCGATGCCCACCAGAAATGGCACGCAAATCAACCCTGCGAGCACGCGCGGTACAGTCAGATATTGCATAGGATGGGTGGAGAGGGTGACAAGTGCGTCGATCTGTTCGGTCACCTTCATGGTCGCAATTTCAGCTGCGATGGATGAGGTCACGCGCGCTGCGATCATCAGGCCGACCAGGACGGGGCCAAGTTCGCGCACCATGCCGATTGCTACGATCTGTGGCACGACGGCTTCGGCGTTAAAGCGCGATCCGCCCGCGTAGATCTGCAAGGCCAATGCGCCGCCCGTGAAGATCGCCGTCAACCCGATAACTGGCAGGGATAGCCAACCCACATTCATGACCGCAATGCCAAGTTCGCGTAGATAAAAGGGGCGGCGGAACATGTGCCGCAATGTGGCGAATGCATAAAGCGAGATCCGACCAAGCGCAGCAAGCAGGCTCAAAGTAGCGGCACCTAGCGCACCAAGGGCTCGCAGCACAGTGCTCATCCGACATACCGCCTTGAATAACGCGCACCAAGCGACGTGAGGATTTCATAGCCGATAGAACCTGCGTTCTCAGCAAGCGTATCGACGGTTTGATTAGGGCCAAGCAGTTCGAGCGCCGAAGGAATGTCTTTGGCATCTGTGATGTCGACGCAGATGCTATCCATCGAAATACGCCCCGCAATCGGAACGCGGACACCGTTTGCAAACAATTGGGTGTTCGGCCCCATCGCGCGCAGGATGCCATCAGCATAACCACTGGCGACGGTCGCGATACGGCTGTCACGCTTGGCAATCCATGTGTTGCCATACCCCACGCTTTCGCCTGTCAGCACGTCGCGGATCTGGATGATCGGCAGATCAATGGCAACCACAGGGGCGGCGTGTTCAAATGGCAACGCGCCATAAAGGCCAATGCCGGGGCGGGTCACGTCGAAATGATAATCCTCGCCCAGCAATATCCCGCCCGTCGCGGCAAGCGAGCGGGGGGCATCTATGCCGTCGGTCATGTCTGTAAAGGCTGCCAACTGCTGCGCATTCATCGGATGATCCGGCTCGTCCGCGCAGGCAAGATGGGACATGACCAACTGGGGGTTTTGCGGCAAAACAAGGCTTCGCACGGCCTCCCATTCGCCCGCTTCCATGCCCAAACGGTTCATGCCCGTATCAAGCTGGATGCCAAAGGGCGTGGCCGGAAGCGCCTCGAAATGGCGCAGCATTTGATCGATCGAGCTGAGCAGGGGGATCAAACCAAGATCGCCGATCATATCGGTATCACCCGACATGTGACCCGAGAGCACGTAAATCTCTGGCTCCGGGCCAAGCGCTTGACGAATGTCTGCGCCTTCCTCGGCGGCCGCAACAAAGAATTTGCGCGCACCGCTCTGCGCAAGGCGGCGCGCCGCGCGGCCGATGCCCGTTCCATAGGCGTCGGCTTTGACAACCGCGCCGGTTTCGGCCGCGCTCATAGCGTCCAGCGCGCGCCAGTTCGCCGCCATCGCGGCCAGATCAATTGTTAATGTACCTGTGCTCATGGCTACGGTGTTTGGCACGGCCAGCCTGCACGTCAAGGGTAAAAGGGCAAAGCGGGGCGCGTCGCTTGGCTTTGGCTCTGTCAGTACAACGGATGAGACGCGATGCCTTGCACGCGTCTCATCAGGGCAAAGTGTTATGTGCGCCTATAGAATGAAGTCTGCGCCAGTCAGCACATCCACATTGTTCAGCTCGATCCGCATGTCGGTGCTGCCATCACCATCCACATCGACCTTAAGCCGCGCACCCGAGCCAGTGAGCTGATAGCGCACTTCCGCGCCAGTTCCTGAAAAGCTGTCCGTGCCGATAAAGGTAAAGCTGTCGATGGCGGAGAAATCAAGCACAACAAGGCCGCTTTGGAAATCGAGAATGGTGTCAAAATCAGAAGTGCTGCTGTCGCTTTGAGCGGTAAAGACGAAAGCGTCAGCGCCGGAATTTCCGCGCATTTCATCAGCGGCACTGCCGCCTGTAATCGTGTCATCGCCTGCGCCGCCATAGATCACATCGGCACCAGAATTCCCCGACAAATCGTCATTGCCCGCGCCGCCGCGCAATTCATCACCCGCACCGCCGCCTGTGATGGTATCATCACCCGCGCCGCCCACGATCAAATCTGCGCCGCCGTCGCCTTCAAGCTCGTCGTTACCTGAATGGCCGTATATCGTATCGTCCTGGCTGCCGCCAAAGATAGCGTCATCGCCTGATCCACCGCGAATATCATCCTCGCCGTCGTCACCAAAAAGCATGTCATCGCCGCCGCGACCAAAAAGGGTATCATTATCGTCGCCGCCAAAGAAAGAATCGTTTAGCTCGCCGCCCTTGAGAACGTCCATGCCAGCCTCGCCATTCACATTACCAATGACGCTGCCGCTATAGACCCCGGTGTAGCTGTCCGCGCCAGTCCCGAGATTGACATCACCAACAATCAATCCGCTGTTGGACACATGTTCCATGCCAACGCCGCCCTGAATTCCCGCTACGCCGCCGTGAATTGTGCCATGATTCTGAATGTTGATTACTGTGCTGCCGCCCGTGTCAAAATTAACGACGCCATATGCGCCGCCCGTGATCTGGCCAAAGTTGTTCAACGTTGCGAGGCTGCCTGAAAAATTTGAGATGTAGACGACGCCAGAGCCATCCTGCGCCGTTGTGCCGATTATCCCGCCAGCAAGATTGGTGACGACAGATGCATCACCGCGCACGCTTATGCCGTTTTCATCGTAGTCAACCGTTGTCCCGGCCTCGTTACCCATGATCGTTCCGCTATTCACGATCGAAGAGGACGCGTCCCAGAGCAGGGCACCAGTCACGCCCGAAATCTGGCCCGTGTTGTTCAGCGTGGAGGTCGCCTCGCCAAAGAAAACCCCGTACATGTCGGTACCTGTGACAGTGCCGTGGTTCGTAAAATAAGCATTTTCGCCCTCGAAATCCACGGCACCCGTACTGCCATTCACGTGTGTTCCGATAACAGTACCCGTTTGGGTCACTGTCACGGTGATATCATCTCCTAGTAGAAGCACAGCTTCGTCGTCTGCGGCAACGGCGCGTGGCGCAGGCTTTAGTTGCACTCGGGTATTTCAGAGCAGGCGCTCACTGCGATTTTGGCCAACATCCGTGCGACAGGGTCGGTTAGCGCGGTTTCAGAGCCAATACTCGCGCAAATAAAGGGCGCATGGAGCGTCAAAGCGCCCTCCATCACTGGACCCCAACTCGGGTCGGCAGCGCTGGTTTCTTCGGCGGTGTAGATCAGATGGGTGACATAGGCCTCATAAGCGATCTGTTCTGTTTCGCTAAACGCGGGGCAGGTGCCCGGATCGCTGAACTGGGGGTATTGCATCGAAAGCGCCAGATGTTCGCGGTAAAGATCACGCGCGCCTTGCTCTTGGGTTTGCGCGTGCGACGC
>NZ_JBAUHO010000255.1:0-6287 GCF_049680325.1 Planktotalea sp.
CCCCTAGCCCGCGTGATCCTAGCGCCGCACTAAAGCAGCCTCAAGCAGGCAAGACTAGCACGCCCTATTAATTCGCGTTAATGGCTGATGCATGCTTCATACATTGACCTTCGGCACGGATACCACGCGCCCGCCTTTGATGATCGTGCACGGCCTGTTCGGCTCTGCACGCAACTGGAATGTGATTGCGAAACGCATGTCCGAAACCCGCCGTGTTATCGCGCCTGATATGCGCAACCACGGTGGTAGTTTCCGGGCCGACACACACAGCTATCTTGATATGGCGAGCGATCTGTCCGAAGTGATCCGTGCCCATGGGGGCAGCGTTGATCTTTTGGGGCATTCCATGGGGGGCAAGGCAGGAATGACCCTCGCCATCACCGAACCAGAACGCGTGGCGCGCCTCCTTGTCGCTGACATCGCCCCCGTAAGCTATGAGCATCAACAGCAACATTTCATTGATGCCATGCGCGGTGTCGATCTAAGCCAGGTGAACCGCCGCGCCGATGCAGTAGCGCAGCTTGCGCGCACGGTTGAGGACAAAACGCTCCAGTCGTTCTTCACCCAATCCCTTGATATAAAAGAAAAACGCTGGCTCTATAATCTGGATGCGTTAGAGCGTGACATGGATAAGATCCTCGGTTTCCCTGATCTACAGGGGCGATATGATGGCCTCACGCTTTTCCTGTCTGGTGCCAATTCGCATTACGTTCTGCCAGAGCACCGTACTGCGATCAAAACCTATTTCAGCAATGCAAAATTCGCAAAGATTCAGGACGCCGGTCATTGGCTACATGCCGAACAACCGCGCGCATTCGAGGCCTCTTTACGTGCCTTTCTGGATTACAAAACGTCCTGATGCACAGCAGCGAGGCGCAAGCTTCACTCCCAAGCGCGCAACTCGCTGCTGACCCGTCGAAACGGGGACCCTTAGTTGTTGTCAACGATCGCTTTGGCAACAAAATATGTAACAGGAAGGGCGACAAGACCGCCAATCGCAGCGGCAATCAATAGGGGCTGAAGCGTGTCATAGCCCATGGTCAAGGCAGCAACTATAAAGCTACCCGCAAGTGTTGTCGCGATAAGTGAAAAAAGCATTCCAGCAAGACGTGTCATCAGAGCCTCCTGATAGTTGATCTGAACTCTTGGACACTCATCTAGCCCATAAAAAACGCGCGTACCTTGATCCGTGTCAGATACGCGCGTTCATTTTGTTGATTTCGCGCAGATTTCTACGCGAAATATCTCTTTATGCGGCAGCCGTCACAGCGCGCTTGGTAATCACATTCACCAGATGCGCGCGATACTCTTTTGAGCCGTGTAGATCACCGATCATCCCATCGGCAGGAACACTCAAGCCATCAAGCGCACCAGCACTGAAGTTCGCGCTTAGCGCGGCTTCCGCCTCGCTCCAACGGAACACCCCTTCTTCAGACGCACCCGTTACCGCGACGCGCACGCCATCTGCATATTTCGCTACGAAAACACCAACCAATGCAAAACGCGATGCTGGCTGTACGAATTTTTCGTAGTGCGCCTTTTCCGGAACCGGGAAACGCACTTCGGTGATGATCTCCCCTTCATCCAAGGCCGTGGCAAACATGCCCTCAAAATAGTCATCCGCCGCAATCTCTCGCGCGTTGGTGACAATCAATGCCCCCGATCCAAGTGCCGCAGCAGGATAACATGCCGACGGATCATTGTTCGCAAGAGATCCGCCAATCGTACCGCGCGCGCGCACGGCAGGATCACCGATCTGGCCCGCCAGTGCCGCAAGCGCAGGATAGGCAGACGCACCCGCCGCGACGCTCGCATGTGTTGTTCCGCCACCAATCACAACGCCGCCATCTGCACCCGCTGAAACACCCTGCATCTCTGCAATGCCCGTCAGGCTGACCAGAACAGCGGGACTTGCCAAGCGCTGCTTCAACGTCGGGATCAAGGTTTGCCCACCGCCCAGCGCCTGCGCCTCATCACCCGCCATTGCAGCAACTGCATCTGCAAGCGTGCTTGGTTTCTCGAACTCGAAATTATACATCTTGTCTTTCCTTCCTGAACCCTTCGGGTCTCCCCTTCTTTGGTCCATAAATACCTCGGGGGTCCGGGGGCTGGCCCCCGGTCCTACCTTTCAAATCAGCCCTGCATCGCCGCCCAAACACGCGCGGGCGTTGCTGGCATATCGATATGAGCAACGTCATGTCCGCCCGAATTCAAAGCATCAATCACCGCGTTGATAACAGAGGGCGGCGAGCCGATCGCACCCGCCTCACCGCAGCCTTTCACGCCCAAAGGATTGTGCGTGCAAGGCGTCTGGCAGGAATGATCCACCGTGTAGAACGGCAAATCGTCCGCGCGCGGCATGGTGTAATCCATGTAAGAGGCGCTCAAGAGTTGACCCTCGTCGTCATAGACACAGTTCTCCATCAACGCTTGTCCGATACCCTGCGCAATACCGCCGTGAACCTGACCGGAGACAATCATCGGGTTAATCACATTGCCGAAATCATCCGCTGCGGCAAAGCGCTCGATAGTGACCTTGCCCGTGTCCGGATCAACTTCCACCTCGCAGCAATAGGCCCCCGCAGGATAGGTAAAGTTCGCGGGATCATAGAACGCCGTCTCTTCCAAACCCGGCTCGATGTCTTCAAGCGGATAATTATGCGGCACATAGGCCGCCAAAGTCACATCGCCCCAGGCCACGGATTTATCCGTGCCCGCAACCGAAAAGTTGCCGTCCTTGAGTTCGATGTCGGCTTCGGCTGCTTCCATCAAATGCGCTGCGATTTTCTTGGCTTTGTTGATGATCTTTTCCGTCGCGCGCACCATCGCTGATCCGCAAACCGCAAGAGAACGCGAGCCATATGTCCCCATGCCAAACGGCACTTTGGACGTGTCGCCATGCACAATATCAATCTGGCTCGCATCAATGCCGATCATTTCGGCGACCACCTGCGGAAAGGCCGTCTCGTGACCCTGACCGTGGCTATGCGCCCCGACCATAACGCTGATCGAACCCGTCGCATTCACCCGAACTGTCGCAGCATCATAAAGACCTGCGCGCGCACCGAGTTGACCGACCAGATTGGACGGCGCAATGCCACACGCCTCGATATAGTTGTTGATGCCCAAACCGCGCATCATCCCTCGCGCTTCACTTTCTTTGCGGCGCGCCGCAAAGCCGGCGATGTCGGCAATCTCTTCCAACTTGTCCATCGTCGCGTTGTAATCACCTGTGTCATATTCCACCGCAACAGGCGTCGCATAGGGGAATTCGGTGATATAGTTCTGACGGCGCAGCGCAATCGGATCAACGCCAAGCTCGCGCGCCGCTTTATCGATGACGCGCTCCAGCTGGAACGTCGCTTCGGGGCGACCCGCGCCGCGATAGGCATCCACGGGAACCGTGTTGGTAAAGACCGCTTTGACGTTCACATAGATGTTGGGCGTTTTGTAGTTACCCGCCATCAAAGTGCCATGCAGCCACGTGGGAACCGAAGAGGCAAATGTGCTGAGATACGCGCCCATATTGGCCAACGTTTCCGTACGCACGGCGACAAAGTTGTTATCCTTATCGAGCGCCAGTTCGATCTTGGTCACGTGATCACGGCCGTGCGCGTCCGACATGAATGCCTCGGAACGTGACGCGGTCCATTTTACAGGGCGGTTGCACGCCTTAGCCGCGAAGGTGCAGAACGCCTCTTCCGCGTAGTGGAAAATCTTGGTGCCAAAACCACCGCCCACATCAGGTGCCACAACGCGCAGTTTGTGCTCTGGAATGCCCAGCACAAACGCACCCATCAAAAGGCGGATCACATGCGGGTTTTGCGAGGTGGTATAAAGCGTGTGTTGCTCGTCCGAGCGATCATAATCGCCCACGGCAACGCGCGGCTCCATAGGGTTCGCAACAAGGCGGTTGTTGACCAGCTCCAGCGTCGTCACATGCGCCGCGCCTTTGATAGCGGCGTCAACAGCGCCTTTGTTTTCCTCAACAAAACCCCAGTCGTAGCAAAGGTTGTTGTTCAAATCGTCGTGCACCTTGGTTGCGCCATCTGCCAGCGCCGCCTTCATGTTCACGACCGCCGGAAGTTCTTCGAGATCAAGCTCGATCGCTTCGGCAGCATCGCGTGCTTCGGCAAGGCTTTCGGCAACGACCGCGGCAATCGGATCACCAACGTGACGCACTTTGCCTTGCGCCAAAACAGGGTGTGCAGGTTCCTGCATCGGCTCGCCGTGGCGGTCCGTGACCAGCCAGCCGCAAGGGATGCCGCCAACACCTTCAAAATCCGCGCCTGTGAAAATCTTCACGACACCAGGCATAGCCTCAGCGGCGCTGGTGTTGATCCCTTTGATTTTCGCGTGGGCCACATCAGAGCGCAGAAAATGCACATAGGCCTGTCCGCGCACATTGATGTCATCTGTATATTTTCCGTTTCCCGTTAGAAACCGAACGTCTTCGCGCCGCTTTGTGCTGGCACCTATTCCGCCATCTTTTGGCATTGTTATTCCTCCCAAAGGTCGGTGCGTGCAAAGCACTCACCTTACATTCGTCACCGTAGGGTGCGTGATCTTACGCACCGCGCCACATCATTCTGCCGCGATCGCGGGAATCTCCTGACCAGAGGCTGCCAAAATGGCTTTCACAATGTTGTGGTAGCCTGTGCAGCGGCAAATATTACCCTCAAGGTAATGGCGCACTTCGGCCTCGGTTGGCTTGGGGTTTTCTTTGAGCAGGGCTGCCGCGCTCATCACCATGCCCGGCGTGCAAAAACCGCACTGAAGCCCGTGGTGGTCCTGAAACGCTTGCTGGATTTTGTTAAGCGTCCCATCGGGTGCCGCTTGCCCCTCAATCGTGGCAACCTCTGCGCCATCAGCCTCTGCCGCGAGCATGGTACAGCTTTTTACAGCCACGCCGTTTACATGCACAACGCAGGCACCGCATTGGCTGGTATCACAGCCCACATGTGTTCCCGTCAGGTTCAAATCCTCTCGCAGAAACGAGGACAGCAAAGTGCGCCCTTCGACTTCGCCCGAAGCGGATTTACCGTTCACGGTCATAGTTATTTTTGTCATTCAGTCCTCCCAAAAAGCGAAAATGCGCTCCGAGTAAGAAACGTGGCGCACTGATAAATGCCTTTGCCCGCATGTGCCTAATCTTTGTTTTCAAATGGTGCAGCGATGCAAATCAGGGCTTAGCGCCCTTCAGAGATCAGCGTGCAACGGGAAATGATTCCCAACAACCCCTTGAATTGAAAATGTTCCATACAACCCCGGGAACAGCATCCCCATTGACAGACCCGGATCGCAAGCTCAGCGATTCAACTTTTCACTTTTCGATTTTTCTTTTCAGGATTTACCATGCCACAAAACCATCGCGTGCAATCCGTCATTTTTAACACATTCGCCCTAAGTGCGATGTTGCTTGCCTCCCCTGCCATCGCTGTGACCTATACCTGCGCCAGCGTTGACGGCGTTGTTTTTAGCGCAGGCCCAGCAGGCAACGCGGACATCATGATCGATCTCGCGTCGGGCGAGACGCTGACCTTGATGACATCTTCCGCCACGCTTGGAGCGGAGTTCAACGATTCCGCTGGTGGCAACAAACTAAATTGCGCCGATTTTCCCGGCTCTGCTGCTTGCGCGGATATTATGTATACGGCGCAAAGCGATGATGTTCATCAGCTTGAGGCCTTCAACAACGTCGGCAGTACGTTCACGCTAAGTTGCTCAGCGGGTGCAGGTACAACAACAGCGCTTGCAGGGCCTAACTTTGGCGTCATCGCTGGCAAAACATCGCAAGCCTCAGCCAATGCCCAAAGCAGCGCCGTCGGAACGGCTGTTTCATCCGTCGCTGTAGCGCGTCTTCAAGGGACATCTGGCGGGCTTGGCGTTACGGCGTCTACGCGCGGCGGTGGTTCGCTTGGTGATGATTGGAATATCTGGGCCAACGCAACTGCGCGCCGCTTTACGGGAACCTTGGACGGACAAGGCGGCGAATTGACGTTTGGCTTTGATCGCAACTTCGGCTCTGTGGTAGCAGGCGCGATCATCTCTGCGAACCGATTGGATGGCGCCGTTGGCGTAGTCAATTCCGACGCAACATCCTATGCGATCGGCCCCTATTTTGCGGCCTCTCTGGGCGGCAATTACGTGCTTGATGGCTATCTGACTTACGGCAAGGCATCCTATGATGTGGGCGCTGCAAGTTTTGAGGCACGGCGCACAATGGCAGGCCTCAACATTCGCAATCAATATCGTTTGGGCAATATTAACGTGACGCCCTTTGGTGG
>NZ_JBAUHO010000256.1:0-27215 GCF_049680325.1 Planktotalea sp.
GTGTGCGATTGTATACATTACACTTACTGAATACTTCCATCAGGAACAAAGTCACAGCTTATGGAAATTCAGGTATGCCCCAACCAGCGCTTTCTACTTCCGATATCGCGCAACGCGTGACTTTCCATAATGACAGCCAGATCATGGAAGTCAGCTTTGAAGGTCTGGAGCTGACGAACTCGATGGATGTAAATCTCTTTTACGACCACATCGAAGAACGTATCGCTGAAACAGGGGATTCCCTTTGGTTCTTTCTTGTGAATTATTGCGACACCAAGATTGACCAAAGCGCTTGGTTTGCGTTCTCCAAGCGCGGGAAAGAGCTTAACAAAGCTCACTCAATGGGTAGCGTTCGCTTTGACGCATCCGAAATTACGCGCCGCCAGATAGAACGTGATGCCGGCACCGAAGCCTTTGATCCGAACTTGTTCTATGATCGCGACAGTGCGCTGGCGCGACTTCTCACGCTTCCTTCGAAGCGATTAAAAAAGATCGTCATGGTGCCAAGTTTCACAACGAAGGACCTTATATGGCGGATAGATTTCCTGCCCGACGAACAGATTATGCATGTCGATTTCTCGGATCTTTCCTTTGAGCATTCGCGAGATGTTAACGATGTTTATGACTACATCGAACAGCAAATCAAACCGACCAATCAGAAGTGGTATTTTCTGATTAACTACGAAAATACACGCATACAGTCCCCCGCCTGGATCCGATACGCGGCGCGCGGAAAGAAGCTCAACCAAGAGTTTTCGCTCGGTTCTGTCCGATATGCGGCTGGTATGGAAACGGAAGCCGATATTCGACGACGCGCCGAAAGCCAGGATTTTCGACCTAACATTCGCAATACACAATGCGAGGCCTTGGAGCTTATCGCTGAAATGAAGAACCTTACTGCTTAAACGCGCCGTATGGTGACCACGCTCTAGCGCGATTCAGATCATCGGTTTAAGACAGACCTCATGCCTATTGAATTCGCTCTTGCAAGGACGCCCAAATGACCCCCGACCAAATCGCTGCACTCCCTTATCGCCCTTGCGTTGGAATCATGTTGATCAACGCCGCAAGCGAAGTCTTTACCGCACAGCGCCTCGATAGCAGTGCGAATGCGTGGCAGATGCCTCAGGGCGGCATCGACAAGGGTGAAGATGCAAGCGCGGCTGCCCTGCGCGAACTTGAAGAGGAAACAGGCGTCACGCCTGGCCTGGTAACCGTTCTTGGGGAAACCGAAGGGTGGTTTCCCTATGACCTACCCCATGCACTTGTGCCAAAGCTGTGGAAAGGGCGTTACAAAGGGCAGGAACAGAAATGGTTTCTCATGCGGTTTCACGGGCAGGACAGCGACATCAACATCGAAACGGAAATTCCCGAATTTTCCGAATGGCGCTGGACGCCTGCCGATCAGTTAGTGGCCAATATCGTGCCCTTCAAACGCGACGTCTATGCACGCGTCTTGCAGGAATTTGCGCCGCACTTGTAATCGCAGCGCCTGCATCTGCGCTTTCATGCATGCCTTATGGCGTGCCCGAAGCATTGCACGAAGTCATCGAAGCAGAAGAAGGCTATGTCGCCGTGACGGGCACCCTGCGCTTTGACGAAAGCAAGCTGCCCAAAGTCGATATGTCCCGGCAGGAACAAACACCACCGATCACCCGCATCAAAGCACGTATCAAGGGCAAGGCGCTGACGAAATCAGGTTTCACAAAGCCGTTCAACACAGCGCTCATGTTTGAAGTCAGCTGTTACGGGCCATGGTGTGCCGGAGCGCAAAGCGGGAAGAATGCGCTGGCTTTCTTGAAGCAAACGAAGGCTGGATATGTCCTGTCAACGAACCCGTGCGGCGGTCATGTCTTCTTTGAACCCAACAAAGAAACCCTGAATTCGGTCGAGCAATGCTACATCAAAGGACATTGCCCGAAATCGATGCATCGCTAGGCTTTCTCTCTGCTAGAAAGCGCGCGCAGGAAGCTCCTGACCCATCAATTTTTCAAACGATTGAGCAGATTTAGCGAAGGGTAACCGTCAGGGATCATACCAGCCGAGCGCTGAAAGCCTTTGATCGCTTTCACAGAGTTCGGACCAATTTTGCCATCGACACCGCGTGTATTGAAACCCGCAGCAGTCAACAGCCGCTGCATTTGCTGGCGTTCTTTGAACGTCAACGCACGATCCTCACGTGGCCAGCTTGCCTTGATGGGGCCAGCGCCGCCAATTCGGTCGCTCAAATGACCAACTCCGATCACATAGGCGTCCGCTGCATTGTAGCGTTCGATCACCGCAAAATTCTTGAACACCATAAACGCCGCCCCGCGCGCGCCCGCTGGCAAAAGGATGGAGCCCGCCCCATGGTTCGGCACAGGTTTTCCATCGGCAGAAAGTACGCCGCGCGCAGCCCAGTCTGCCGGTGATTTTGTGATCTTTCGACTTGCCAAACCGTAGTCAAAACCATCCGGCAAAACCACTTCCACACCCCATGGCACATCTTTTTGCCAGCCAAATCGACCCAGATAAGCCGCGGTTGAGGCCAGTGCATCAGATGGATCATCCGCCCAGATGTCGCGGCGGCCATCGCCAGTGAAATCAACTGCGTAGGCCAAATAGGATGTCGGGATAAATTGCGTGTGTCCCATCGCACCTGCCCAACTGCCTGTCATGTTTTCGGGCGTCGTATCACCTGCTTGAAGGATTTTCAGCGCTGCGATCAACTGGCTTTCAAAGAACCGGCCACGACGTCCATCGTAAGACAATGTTGCCAATGCGGAAACAATTGGCGTGTCGCCACGAAACTCGCCATAGGCGCTTTCCAGCCCCCAAACCGCAACGACGACTTCCTTATCAACCCCATACTTTGCTTCAATCGCGTTCAGCTTGTCGGCATGCGCTGCCAGCGCGGCCTTGCCGTTGGCAATGCGTTTTTCTGATGCTGCACTGTCCAGATACTCCCAAATCGTCTTGGTGAATTCCGATTGATTGCGATCCCGCTCGATCACTTTGGCGTCGTATTGAACGGATCGAAATGCACGATCAAAGGCGGCGGGACTAATCCCCGCGCTCAAGGCACGCTTGCGAAATCCCGAGATCCAGCGTTTGAAACCTGCGTTTGAGGTGGCGGCCAGTATCGCTTCTGGCGTCACAGCGCGCTCTTTCTGCACAACAACAGGGCGGGCAATGGGTCGTATCTTTGCATTAAGCGCGACGGTCTTAAGCGAACCTTGGACAGCTGTTTCAGCAGGACGCATTTCCGGGCGCACAGATCGCTCGACAAGCTCTGCACGTGCTTGCAGGGATGCAAACAAAACCAACGAGAGTGCTAGGGTCAACGTACGCATAGTGAACCTTTCAAGGATTGCACCACAGCCTAACCTGATTGTTTCCATTACGGAAGAAATCAAGAAAACGGGTTGCGGGTATTCGCCGACGCAAATGGATCATTGCGGATGCGTTCAATGAATTCGCGCAGCATAGGAACGCGTTTAGGTCGGAAGCTGTCTTCGCTGACTTCAAGTGCGCGCATGCGGTCCAATCGGAATGAGCGGTAGTCTTGACGCAAGTGGCAAAACGCTAACAAGCATTGCACGCTATCCAGCGAGGTAATGCCCAAAGGATCAACGCTGCGCGTGGTCGCGATGCCTTCTTTGTCCACATAGGAAAAACTGATCGCGACCTCGTCCCAGGCAGCTTGACGTAACACGCGCGGATCAACGCCCGGTTCTGGCCGCTCGCGAAATCGGCGTGCCGACAAAACCGCATGTTCAAGGCGATGCGATTGGCGTGGTGGCAGGCGTCCTTTCAACTTGCCCAGCGCACGCATGGCCGCCTCTGCAAGGGATGGGTCACCTGTTTGCCCGACCTCGCGCAGCCCCAGAACCAAGGCTTCTATTTCTTCATCGTCAAAGCCCAGCGGCGGCAGCGTCGCATCCTCGATCAAGGTGTAACCATAGCCCGCCTCACCATCGATAAGCGCCCCGAGGGAACGCAGACTGTCAATGTCGCGATAGATCGTGCGCAGGGACACGCCCATCTCTTGCGCAAGATTTTCGGCGCGCACGGGCGGCGCGGCTTGGCGCATGGCTTGCATCAACTGGAACAGACGGGCGGTGCGTGACATTTCTACATTCTAGACAAAGCTACTGACAAAAACTGGCAGCAGCCTCTGTTAGCACGGGCATCAGCAACATAGGAAATCAAATCATGCTCACACTCCTCACTTTTCCCGGCAGTTTCGGTGCCCCAAGCCACAGCCCCTATTGCGTCAAAGCGATGTGCCTGTTGCAAATGTCTGGCCTGCAATGGAAGCCCGAATATCTGAACGATCCAAGGCCAATGCCGCTGGGTCGCCTCCCTGTGCTGCGCGACGGTGAAATGCTTGTCCCCGATAGCGCGCAAATTCAGGCCCATCTGGAAAGCAAAGGCATTGATTTTCACAAAGGCCTCAGCGATCAGGACAAGGCCCGCGCGCATGCGCTTGTCCAAATGGCAGAGACTGGCATCTACAATATTCTAGTCCATGATCGCTGGCTCGTGGACGAAAATTGGGAGATCACCCGAGAAGCGTTTTTCCACTTCCTACCAGGTTTTATCCGTGGCCCACTTACGCGCAAGTTTCGCAAGAACGTGCGCACCAAGTTAACGATGCAAGGCACTGCGCAATTTAGCGAGGCAGAGCGCATCGAGCAGATGAAGCGCGATTTGAATGCCCTTACAATGCAGCTTGGGGAACAGAAATTCCTGTTCGGTGTTGCGCCGTGCGCGGCCGACGCTGCAATTGCACCTGTTCTGGACATGATCCTGCGTCTGCCCGTCAAAACAGCCGCCCGCGAGTTGCTAAAAGGTTGGGGCGAGCTGCCCGCCTACGTCGCGCGCATGCGCGATCAGGCTTATCCCAAACTCTAGCGCGTGCGTTTGACTTTACGTTTCACCTTATCCGCCTTGCGCTTGGCGCTCACCATCTTGCGCTTGGCGGGTTTGCCGCGGCCGCGTTGAGAACCACCGCCCCTTGGCAATTCATTGCCGTCAAGCGTTAGCAACTCCAGCTCCACGCCGCCCGTTTGCGGCGTGGCAGAGGCGAGCTTGACCGTGACGCGCATGCCGAGCCCGATCATCACGCCGCTTTCCGATCCCATCAGGGTCGAGCTATCCGCGTCAAAGTTAAAGTACTCACGCCCGAGCGAGCGTACAGGAATAAGCCCGTCCGCACCTGTCGCGTCCAGCTTTACAAAGACACCGAACTTGACGACCCCGCTGATGCGCCCGCCCATCTCTTCACCGACATGTTCACTCAAGAACGCTGCGAGGTAGCGATCTGTTGTGTCACGTTCCGCCACCATGGAGCGACGTTCGGTTTGGGAAATATGCTCGCCCGTTTCTTTCAAACCATCGGCATCGGCCTGCGTCAGACCATCCTTGCCCCAACCGTGCGCAGTGATAAGCGCGCGGTGAACGATCAGATCAGCATAGCGGCGGATGGGCGATGTGAAGTGTCCATAATTGCGTAGCGCAAGACCGAAGTGCCCGAAGTTTTCGGGCGCGTAATAGGCCTGCGTCATGCTGCGCAAAGTTGAGATATTAATCAACTCGGACTCATCTGTATCCGCCGCCTGTTTCAACAGTTGATTGAGGTGGCGCGTTTGCAGCACCTGGCCCTTGGGCAAGGTCAGACCCGCTGCCTCAGCGGTTTCGCGAAGCGCGTTCAGCTTCTCTTGCGCAGGTTCTTCATGCACGCGGAACAGCAGCGGTTGTTTCTTTTCGATCAACGTTTCAGCGGCGCAGACATTGGCAAGGACCATAAACTCTTCGATCAAACGATGTGCATCGAAGCGTTCCGCGAAAGCAACCGAAGTCACATTGCCATCGTCGTCCAGAATGATCTTGCGCTCTGGCAGGTCCAGTTCCAGCGGCTGACGTATAGCGCGGGCCTTCTTTAACGCGGCATAGGCTGCATATAGCGGGCGCAGGACAGAGCTGACGAGTGGCGCTGTTTTCTCGTTCGGATTGCCATCCATTGCTTGCTGCACTTCGGTATAGTTCAGCGATGCGGGGGATTTCATCAATCCGCGCAGGAACTCATGGCGCAGCTTGTTGCCTTCGCTGTCGATGACAATGCGCACAGCAATACAGGCGCGCGAGACGCCCTCGTGCAGTGAACATAGATCGCCTGAAAGACGGTCAGGCAGCATCGGCACAACGCGGTCGGGGAAGTAGCTGGAGTTGCCCCGATTGCGGGCCTCGCGGTCCAACTCCGAACCCGGCGTCACATAATGCGCCACATCGGCAATCGCCACCCAAAGGATATGACCGCCCGCGTTCGCAGGATCTGTGTCTGCCTGCGCATAGCAGGCGTCATCATGATCGCGCGCATCGGCCGGGTCGATCGTGACCAACGGCACATCACGCAGGTCAGTGCGGCCATTCAGGCCTGCGGGTTCTTTTTTATCCGCTTCGGCGATCACTTCGTCAGGGAAATGATCTGGAATACCATGTTGGTGAATTGCAATCAGCGATACCGCTTTGGGCGCGCTTGGATCACCAAGGCGCGTGACCACTTGCGCACGCGGCAGGCCCATTCGCGCCTTGGACCCTGTAAGTTCTGCTTCGACCAATTCGCCGTCTTTTGCGCCGTTTGATGCACCCGCAGGCACAAGCCATTCTTTGGATGCGCCCTTATCGACGGGCAGAATACGACCGCCCTCATGACCTTGACGAAACACACCGATAATCCGTTCCGGGTTCGCGCCGATGTGACGGATCAGGCGGGCTTCATATAGATTGCCAGCGCCTTTCAGCTTGCTCACGCGCGCTAGAATACGATCCCCCGCGCCCAGCGCTTTGTCACCTGATTTGGGAATCACAAGGATTTGCGGCTCTGGTCCGTCGCCCTCCCACTCCATCGCACGGGCCTCTAGATCGCCGTCCTTGTCAGGCCCGATGATCTGAAGCACCGAAACAGGTGGCAGGCTGTCGCGCTCACGAAAGGTCTTCTTGCGCTTTTGCAGATGGCCTTCTGCTTCCAGCTCTTTCAGGATGCGTTTTAGATCAATGCGCGCCGCGCCTTTGATTCCGAAGGCTTTGGCGATTTCGCGCTTGGCCGTCAGAGCTGGATTGTCGGTAATCCATTGCAGGATCGCGGATTTGGAAGGTGTTTTGTTCATAAAGCTGGGCCTACACCCATCTGCCCGTAAACTAAATCTAAATCCTACCGCGCGGGTAGACCCTTGATGAATGCATCAATGGCTTGAACCCGATTGTCGTGGTTCGGATGGCTCGACATCCATTGTGGTGGCTCGCCCATTTCTTTTGCCAACGTCTCAAAGAACTCTTTCAGGCCAGCCGGATCATAGCCCGCCTGATGCGACAAGGCCAAACCGAATTCATCTGCCGCGCTTTCCTGATCCCGTCCGTAAGAAAGTGAAAGCAGCGCATTACCCTCTAGCAAGACATCTTCAAGCATCGGGCCTGTTTCGCCCGCGAGCAGCGCAATCAGAACATAAGCCCCGAGCGAACGGTACAAACGGCGCAATCCGTGTTCTTCGACGACATGGCCAACTTCATGGCCCAAGATACCTGCCAGAACGTCTTCACTTGGAAAATCCTGAATCAGATCATCCGTCATCACCATTGTTCCGCCCGGCAGCGCAAAGGCGTTGGCACCGACTTCGGGCATATCGCGAAACAGCAATTTGAAGTCTCGTGCCTTGCGTTCCTTTTCAGGAAGTGCGGCAACAACCCGTTCATAAATCACCAACGCGCGATCTTTTTCGCTTTGCGGCAGACGACTTGGCTCTGCCATAACGTAATCGAGCGTTTGTAGCGTGCCGCGATCAATCTGCTCGACAACAACCATGGGTGTCATTGCAACGGCGATCCCGGCGAGAGCGTCCAAGCCATAGCGCCAAAGCAGGTATGCCGCCGCGAGGCAGGCCAGCGTGAAACCAACCAGATGGGGACTAAAGCGTTCTAGCCGATGCAGTTTCGACCAGTAACTATCGCCATCGATATGCTGAAAGCCGGCATGATCGGGCGTTTCAAAAACGGTGCCATCTGAAAACGTCAGTTTGCGCGGGGTTCGGCCAAGCGCAGGGTCGATCTGAACGCTCGCCAAAATATCGCGGGCGAGTTCTTCCTCGCCCGCTCCAATAATCCGAACCCATGTTTGTCCGTTGTGATCGGCCACATCCAAGCGCGCCGCGACTTTTCGCGACGCACTTGGAAGGAAAGCAGAACCATCCAGCGAAAACGGGTTCGTCATTTTTCTGATCGCTTAGATCGGCAGGCCAAGGTCAATGCCCTCGATGTCGGAATAGGCATCGCCAAGCGCGCTTGTCGCTTCTTGCTGTGTGCCAACAAAATCATCCAGCGAACCGCCCAGCGCAACGCCAGTGTGATCGGCAAGATAGCGTGACATGCGAATTTGCGCCCAAGGCAGCATCAGACCCACAGTGCAAACAACAACGACCATGTTGGACAGAGCAATCCAGAACATCTGCGTCACAGCCACATTGGAATAGAGCGTGTGACCACCGGTCAGTGTCGTCCCGTTGTAAATCGCATTGCGCGTCAGCGCCTGATAGATGAACGCAGCCGGGATGAAGCCCAGGAAGAAAACAGCGTAAAAGCTAATCATAAAGCTGATGAAGGCAGTTGGATCGTTCTCCAGATCCATCATCATATCGCCCAACGCCAAGATGTTGAATCCACCAACAGCGGCTGCACCGACGAAAACAACAATGATCCAAAGCAATGCCAAGCCTGCGGCTTTGTAAAAGCTGCTCAGCGGCGCGTCCATGTAGAATTTTGCTGTACCAAGGCGATGATTATCGATCGAGAACCGTTTCACCGTTCGATCCAGAATTGGCGCTGTTGTATAAAGCGTCAAAGCACAGAGGATCGGGTAAAGCAGAAAGACCATTGCTGCGCGGCCGACGGTTCCTACAAAGTTGAAACGCACGTTTGAGAAGCTGGACATGCGTGCGTTGAACATCATCGCGCGGGTTATCAGCCACGGATAAGCAACAAGGAGGCCGAGCAGTAGGATAAGACCCAGAATTGGCATGAGCGTGATGATAATCTGGAACACAACAATCGCTGCGATGACGATAAGGCGCCCTTTCAGAATCTGCCCACCGGTTGCGTGGTAGTCGAAGGTGCGGCCATCAAGCGATGTGTTGCCGTAGAAATATTTCTTGGTGCGCACTTTCGCCCAAGCCGAATAAATGCCGATTGTAATAATAGAAAGCAAAAGATTGACGATCCAAATACCGAACCATTCTTTCGTGTTGCCTGAAAATTTGAAAATTGTTGTTTGTCCACCTGACATTGAAATAACTCACTCGTTTGGTTGTTTACGTACAAATTTTTATTATTCGTCCGCCGCTTAAAAAGCTATGTCAAAATTGTATCAATAGCCGCTCGGAACTGCGCGCAAGCGCATTAGCGGACCAGCAGATCATCTGCTGTATCCACATCGTGTAACGTCGCGATACGGGCTATTGTCATCTGCCCTAAACTACGCTCGCTATCGGCAAGGGCGTGCTTTGTTGACCAACGTACATCCCGCAGAATAGTCGGGGCGATAGCGCGCGCACGTTTCATACCGATCAGCCAATAGCCACCGTCAAATGCTGGACCAAAAACAGCCTCGTGATTGCCAAGCGCGCGGAAGGCGTCGGCGATGCGGGCGCGGTTTACGCCAGGAATGTCACCGCCGATGATGCACAGGGGACCACCGTTAAAGCCACGTAACACCCGTGCCATGCGATCGCCCAGGTTGCCGCGCCCTTGTGCAACGCGGGGCAAATGGGCGGGCCAAATACGGCTGTTGAATCCTTCAACATCCGGAGCCACTGCCAGCACCACATCCCAGCGCGGGTCTTCGATACGGCGTAGGAGTGAACGGGTCTGATGGCGAAACCACCAAGCTGAAGCAGTTAAACCGATGTCCCGCCCAAGCCGCGTTTTCACGCGGCCAGCTCGCGGTTCTTTTACCATGACAACCAGTTTGGGCCTCACAAATGTAGCTCCATATCGCGATGCTCGATACCCGCATCGTCATAGACCTGGCCAAAGGCTGTGAAGCCTAACGCCTCATAAAAACCAAGCGCATGCAATTGGGATCCGAGCACAGCGCGCTTCAAACCATGCTTGCGCGACCAGTCGATACATGCACGGATCAACGCTTGCCCTTGCTGGGTTCCTCGTGCCTCTTTCAAAACGCAGACACGTCCGATTTTTGCTGTGTCGCCTTTTATTAAAATACGTGCGGTGCCTACCGGCGAGCCATTAAGTTCGGCTAGAAAATGGATGGCGTCATCGTCAAGGCCATCCACCTCTTCCTCTTCGCTGACGCCTTGTTCATGCGTGAAAACAATCCGCCGCAAGGAATGACAGAGAGGGATGTCTTCAGTCAGCGAAACGCTCATTCAAAGTAATCCGTCAGGATGCGCGTATAGATGTTTTTGAGCTGGGTGATCTGTTCGATTGGCACGTTTTCATCTACCTGATGCATCGTTTTACCCACAAGGCCGAACTCGACAACAGGGCAATGGTCTTTAACGAAACGCGCATCGGACGTGCCGCCAGAGGTAGAGAACTCTGGCTTGACGCCTGTCTCGGCCTCAACGGATTTTGCGACCAGATTGGAAAGTGCACCGGGCGGTGTAAGGAAGCTTTCCCCCGAGACTTTGACCTTCATTGAGATCGGCATTTCGAACTCCTCTGACACTTTGTCCGCTTGCGATTGCATCCACTCTGTCAGGCTTTGGCCGCTGTGAAGGTCATTGTAGCG
This sequence comes from Planktotalea sp., assembly GCF_049680325.1. GTDB lineage: Bacteria > Pseudomonadota > Alphaproteobacteria > Rhodobacterales > Rhodobacteraceae > Planktotalea. The sequence continues at coordinate 10,784 of NZ_JBAUHO010000256.1, forward strand.
GATATTTACAGCCGCGCGGCAGTAGGCCGGGATTACGTTGGTTGCCGGGTTGCCAGTGTCGATTGTGACAATGGCAAGCGTGGAGGCATCAAAGTGATCTGTGCCCCGGTCGAGCTCGTGCGAGGCAAGGCGATCCATCAATCGCGCCATCGCTGGCAGCGGGTTCTTGGCGCGGTGCGGATAGGCGGAATGGCCTTGTTTACCTGTCACCTCGAACCATGCGGTCATAGAACCACGTCGCCCGATCTTCATCATTTCGCCCATAACGTTCGGGCAGGTCGGCTCCCCCACGAGGCAAACGCTCATCTGCTCGCCCGCTTCGGCCATATAATCCAGAAGCGCAGTGGTGCCATCGAGCGCGTCGGCTTCTTCATCCCCCGTAATCGTCAGGATCAGCGCACCGTCGGGCGGTGTGTTTTGAACAAAATCAATCGCAGCCGCGACATAGGCGGCAACGCCTGATTTCATATCCGTCGCACCGCGACCGTACATGACACCGTCAATAATATCCGCGCCAAACGGGGCTTGCGTCCAAGCGTTTTCGTCCCCGATTGGAACCACATCCGTATGTCCGTTAAAGCCAAACGTCTTGTTCGCGCGCTGGTTGCCCCAACGGGCGAACAGATTGCTAATGCCGCCACGATCCACGCGAGTGCATTCAAACCCTGCCTCGCTTAACAATTTCTCTAACAAGACAAGCGCACCGCCCTCATTTGGCGTGACGGAAGGGCAGCGGATGAGGTCTGCGGTGAGCTGAACAGGGTCAGTGATCGACATGGGGATTATCCTATAGGGCGAGTGAACTTGACCACCTTGCTACTGAAGCGCGCGCGGCGATGCAAATGCCCCGCTCGATGTGACTAAAATGGGACGTTTACGTAGGGTGCACGCTCTAATTGCCGTGAAAAGAGTTTTCGCACAACACGTCTCATGTTAAGTGATTGTTAATAAATAGACCCGAGGCAGGGCAAACAGCAGTACAGGTCCAACGTGACCACACCAAACAAGATCCGTGAAAATGCGGACGAAGGGCAGTTTGAACTGTCTCAATACGAAGGTGTTGAGGCATGGCGACAGGCGCAGAGCTTGGGTACAATACGAGTGCAAATGCGTTAGCAATGGCGAACGAGATCTTCGGATCCGGCGTCACAGTCACAGGTGCGAGCTATTCAGGCGACAACAATAGCTCCGCAATCTATTCCAATGGGGATGCGCTTTCTCCCTTCGCTACCCCGGGCGATACTGGCGTTATTCTGTCAACCGGCCGCGCAAACCGCTTTACGCAGAACAACGGTGATCCTAACCGCTCGGGCGGGACATCAACAAACACCAGCGGCGTCGACAATGATTCCGACTTCAATGCCGTTGCAGGAACGAATACCTATGACGCATCATATCTAGAGGTTGATTTCACCTCGGCGACCTCTGGTTTTATGACCATGCAGTTCGTCTTTTCGTCGGAAGAATACCCCGAATATGTTAATTCCCTTTACCAGGATACCGTTGGCATTTGGATTAATGGCAACTTTGTAGATCTTGCGGTCGGGGACGGCGGCGCTGATCCTGGCAACCTGAATGGCACTAATAACAGCAACCTGTTCATCAACAACACGAATGACGATTACAACACAGAAATGGACGGGTTTACCCTTACCCTGTCTCTGAAAATTCCGATTAACGCTGGTACTAATTCGATCAAAATCGGTATCGCTGATGTCAGCGACAGTAGTTATGATTCAAACCTTCTGATCGCAGGCGGTTCGATTCAATCTGCACTGCTTGCAAATGATGACAGTGCCAACGTCAATCCAACCGGCTCAAAGACCATCGACGTTCTGGCCAATGATACCAACAATACCGGCGGCACGCTGACGATCACCCATGTCAATGGCCAGGCCGTGAGTGTTGGCAGCATTATCACCTTGGGCACAGGTCAAACTGTTCAGCTCAATGCCGATGGAACATTCACAGTTGTCGGCGACGGCGATGTGGAAGACGTCAGTTTTACCTACACCGTCGAAAGTTCAACCGGCGAGACGGACACAGGTTTCGTTCTGCTTGACATGGTGCCCTGCTTTGTCGCCGGGACCTTGATCGAAACGAAGGAAGGCAAGATGCCCGTCGAAGTTCTAGAGGCAGGTGATCTTATTTTAACCCGAGATCACGGTTACCAGCCATTGCGCTGGATCGGCCAGCGAGAAGTCGAAGCAAGCGGCAAAATGGCCCCTGTCGAGATTGCTGCAAATACATTCGGAACGCATAGCAAGCTGCGCGTTTCGCCGCTGCACCGCATTTTGTTACAAGACGAAATGGCTGAACTTCTGTTCGGTGAATCCGAAGTCCTGGTCGCGGCAAAAGAGTTGGTGAATGACAAGACCGTGTGCATACGCGAAGGCGGCCGTGTGAGCTATGTTCACCTGCTGTTTGACCAACATGAGATCGTCATCTCCAACGGGCTGGAAAGCGAAAGTTTCCTGCCCGGCGGTCAAATTACAAACCTGTTCGAAGAAGAAGCGATTGCAGAAATTTGTGCTTTGTTCCCAGAGCTCGATCCAGAAACGGGCGATGGCTATAGCAAGTCTGCACGTCGTATTTTGAAAAAGTTCGAAGCCGCCATTCTGATCGGAGATGCCGCGTAATGGGATGGCTCGCATGGAGCGACGGCGCTAAGAACAAAGCGCTTCACAACTCTGTCACGCCAGAGTGCAAGATTACGACTGGCGCGCTTGTTCTTGAGGCACCTTTGCCCTCGGATACGCGCGCGATTACCTTGCTTGAGGTTGCCAGCCTGCACCCCCAGCCTTCGCTTTTGCGAATACAGTCCATTCCTGGAGAAGGTTTTTCGGTACTGATAAGTTCAGGAAGCTGCGTTTTTCACGCATTGGTCAGTCATACCTTGCAGGCGCGCACGGATACCTTCCGCTTGACGCTCAACTGGGACGGCGACAGCGGGGATGGCCTGCTCTCGATAGAACATCCCGGCGATGATGCATTGTTCACGCGCGAGCTGGCAGGCTGCATTCCAATGCCGGGCGCTTTGATCCATAACGTCCTATCCGAAATGCGTAATCCCGATGTATCGGGCAAGCTTACCTATATCGGATTTCACAAAGGGCCATTGGCCATCGGGCCAGTGTCTACTCTGGACTATCACACGCCGGTTTTAACAGTCCACGGATATAAACCGATCGGAACGATGAAGCCCGGCGATACGATTGTCAGCGCTTCAGGTGATATCGTGCCGGTCCTTGGCGTATTCAAGAAAGTCACACCTGCCCTTGGCAGCTGTGCCCCTGTCCGCCTACGGGCACCCTATTTTGGACTGCAATCCGATCTTGTTATGGCGGGCACGCAGCGGCTTATTGTTGGTGGTTCGGATGTTGAATATACATTCGGGCGCGATACTGTATTGATCCCCGCCAAGCATCTTATCAATGGCACAGCAGCCATCTCACAGCCAACCAACGGCACGATGACATACTATCAGCTTTTGCTACCAGAGAGCGAAGCCTTCATCGCGTCGGAGCTTTGTCTTGAAAGCCTGTTTGTCGGACGCTTGAGGCGGCGTAAGGATATTTTCAAATATACCACGCTAGCCGCATTGCCGCGCAACCTTTTGCCAGAGCACGCCGTTACCGTCAGTCAGATACTCTGCCCTTTTGAAGCGATAACACTTGCTGCCATGCGCGCAGCTTAATGCGCGGGCTTATCGTCAAAGAGCGGCGTCATCTGTGCAATAATCACCGAGTTCTCGTCCAATGCGCGCTGCATAAGCTCGCGCTCGTCATCTGAAATATCGTGTCCTTCGGCCAAACGCTCTTCAAGCGTGCCGTAGCCCGTTACATCCAGCGGAGCCACTTCGGCCTGCTTCAGGATCGCAACCGTTTCACGTACAGCTTCGGCCTCATCCACGCCAGAGGCATAGATCATCAAGGCGGCACCGCTGGATCCTTCGGGGAAACCATCGCCGTTTGATCGACCAGCTTGGACCAACAAAGTGTAGACCTGCTGTTTTTTGCGGGGTTTTGAGGGCTTTTCTGTCATAAGCTGCGGCGTATCTGCTGCACTGGGCTGCGTCAAGCATCCGCGATGTTGACGAAAGCCTGCGAAACAGACCAAGGTTCGCCCACCTTTTAAGTAACAGCGGACCCTTCATTGATGACATATCTGAAACGTATCGCTCTTGCACTTGTGACGCTCCTTTCCCTTTCGTTGCCCGCGTTATCCCAAACCAATGAGCCATTGGTCTTCGCAACGGTTCATCGCCCGCCATTTGCGGACACCGAAGGGGATAAGATCACCGGCTTTAGTATTGATCTGATGCGCGCAGTTGCGGATCATCTTGGCCGTGAGGTTGTGTTTGAGCCCCATGGCCGTTTTGGCGATATGCTGGCTGCGGTACGGGCGGCGCGCGTCGATGGTGCTATCGCCAATATTTCGATCACCGCCGAACGCGAACGTTCAATGGATTTCAGCCAACCGATCTTTGGCAGCGGCCTTCAAATACTGCTCCCAAAGGAAGCCGCCCTGTCCGATCAGTTTTTGTCCTATATGTCTGGTGAGGCTTTGCTCTACATCATAGGGGCGATCGTTCTCATAGTCTGCGGCTGGCTGCTCATGCACCTTTTGGGCAAACGCGGCGCGGCACAGGTCTCTGGCAATGTTGTTGGCGTTATCGCCATGGTCGCAGGCTTTGCACTTTTGCTTGTGGCGGCGGGAACGATCACCGCGCGCATTACTGTCAACACGCTGCAATCCAATGTGCAGACCATTTCCGATTTGCAATCTCGCATCGTCGGAACAGTCGCTGGGTCCACAAGTGACGACTTTCTCTCCAAGCATGGCATCCAGTTTCAAGGATTTGGTGATCCCGCAGCAATGCTGCGCGCGTTCGAGCGCGACGAAATCAATACTGTGGTCTTCGATGGTCCCATCCTCGCCTACTATCAGCAAAACGAAGGTGCTGGTCTGGCTCGCTTGATCGAGAAAGTTTACCGCCCCGAGAACTACGGAATTCTTATGCCGTCTGGCAGTGCGTTAAAAGAAGACATCGACCTAACGCTACTGCAATTTCGCGAAGACGGAACCTATGACGCAATCCTGACGCGTTGGTTTGGCAATAGCTTCACCGCCGAATAAATCCGATTGCCTTGCACAGCTTGCCGGGGTTTTTTGATACCTTCCTAAAACCGATGCGTTACGGCATATAGCGCGACAAATAACCTTTTGGGCACGACGCATGACACACGTAAGAACTTTGCTTTTAACCCTTGTGATGAGCCTGTCAGCGCTCTTGCCTGCTGCTGCGCAAAGCACTGATGCGCTTACCATAGCAACTGTGCATCGTCCGCCTTTTGTGTTTGTCGAAGGTGCAGAGGTCAGCGGCTTTAGTATCGATCTTATGCGCGCTGTTGCTCAGGAAATCGGCAAAGACGTCGAATTCGCGGTTTTCAACAGCTTTGCTGAGATGTTTGAAAAGGTTCAGAACGCCGAAGTCGACGGGGCGGTTGCCAATATTTCCATCACCACTGAACGTGAGCGATTGATGGATTTCAGCCAACCGATTTTCGCAAGTGGCATCAAAATTCTGATGCCGAACGAAGCGTCAGGTCTTGGCCTGTTTTCCGCGCTTCTCACTTGGGACATCGGTTTAATCGTGCTTAGCGGATTGGCACTGTTGATGTGTGGTGGCCTGCTGATGTGGCTGTTTGAACGCAAGCATCAAGACTACTTTAACAAACCCGCCCGCGAGGCGCTTTTTCCATCGTTCTGGTGGGCATTGAACCTTGTTGTCAACGGCGGCTTTGAAGAGCGTGTTCCACGTTCGCCTTTCGGGCGCATTTTTGCAGTGATCCTTGTGGTGGCAAGCTTGTTCATTGTGTCGATCTTTGTCGCGTCGATCACCGCAGCAACCACAGTGAATGCACTGAATTCCAATGTCCAAAACCTGCGCGATCTGGAAAAGCGCACCGTCGGGACAGTTGAAGGCTCTACCAGCGCGAACTTTCTAACGGCAAATGGCCTGGCCTTTGCGCAGTTTGCCAATCCCGACGAAATGCTGAGCGCATTCGAACAAGAGCAAATCGACGCCGCCGTCTTTGATGGCCCAATTCTTGCCTACTATCAGCAGACGCGGGGCGGCGGAAAATCCCGCCTGCTTGAGCGCACCTATCGACCCGAAAACTACGGCATTGCGCTGCCAAGCGGGCATGCTTTGAAAGAAGAGATCGATCAGGTTTTGCCAAATTTCAGGGTTGATGGCACCTATGATGCCCTGCTGCTGAAGTGGTTCGGCAATATCTATTCGCCCGACTGAGGCCCGTTACTCACACGTGCGCCAATGCGCAGCAAATCCGTTACGCAGGACGATCACCCCCGTATCCGAGCGGGCGACAAGCACGCGCTCGTTGGTGATCTCGCCTTCGGATGAACACTCAAGATCATAGAGCACCGCATCCATGTCGCGCACGCTAACCGGATTGCTCATCTCGCAAGTGTTTTCCACCCCGAACAGCTTGCCCTCACGAATAGCCAAGGCTCCGCCGTCCTGCCCAAGACTTGGCACATCACAAAGCCACCCACGTTGTCCTTCGGGATGATAAAGCCCGTCGTAGCCTTCCGCGCTCAGGAGCGCGGGAAAGGTCATCAAAGAAAACAAAAGTGCGCGCATGGATACCTCGTTTGGCCAAAGAAAAAGGGTCAGCGCTATCAGCGCCGACCCAATCACTTAAACGCAACTTTGCGGTAATGTCATCAATCGCGCAGTAGCTCGTTGATGCCCGTTTTGGAACGCGTGCGCTCGTCTACGCGTTTCACGATCACAGCGCAGTAAAGGTTGACGCCGTTCTTGGACGGCATGGAGCCTGCGACGACGACGGAATAGGGTGGAACTTCGCCATACATGACTTCGCCAGTTTCGCGATCAACGATCTTTGTGGATTGGCCGATGAATACGCCCATGCCCAGAACCGAACCTTCACGCACGATACAGCCTTCGACCACTTCGGAACGCGCGCCGATAAAGCAGTTGTCTTCGATGATTGTCGGGCCCGCCTGCATGGGCTCAAGCACACCGCCAATGCCAACGCCGCCGGAAAGATGCACGTTCTTGCCGATCTGCGCACAGGAGCCGACTGTCGCCCACGTATCAACCATTGTGCCCTCATCAACGTAGGCACCAAGGTTCACAAAGGAAGGCATCAACACAACGCCAGGCGCGATGAACGCGGACTTGCGAACGATGCAGTTAGGCACTGCGCGAAAGCCGGCCTCTTTCCACTGGTTGTCGCCCCAACCTTTGAATTTGCTATCGACCTTATCCCACCAGCCAGCGCCCTGCGGTCCGCCGTCCTGCTGTTCCATGTCCTTGATACGGAAACCAAGCAAAACTGCTTTCTTTGCCCACTGGTTCACATGCCAGGAACCATCGTCCTGTTTTTCCGCGACGCGCAATTTGCCACTGTCGAGCGCATTAAGAGTGTCTTCAATGGCTTCCCGGGTCTCGCCCGTTGTTGCAGGCGTTATGGTGTCGCGCGCTTCCCAGGCGGCTTCGATGGCGGTCTCAAGCTGTGCGTTTGACATGGAGATATCCTCGGATGAATGAATTTGCGGCTTTAGACTACAAAGTGCGCTTTCGCGCAATCACGATCGTTACTGGTACGCCGCCCGTCAGCCAGTTAAACATAAGGAAACAGGATTTGTAGGATTTGAGTAATGAAAGACGAACGTAACAGCCCATTCCGCGACGCCGGAACCGATCGCAACGCTTCCGAGCATGTGCCAGACACGCCGCAAACGCGCGCGCCTGCCTATCGGCTCGCTTTTGCTGATGAAGAATTCCTGTGCCGCGACGAATTGCGCCCCGTCCGCCTGCAACTCGAACTGCTGAAACCCCAACTGGTCATGGACGAGCGCGGAATCGAAAGTACGATTGTGCTGTTCGGCGGCGCGCGCATTCCAGAGCCTGCAAAGAAAGATACGGCGCGTACGAAAACGCTGGCCGACTTGTCAAAGTACTACGATCAAGCCCGTGAGTTTTCGCGCCTGATGACCGAAAAGAGCATGGAAAGCTACGGGCGCGAAGATGTGATTGTCACCGGTGGTGGCCCTGGTGTTATGGAAGCTGGCAATCGCGGTGCGATGGATGCTGGCGGTGCCTCGATCGGGCTGAATATCGTTTTGCCACACGAACAGGCACCAAACGAATATGTCACCCCCGATCTGTGTTTCAATTTCCACTACTTCGCCATTCGCAAAATGCACTTCCTGATGCGCGCGAAGGCGATTTGCGTGTTTCCCGGCGGCTTTGGCACGCTGGATGAGACTTTCGAAGCGCTAACCCTGATCCAGACCGGCCGCATGCAGCGCGTCCCTGTTTTGTTATTTGGTCGCGCATTCTGGGAAAGCATTATCAACTGGGATGCCCTATCTGACGCGGGCACCATTTCTGCTGAAGATCTGGAACTGTTCCGTTTTGTAGAGACTGCAGAAGAAGCCATTCATGCTATTGAGAATTGGGATGGCGCGGGCGAGCGCCGCGGTGAAATTCCCGGGCGATAAAAACTCTTTGAAAGAGTTTTAACAAATTCCTTTCAAAGGAATTTGCAGTCAAAGGAGAACTTATGTCGGAAAACGGATATGAAACGGGGCGTTTGAACCTGCCCTTTGTAGGCATTTCGACTTTTGCGAAAAAGCCGTATGTGAGCGATTGGGACGCAATTGAAGCAGACGTCGCAGTCTTGGGTGCACCCTTTGATTTTGGCACGCAGTGGCGTCCCGGCGCGCGCTTTGGTCCCCGCGCGGTGCGTGAGGCATCGACGCTTTTCAGCTTCGGCCATGCAGGTGCCTACGATCACGAAGACGACGCGACCTATCTTGGGGGCGATGTGCGTATCGTGGACATTGGTGATGCGGATATCATTCATACCAAGACTACGGAAAGCCACGCCAATATTGAATTTGGCGTGCGCAAGATATTGGAAGCCGGAGCGCTGCCAGTCACAATTGGCGGGGATCATTCGATCAATATTCCCTGTATCAACGCATTTTCGGATGTATGTGAACGCGATGGTCCGATCCACGTTGTCCAGATCGACGCGCATCTGGATTTCGTCGATGAACGTCACGGTGTCACTGAAGGTCACGGCAACCCGATGCGCCGCGCAATCGAAAAACCATACGTCAGCGGCATGACCCAACTTGGCATTCGAAACGTCTCTTCAACGGCCAAAGAGGGCTATGATGATGCGCGCGCACGTGGTTCTGACATTCTTTCGGTTCGTCAGGTGCGCAAGCTTGGCGCGGAGGCGGTCGTTGCGCGTGTTCCCAAGGGTGCGCGCATTTATGTAACGATTGACATTGATGCCTTTTGCCCATCCATCGCCGCTGGAACCGGTACACCCAGCCATGGCGGGTTTCTCTACTACGATGTTCTGGAAATCCTGCAAGGGCTAGCCGCGCAGAATGAGGTTGTCGGCATTGATCTGGTGGAGGTTGCCCCCGCCTACGATCAAACTGAAAGCACGCAGATCCTGGCCGCGCAGCTACTGTTGAATTTTCTGGGATTCATCTTCCATGCCAAAGCAGAGCGCTGATGGCGCTGTCTGGATTTGAGTTTATTTAGCAAAATGAAGCCTAAAGCGTTTTGAACATGACCAAGGCATCGATCATCCCGTCGCGCGGATGATCGAATGCTTTTGGCAACCGGCCCACGGTGTCAAAACCGGCGCGCTGCCAAATGTCGATGGCGCGGGTATTGTTTGACAATACAAAGTTGAACTGCATCGCTTTGTAACCTGAAGATCTCGCGCGGTTTAGCGCATCTTCGAGCATTGCACGCGCGACGCCTTTTCCACCAGAGTTCGGCGCAGTGATGAAACCGCAATTGCACACATGCGCACCGCCGCCGCCCGCGTTGGTTTTTAGATAATAGGTTCCAAGCACTTCGCCAGAATCCGAGCATAGAAAGCTTCCGGCATCTGCGCTTGTCCAATAAGAAATTGCGTCGTCCTGGGAAATCTCCGGATCAATCGCATAGGTATCACCTGCACGGAAAACCGGTTCCAGCATCGACCAAAGGGTGGCGTAATCTGCAGCGGCGATCGGGGCAAAAATCATCCAGGTTACCTTTCCAGAAATAGATCGCCAAGTGAACGAATTCGGCGACATTTGTCTATAGCCCTTGATTTGCAAGATGAAGGGCGCAAATGTGAAGCCATGTCCGATCAATCACCCATTCCTTTGCATCCCAAACCTGCCCAAATGCAGGTTGCGTTTCACCGAACAGAGCTGGGGCCGATCCTGTCTTTGTACGGCCAGATGGTCGCAGCTGGTGAGTGGCGCGATTATGGAATTTCCTGCTTGAAGGATTTTGCGGTGTTTTCCGTGTTCAAACGCACCGCGGAGAACCCTTTGTATCGCATCGAGAAGCGACCAAAGCTGCGCAACAAGCAGGGACAATATTCGGTGGTTGGAACGGATGGCCAAATTCTGAAACGGGGCAATGATCTAAAGGCCGTGTTGCGTGTGCTTGAACGCAAACTTATCCGCGCGATTGATTAAAGCCGTGCGTGGCGCGTGACCTCGCCATCCCCCTGTGCCGCTATGCGCGCGCAGGCGACATCAAGCCCTTCCAAAACAACCGACATGGAATGCGCGTTTGCATGGATGAGCGTCTTGTTGTCCGCCAGCAAAGCGACGTGGCCTTTCCAGAAAAGCAAATCGCCCGCTTTTGGATTGCCTGTCGCATTGCGCCCCAAACTGCGTTCCTGCAAATCACTGTCGGCGGCGCACTCTATGCCACAGGCCATCAGCGCGGCCTGAACAAGGCCTGAACAATCAATCCCAAAGCGGCTGTTGCCGCCCCAAAGATAGGGCGTTCCCAGGAAGAGCCTCGCCACTTGCGCGGGGCTTCGCTCAACTTCATCAATCTTTGCGATATGCTGGCGGGGGACGTAGCCAATAGAAGTCTGGGCAAATCGCGCATACATTTCAATCACTGTAATCTTGCTACCAAAACTCAGGGGCATCACGTCCCGCGACTTGAAGTTGGCCTCTTCGTACACATGCGAAGATGGTGCCCTGATCCAGTGGGTCGGCTTTGTCGGCGCCTCTAGTTGCGAGCCGTGGATATACCCGCAATAGCCGTCCTTTTCCGCCTGCAAAAAGGCCCAACTCTCGCGTTCCTCAAGCACCAGGGCGCGCTCCCCCATCAGCAACTGGCGATCACGCGGGCCATTCGGCGCGCGCAAAAGGTCGGCAACAGGCACCGACACCTGACGCGCCGCCCCCGTAACATATTCATCGGCGGCAATGATGCCTCGCAGCGCTTCGCTTGCGACACGTCCGTTGGAAGGGGTTAATCGGGGATCGCTCACAGGTTTAGAATTTTCGGAAGGGCAGCCAGCAACGCACGGGTTGCTTGTCCGGCACCGCCTTTAGGGCGTGCTGGCGCTGCGCTGGGTTGCCAGCCATACATGTCAAAATGCAGATAGTTCGGCGTTTCAGTGACAAAGCGGCGCAAGAAAAGTGCGGCGGTGATTGATCCCGCGAAACCGCCTTTGGGCGCGTTATCCAGATCGGCAATGCCCGGTTCGATCATCGCCTCATAGGGTTCCCAAAACGGCATGCGCCATACCGGATCTTGAACAACGCATGCAGCGCTTTCCAAAGCAATCGCACTTGCATCACTTTGGGCATAGAATGGCGCAAGATCAGGGCCGACGGCAACGCGAGCCGCGCCCGTCAGAGTAGCCATCGAAATGATCGCATCGGGCTTTTCTTCATCCGCTAGCGCAAGCGCGTCGGCCAGCACCAACCTGCCTTCTGCGTCTGTATTGTTAATCTCAACGCTAAGGCCCTTGCGTGACATTAGAATATCCTGCGGGCGAAACGCGTCCGCGCTGACAGAGTTTTCAACGGCCGGAACAAGCACCCGGAGTTGCAAGGGGAGCTTAAGCGCCATTATCATATGAGCGAGGCCCAAGACGGCAGCGGCACCGCCCATGTCCTTTTTCATCAACCCCATGGAGCTGCCCGGCTTCAGGTTCAATCCGCCTGTGTCAAAACACACGCCCTTGCCCACCAAGGTCAGCTTTGGACCCGCATCACCCCAGCGCATGTCGATCAGCCGAGGCGCGCGGGACGCGGCGCGCCCAACGGCGTGGATCATCGGGAAGTTCTGTTTGAGCAGCGCGTCGCCCTCTATAACGCCAATGCTTGCGCCGCTTGTTTTGGCCAACGCGCGTGCTGCGTCTTCCAGATCAGGCGGCCCCATGTCTGATGCCGGCGTGTTGATTAAATCGCGCGTCAATGTTTCGCCTGCTGCGATGATCTCCTGCTTTTCGGCAATCACAGCGTCGGGGCATTTAAGGTCTGCGAGCGATCCGCTTTGCGCACAATAGCGATCGAATTTATAGCCGGCCAAAAGCCAGCCAAGCACTTCGGCGTTTAGCTCATCTTCATCCAGATCACTGACTAGATGATAGGTTTGGGCGGGCAATTGCGTCCGCGCTGCGCCAAGCGCGAAACGGTTTCGCGCGCGCGACGCAGCATCACCCAATCCGGCGAGGGCCGCAGCAATCTGACCGTCGCCCCCTGGTATCGCGAGCGCCGTGCCAAAGGACGCGGTAAAGCCCATTGCCTTTACCCAGTCCTGTACCTGTGGCGCTTGATTGCTCAACCACCCCTCGAGCGTGTCAGGCGACAATAGCGTCAGAGGAAGGCTAGGCGCATCTTGTGCGGCGAATTTGATTTGCATTGCGGGCACTCTATTCGTTTGCGGATAGCGCTAAGCTATCTGCTTCGCACTGCCCTGCAAGCCCCGAATGCGCCGCGCGCAAACTCTCGCCGCTGATGCCGCTTAAACCGTCACATCCTGCAAATCCCAGATAGCTGTCAGGGATTGATCCGAGCTACGTACAAGACGCGAGAAGGTCGCCCCCAAAGCAACCCAGTCACCTGAATCAATGCAATTTACCACATCCCCGGACACACGGGCCAACGTTTGCATCCCGATCTGATCTGCTATCGCAACGAGCGAATGGACCGTCTTGCGCAGTTCTTTCACAGAACCAGCGCGATAAAGCTTTTCGCTTTGCTTGATACGGATCGCCATTTCTTCCATCGCGCGGCACAGCACATCATCGGCACCATCTTCGCCCAGTTTGTTGTAAAGCACCTCAAGTCGCTCCGCATCCAGACGCACATGCTCGCTTGGCATAAGTGTTGTTAATTGTTCCACAGTCTCACCCCGAAATTCGCCCCCACGGCATCTGAGGTATTCCAGATTGTTATTCTCAAAAGGTTGATGCAGAGCACTCTTTTCTCTCGAAATTATTGTAAATTCAGCGTATCGGGGCACTAAGTATTCTGATTGGAGTTACCCATGAGCTACGCCAAGCCGCTTCCAAGCTATCTTGTTCAACGCTATCAAGGCTGGAAGGCAACGACCCATTCGGAAAACCGGGCATGGTACAAACGGCTTGCGACAGAAGGGCAGCGCCCGCGTGCGATGGTCATTTCCTGTTGCGATAGCCGCGTGCATGTGACGTCGATCTTTGGCGCGGATCAGGGCGAGTTCTTTATTCACCGCAACATTGCCAATCTCGTGCCTGCCTTCGCACCTGACGGCGATCACCACGGCACCTCCGCAGCGATCGAATATGCTGTGACGGCTTTAAAAGTGGCGCATGTCATCGTTCTGGGCCATTCAAATTGCGGCGGTGTTCAGGGTTGTTTGGATATGTGCACGGGCAAAGCACCTGAGCTTGAGAAAGCGACCAGCTTTGTCGGGCGCTGGATGGATATTTTGCGGCCCGGCTTTGAACGCGTAAGCGAAACGCATAGCGGTGAAGAAATGCCAACTGCCCTTGAAAAAGAGGCGGTCGTCGTATCGCTCGAAAATCTGATGACGTTTCCGTTTGTCAAAGAAGCCGTCGAGGAAGAAACGCTAACGCTTCACGGCCTCTGGACAGAGATCGGCGAAGGCACTTTGGAATGTTTCGACTCAAAAACCCGGGAATTTGTTTTGGTCTAACCTTTCAATTCCTTTCGGAAAACCCATCTTCAACCAACGTAGATGCGCAACAGTAGTCAAAGAAGAAGCGAGTCATGGACGTCTTTTCACTTGCCGCCGAAACGCTGGTCACCCCGATTGTCCTGTCCTTTGTTCTAGGCCTCTTCGCGGCGCTTGTTCGTTCCGATCTAAGCATTCCCGAAGCTGTCGCTAAAGGCATGTCGTTGTATCTGCTTTTTGCAATCGGTTTCAAAGGCGGCGTTAGCCTTGCCGATCACGGCATTGATCTGACGCTTGGATTAACGCTGATAGCCGGCATCGTTTTATCGGCAACCATCCCTTTGATTGCCTATGCAGTCCTGCGCATCCTCAGTAAACTCAGCGCCCTAGATGCCGCTGCTGTCGCGGGGCACTACGGGTCAATCTCTATCGTTACGTTTGTCGCGTCCACCTCTGTGCTGGAAAGCCAGGGCATTGTGTATGACGGCTATATGGTCGCCGTTGCTGCGGCCATGGAGGCCCCTGCGATCCTCTCGGCGTTGTGGCTGGTCACGCGCTCAAAGGGCGGCGGACAGATGGAGCCGGGGCTATGGCGGGAAATCATGCTGAATGGCTCGATTGTCCTGTTGATCGGTGCCTTTTTAATCGGAATGATTACCGGTGAAGAAGGACTGAAAGAAATCGCGCCGCTTGTTGTCGCGCCGTTCAAGGGTGTGCTTTGCCTCTTCCTGCTTGATATGGGGATTATTGCGGGGCGCGGCCTGCGCAACGGGCGCGGTGTTTTAGATGCGGGCGCGTTAGTGTTTGGCATCCTGATGCCGATGATCGGCGCGGTTCTAGGGCTGGCCATGGCAACGCTGCTGGGCTTGTCAGTTGGCAGCGCCTTGCTTTTGATGGTGCTTTGCGCGTCCGCCTCCTACATCGCGGTACCAGCGGCCATGCGCGTCGCCCTGCCCGAGGCGAACCCGTCTGTTTATCTCACGCTGTCGCTCGGCGTGACTTTCCCTTTCAACCTGACCCTTGGCATCCCGCTCTATCTTGCGCTTGCCACTGCCGTGATCGGAGGCTGATCCAATGCAAACCCACAAAGCCAAACGCGTTGAAATCACCATAGAAAAAATCATGTTGTCCCGCCTGACTGCTGCTATCGAAAAGGCAGATGTTTCGGGTTATTCGGTCCTGCCAGTTTTCGGCGGTTCAGGACGTTCAGGGCCATGGACACGCGAGGGAAGCATCGGACGCGGGGATGGCATGGTCCAGGTCATTTGCATCATTCGGCCAGAGCGGTTGGATGGGTTGCTTGATGCGGCCTTCTCGGTTGTAGAGCGCCACATCGGCGTCGTCAGCATCACGGATTGCGATGTGCTGCGCGCAGAGCGTTTTTAGGTCTTCGTGTCGGGCCACCAAAAACAGCCGCCCGACAAAAGTCTCGTTGTAAGGACTTAGCCCTTTTTCAGAACGCGGTTGCCAAGTGTTTCAGCAATCTGAACGGCGTTCAAAGCCGCGCCTTTGCGCAGGTTGTCAGATACGCACCAAAGATTAATACCATTATCAATCGTGCTGTCCTGACGGATGCGTGAAATGAAGGTCGCATAGTCGCCAACGCATTCGACCGGCGTCACGTAGCCACCGTTTTCGCGCTTGTCGATCACCATGATACCGGGCGCTTCACGCAGGATGTCGCGGGCTTCGTCTTCATCAAGGAAATCTTCGAATTCGATGTTGAGCGACTCGGAGTGACCGACGAAAACAGGAACCCGCACGCAGGTCGCCGTGACTTTGATTTTGGGATCGAGGATTTTCTTCGTTTCCGCGACCATCTTCCATTCTTCTTTGGTCTCGCCGCTATCCATGAACACGTCGATATGCGGGATCACGTTGAAGGCGATCTGCTTGGTGAACACTCTTGGTGGCTTGTCGTCGGTCGGATTGTAGATCGACTTGGTTTGATCCCACAGCTCGTCTGCGCCTGCTTTGCCTGCGCCGGAAACGGACTGGTACGTGCTGACGACGACACGCTTGATACGTGCGCGGTCATGCAAGGGCTTCAGTGCCACAACCATCTGCGCGGTCGAGCAGTTGGGATTCGCAATGATGTTTTTCTTGGAATAGCCGTGAATCGCTTCCGGGTTCACTTCTGGAACGATCAAAGGCACATCGACATCATAGCGATACAGCGATGAATTATCGATTACGATACAGCCAGCTTTGGCCGCAACCGGTGCATATTTCTTGGTCGCTTCGGAGCCAACGGCGAACAACGCCATGTCCCATCCCGTGAAGTCAAACGTATCCAAGTCTTTCGTCTTCAATGTTTTATCGCCAAAGCTAACTTCCGTGCCCAGAGATTTACGGCTGGCCAACACGGCAAGTTCATCGACTGGGAACGCGCGTTCCGCCAGGATGTTCAACATTTCA
>NZ_JBAUHO010000257.1:0-8368 GCF_049680325.1 Planktotalea sp.
CAAAACTACCGCGCGGCGTTCAACTCACGCTTCTAAAGCTTGGCAATGGCATCGCCCGTTTTCTACCTAAATCGAAACCGTCCAGCTAAAAAATTTACCTTATAATTTCCGTTATTACAGAAATGCCAAACATAAAAGAACGGAGTAACGCAATGACACACTTGAACACCTTTGCGATTTTTCCAATGCGCCTGCCCAACCCGATCCCGTCCCAACGCGACAAACCTTACCTCATTGATCCGATCGCTTTTGCAGGTGCTCTTGTCGGTGCGCCGCTTCTTGTAGCTGTGTTGGGGTTCTGGGCTTTCCTTGTCCCTGTCGGCGCTTTGATCTTTGGCGGGCCGCTTTACCTGTTACTGGGCACGCCTGCCCTCTTGATCCTGCTCCCGCGCCGCAAACCAAGAGCGCTTGAAATCGCTGGTCTGGCCTTCGTGGTAAACCTTTTTGCGACTGCGCTCATCGGCCTTGTCGGCTTGCTAAGCAGTTCATTCGACTTGCAGGACTTCCTTGTGCTCTACGGCGGACTTGGCAGCATTATGGCCCCGATCTGGGGCACCGCTTTTGCGATGCTCTACGTGAGCTTGGAAAGCGCAACCTACAAAGTTTTTAACGCGTAACTTGATCGAAAGGATAATCTGATGATCTCTCTTCTAATCGCCTATACCGTGCTGTCCCTCGCAGGGGTCGCCCTTCTTTGTCACATCATTTTGCGTATCGGCGCGATGATGGGCGATTGCCCCGACAATGGCCCGGCCTTCCGCGTGAGCGCGACCTCTGTCGCGACCGGCTTTGCCGCGATTGGCGTCGGCGGCACTGTTCTGATCGGATCGCTCATCGTGATTGTACCAAATGCGCCAATCGCGGGGTTCATCATCGCGCTCGGACTTGCCGCGCTGTGCCTTGGCCTTGGCTTCACCCAAGCGGTCGCAACTCTGCGCGCGGTGACTGACGGCATCGCCGACGCACGCGCAAACAAGGCAGCAGGTCCAGAATTAGCAGTCTAAATCAAAGAATGGGGCGCGGGATTAGTAGCTGTAAGCGTCATAGATGCGGCTTAGATCACCGCCCCATTCGCCATTATACTTCGCCAAAAGTTCATCCGCTGGCACCTGCCCGCTTTCGATGCTTTCGTGCAAAGCATTCAGGAAATGAGTCTCGTCAGGCACCAAACCGCCCGCACCCGGGCGCGCACGTGCTTTGAGACCAGAGTGTGAGATCGCTACAACTTCGCGCGCAAGTTCGTGCATGTTGATGTTGCCAACCTGCGCTTGCAATCCATCTATCGACGCCGCGACACGCAATTCATCGCGGGTTTCTGCATCCCAGTCCTTGACCAGATCCCATGCGGCATCCAGCGCGTTTTGCTCATACATCAAACCGACCCAGAAGGCTGGCAATGCACATAAGCGGCGCCAAGGCCCACCATCAGCGCCGCGCATTTCGATGAATTTCTTCAGGCGGGCTTCTGGGAAGACCGTAGTCAGGTGATCTGCCCAATCGCTTAGCGTCGGTTTTTCGCCGGGCATCGCTGGCAATTCACCCTTCAGGAAGTCGCGGAAAGACATGCCCAACGCATTGATATATTTACCATCACGATAGACAAAGTACATCGGCACATCGAGCACATATTGTGTCCAAGCCTCAAAGCCAAAGCCGTCCTCGAAGACAAACGGCAACATGCCTGTGCGTGCGTCGTCCAGATGCCGCCAAATTTTACCGCGCCAGCTTTTGTGGTTGTTGATTTTGCCGTCAAAGAACGGCGAATTGGCGAAAAGTGCATTCGCGACGGGCTGCAACGCCAGCGCCACGCGCATCTTCTTGACCATGTCGGCCTCAGAACCGAAATCAAGGTTCACCTGAACGGTACAGGTACGGCGCATCATCGCCGTGCCCATTGTACCAACCTTTTCCATGTAGTTGTTCATCAACTTGTAGCGCCCTTTGGGCATGAGCGGCATTTCCTCATGGCTCCATTCTGGCGCTGCGCCCAGCCCGATAAATCCGACACCGATTTCGTCAGAAATCTCGCGGACCTCGCGCAGGTGTTGGTTCACCTCGTCACATGTTTCATGGATCGTTTCCAAAGGCGCGCCCGATAGTTCCAGCGCGCCGCCAGGTTCCAGCGAAACATTCGCTCCGTCTTTTTCAAGCCCGATCAAAAAACCGCCTTCGCGCACTTCCGCCCAGCCATGGCGATCACGCAGCCCCTCAAGGACCGTCACAATCGAGCGCTCACCCTCAAAAGGCAGCGGAGCGTGGGTATCTGTCAGATAACCGAACTTTTCGTGTTCGGTGCCGATGCGCCATTCGCTTTTCGGACGGCACCCTTCTGCAAGGTATTCTGCAAGCTGTTCGTGCCGCTCGATTGGCCCGCCGCCGGACTGAGGAATAGACATGTGGCGCGCCTCCGCGTTGAGTTTCAGGGTTCAAGCCTTGGTAGGATTTTAAGAGGGTGTCAATGCAAGGGAACCCTGCAAATTTGCACAAAACTGTCAACACATCCCCTTTGCGTGCACAGCTTTCTGTCAAATCGCTAAAAACTTCGGAAAAGTCGAACGGCAATCTGCTGCCTTGTTAACGGAATCTGATCCTGCGCTTGCCATGACAAGGCCCGAGACATGCAACAGCTTTGCCGGGGTAAATTCATGCCTGCGACCCATAAGAAACCGCCACTTGCCGCGCGGCTGCACGGGCTTTTCTGGGGCCCGCAACTGCTGGCCTTTCTGCCAGCGCTAAGTTTAGGCGCATATTGGATCGTTGGCGAAGGCGGGCTAATTGCATGCGCGCTAGGCTTGCCTGTTATCTGGGCTATCTTTGGCGGATTTGACGCGGCAAAGCCCCCGGATGCACTTGATACCCCAGCGGCCGCACCAACTGGCGCTGATATCGACGCGCTGTTTGCAAAAGCTAAAGCCAATGAGAAGGGAATGCTCGCATGCCTTTCCATCGAAAACGAAGCAGACCTCGCAAAGCAACTGTCAGGGCAGGATCTCGCGTTCATTCAAGACAGGCTTGAAGTGCGCTACACAGAAGCCCTGCGCGCAAACGACATTACCCTCCGCAACGGCCCTTTAACATGGCTTTTTGCAATCGCCCCGGGGACAAACCTTGATCTGGAAGCCGCGATTCAGCAGGCCAGCCGGTTGCAGGGCCTTCTGGAAGAACCGTTCTTCATTGGTGAAGATCGAATTTATCTAAGCAGTTGCATTGGCTTTACGTTAGCAAAGATGCCCTGCTCCAATAGCGCAACGCTGTTGGAGCAAGCGCAGGCTGCCCTGGCCGAAGCGCTACAAAATGGGCCGGATGCAATCCGCGCCTATTCCGCAAGTACAGCGCGGCAGACGGCCCCGATGCATCCTAGTCTGTTAAGCGACCTCAATGGCGACATCGAAACAAGTCTGAGCGCGTGGTTCCAGCCTCAAATATCGACTGACACAGGCCAGATCTGCGGATTTGAGGCCTTGGCACGCTGGCGTGCGAACGATGGGCATATGATTGCGCCCGCTGCGTTCTTGCCCGTGCTGGAACAAGCCGGGCAAATGGGGCGCTTGACCGAATTGATGCTAATGAAAAGCCTCGCCGCGCTTTCTGCTTGGGATGCCGAAGGCCTGCACATTGACACGGTTGGGGTGAATTTTTCTGAAACCGACCTCGCCAATCCCAAGCTTTACGACATGATCGCATGGGATCTGGACCGCTTTAGCGTTGCGCCACACCGGCTCTGCATCGAGATATTGGAAAGCGTTATCGCGGGGGAAGCGGATGATATTGTTGTCCGCAATGTCACCCGACTGGCCGACTTGGGCTGTCAGATTGATCTGGATGACTTTGGAACGGGGCATGCGTCCATTTCGACGTTGCGCCGATTGCCTGTTCGTCGCCTGAAGATTGACCGTTCTTTCGTCGCCAAAGCAGATTTGGACGCGGAGCAGCAGAAAATGGCCGCCACGATTCTGATGATGGCAGATCGTTTAGGACTAAGCTGTCTAGCAGAAGGCGTCGAAACATTGGGCGAGCACACAATCCTGGCACAACTTGGTTGCCGCTATGTTCAAGGCTATGGAATTGCCAAACCCATGCCATTTGAAGACACGATTGATTGGATCAAGGAATACCAACTTCGCCTTGGAACGACGCCAGTGATCGGGCGGAAATCTGGCTAAGCAGACCAGAAGTCGCTGCGGAACGCCGCAACAGGGCGGTAATAGGGCGAATCCCCTTGACCTTTTGCGACACACATCGTTGAACGCAGCCCTAACGCGGTTAACACAGGTGGCCCTGTTTCATGGACGATCAAAACAAAAACCTCATCCTCGCAACGGCTCTGAGCTTCATTGTTATTCTAGTGTGGTTCGTTCTGTTCCCACCGCCCGAGCAGGTGCCAGCCGATCCGAACGCTGTCGTCAGCGCCGAAACCCAAGGCAACCTGCCAACGGTATCGAACACACAAGCAGCCGCCTCCACCGCTGAAGCTACGCAAGCCGTCGCCGATCCTGCAAAGGACGCGCCGCGCATCACGATTGAAACGGAACGTTTGAAAGGCTCCATTTCTCTGCTTGGTGGCCGCATTGATGAGCTTGCGCTGAAAGACTACCGCGAAACCCTTGATGATGGTTCACCGATTGTGGACCTGCTGGCACCGACCGGCAGCGCGAACCCTTATTACGCGCTATACGGTTGGGCACCCGGCGCGGGCCTCGCATTTGAACAGGTCCCTGGCCCGAATACGATTTGGACTGCAACCGAAGGCGCTAAGCTTTCGGTTGGCTCGCCGATCTCGATGACATGGGACAACGGTGCAGGTTTGCTTTTCAAGCGCGATATCGCAGTTGACGAAGACTTCATGTTTACTGTCACGCAAAGCGTCCAGAACACGGCAGCGGGCACTGTCAGCCTCGCGCCATATGGTATTCTTGCGCGTCATGGCGAGCCACAGGGACTGAAGAACTTCTTCATTCTTCATGAAGGTGTCGTCGCAATGGCCGATGGCGAATTGACCGAGACAGACTATTCCGACATGCCTGATTTCGACGTTAACCCGAATGAAGGCGCGCGCGCAGAGGTCACGCAAGTCGCCGAGCAAGGCTGGATCGGCTTTACGGATCATTTCTGGATGACCACCCTGATTCCAGCAAAAGGGCCGTTCAAGTCCACAGCTAAATACGACGATCGCCGCGACATCTACCAAACCGAAGCCGTTCTTCCGACGCAAAAGCTTGCCCCCGGTGCAACCGCGACTGTAACCAGCCAGCTTTTTGCGGGTGCAAAGGAATGGGAAACCATTCGTGAGTATCAAAAGGGCGGCGTTGACCGCTTTATCGACTCAATCGATTGGGGTTGGTTCTTTTTCTTCACCAAGCCGATTTTCGCAGTTCTGCACTATCTCAACGCCTTTATCGGCAACATGGGCTGGGCAATTATCGGTCTGACGTTCCTAATCAAACTCCTGCTTTTCCCGCTGGCCTACAAATCCAACGTGTCCATGGCGAAGATGAAAGCGCTTCAGCCCGAGATGGAAAAGATCAAGAAGAACGCAGGCGACGACAAACAAAAGCTCCAGCAAGAGATGATGGCGATGTACAAGAAGGAAAAGGTTAACCCAGCGTCTGGGTGCCTGCCGATCCTTGTACAAATTCCGATCTTCTTCTCGCTCTACAAGGTTATCTTTGTCACGCTGGAATTGCGTCACGCCCCTTGGATCGGCTGGATCAAAGATCTGTCCGCACCTGATCCATCGTCCATTTTGAACCTTTTCGGCCTGCTTAGCTTTGCACCGCCCGAAGCTGGTTCTATCTTCGCGATCTTCTCGCTTGGTATTCTGCCTATCATCCTCGGTATTTCCATGTGGATGCAGCAGAAACTGAACCCGGCACCCACCGATCCGACGCAAGCGATGATCTTTGCGTGGATGCCATGGGTCTTCATGTTCATGCTCGGCTCTTTCGCAAGCGGCCTTGTTGTCTACTGGATCGCCAACAACACCATCACCTTTACGCAGCAGTATTTGATAATGCGCAGCCAAGGGGTGAAACCGGACGTGTTTGGCAACATCAAAAGTAGCTTCAAGAAAAAACCAAAGGCGGAGTGATGGGTAACGTCACCTCGCTTTGGCGCCATCCGATCAAATCGCATGGGCGCGAAGCTGTCACATCTACAACACTTATCGCCGGGCACACCATGCCTGGCGATCGTGTTTGGGCAGTCGCACATGAAACGTCAAAAGCCGACGGCGCTGAATGGGTCAGCTGCGGTAATTTCAGCCGCGTGAGCAAAGCGCCAGAGCTAATGGCGATGACTGCGGCGCTGGATGAGCCAGCGGGCATGGTGACACTTACCCACCCCAAGCTGGGTGATTTCACGTTCGACCCCGACGGGGATGCATCTGGTTTTCTGGACTGGGTTCGCCCGATCATGCCCGCGGATCGCGCGCAATCAGCGCGTTTGATAAAAGTGCCCAACCGTGGAATGACCGACAGCGATTTTCCGTCCGTGACCATTTGCAACATGGCCTCACACAGGGCTGTTGAGCAAACGATCGGGTTTGAAATGTCGATTCACCGTTGGCGCGGGAATATCTGGCTGGACGGTGATGATCTTTTGCCTTGGGATGAATTCGACTGGATGGACCGGAATATCCGAATTGGCGACGCCATCCTTCGCCCGCGCGAACGTACCGATCGCTGCGCTGCAACCACGACAAACCCCGAAACCGGACTTCGCGACGCCGATACGCTGTCCGTTCTGGATCGCTTTGGCCACCGCGACTTTTCTGTACGCGCGGAAGTGATTAATGGCGGTAACATCGAAATCGGTAGCAAGGCGGAACTGATATGAGCCAACTTCCCTTCCCTATCGCTGAAGAGCCCGATGAGTTTTCCCTGGAAAAAGGGCGGCTGCTTTTTGCGGGCGAAACCGTATTCGTTAAGGGCGTTGTTGCCATGTCTGGACTGCCGGATGCGGACCGCATGGAAGTATGCTTTGCGGGCCGCTCCAACGTCGGTAAATCCAGCCTGATAAACGCGCTAACGGGTCACAAGGCCCTTGCGCGCGCGTCCAACACGCCGGGCCGCACGCAAGAGATTAACTTTTTCACTGCTGGCGAAGAACACTACCTTGTCGATCTTCCCGGCTACGGCTACGCCAACGCGCCGCTGCCCGTGGTCGAGAAATGGCAGCGCTTGCTGAAGCAGTACCTTTCAGGCCGTCAAACCTTGCGCCGTGCTTTTGTCCTGATCGATGCTCGCCACGGTGTGAAAAAGGTCGATCACGAGATCATGAGCCTACTCGATAGCAGCGCCGTTACGTTCCAATGTGTGTTGACCAAAGCGGACAAAGTGAAAGCAGCTGAGCGTGACAAAGTACTGGACCAAGTACGCGGCGAATTGGCCAAACACCCGGCAGCGTTTCCAGAGATGATCGTTACATCTTCGGAAAAGGGCGACGGGATACCGACCCTTAGGGCAATTATTGCGACCTTGATCTAAGGGCCAAATCTTTTTGAAAAGGTTTTAGCTTTTTCTTTCAAAGAAATATTTGCCACAAAAAAAGGCCGCCTCGGTTGGGCGGCCTTCTCTTTTTTTCAAACGAAAGACTTTAGTTCAGCGCTTTGTCCGTAATTGCATGTGTCCATGCGCCTTTTGGCTCCATGGTAATCACTGGATCAGATCCGCCAGACAGCAGCGATTGAACTGTGCGCTCGTAGTCTGCAACGTCGAGCGCACCATTAGAGCCCGATGTCAGTTTAGCAATTTCGCGCATCATGCGTTGCTGGTGCATTTCTGTTTGCGCGCCGCTTGCGTCGTTCTCAAGCACGATATCTGCGGCCTCGTCAGGGTTCGCTTCAGCGTATTTCCAACCCTTCATCGACGCACGCACGAAGCGGACCAGCTTGTCCTCCATCGCAGGATCAGCCAGCGCATCTTCCAGCACATAAAGACCGTCTTCCAGCGTCGCGACGCCCTGATCCTCATATTTGAACACCATCAGATCGTCAGGCGTCAGCCCTGCGTCAATGACCTGCCAGTACTCATTATAGGTCATCGTAGACACGCAAGCCGCCTGTTTTTGCAACAACGGGTCAACGTTGAAGCCTTGCTTGAGAACCGTCACGCCGCCATCCGAACCATCTGTCGCGAGGCCAAGTTTGCTCATCCAGCTGAGGAACGGGAATTCGTTTCCGAAGAACCAAACGCCCAGCGTTTTACCCGCGAAATCATCTGTGCCTGTGATGCCCGCGTCCTTGCGGCAGGTCAGCATCATGCCCGAAGATTTGAACGGCTGCGCGATGTTAACCATCGGAAGGCCTTTTTCGCGCGCCGCCAGTGCCGCTGGCATCCACTCAACGGTTACATCTGCGCCGCCACCAGCG
>NZ_JBAUHO010000258.1:0-2929 GCF_049680325.1 Planktotalea sp.
TCTATAGCCCATCGGATTTCGTCGGTGGCTTGCCAGCAGAATCCGGCGCGGCAGCTGCCGGAACGGCCACGTTTACGCTCCAACTATTGCCAGGGGCCACAGGAACGCACATCGCACAACCAGCCGAATGCGTATGATGATTACGTCGCCTGTTTCACGGATGGTACGAAAATCCAAACCAAGTTTGGCTTGGTTGAAATCGCGGATATTGCGGTTGGCGATGGAGTCATGACACTTGAAAATGGCGTGCAGGAGATCCTTTGGGTCGGCAAAACCACGGTGCGCGGCACCGGGCGGCTTGCGCCGATTTGTTTTGCGCCCGGTGCGATCGGGAATTCAAGCGAGTTGCGCCTATCGCCAAACCATCGCGTGTATGTCAGCAATCCCATGGTCCAACTCTACTTTGGCTCAGAGGCGGCCCTGATCGCGGCTAAATCCTTGGTGGACGATAAAGATATTACGATTCAAGAGGTTGAGGAGGTTACCTATTACCACATCCTCACCGCGCAGCACGATATCGTTTTCGCCAATGGCGCACCGACCGAGACCCTGTTTTTGGGCGCCCAAGGCCAGCACGCAATCGGGGCGGACGCAAAAACAGAGATTCAAACGTTGTTTCCCGAATTGTTCGAGACGTCACACGAGATGAGCACTGCCCTTCCCTGCTTGCGTTCGCATGAGGCGGCTTTGCTGGGCGAAAAGTAAATCTACGCAAATCCCGAAGGGTCTTTCAAATCAACGCGTGTTGCCGATAGGAAACTTCTGGAATACCTCTTGCAAAAGCAAAGCTTAGCGGAGGATTTCATGGTACAGCGGATTGAAAAACACGGGCTTCAGGTCGATCAGGTTCTGGTGGAATTCATTGAAGGTGCCGCGCTCAAAGGGACCGGCATTAGTGCGGACACGTTCTGGCAAGGGCTGTCTGACCTCGCACATACGTTCGGGCCTAAGAACCGCGAACTTCTGGCGACACGCGAAGCGATGCAGTCAAAACTGGATGCTTGGCACCGTGAGCATAAAGGCAGCGCAGCAACGCAGGAGGTCTATCTGAACTTCCTGCGCGAGATCGGATATCTGGAACCTGAAGGCGATGATTTCCAAATCGATACAGCCAATGTTGATCCGGAAATCGCATCGATTCCCGGACCGCAGCTTGTTGTGCCTGTCACCAATGCGCGCTTTGCTTTGAATGCTGCAAACGCACGTTGGGGTAGCCTCTATGACGGGTTCTATGGCACCGATGCCATGGGCAACCTGCCACCAAAAGGTCCATATGACAAAGGCCGCGGGGCGCGGGTTGTGGCGCGCGCACGAGTTCATTTGGACGAGTTTTTCCCGATTGCAGGAACATCGCATGCAGATGCGCGCCGGTATCACGTTAAGGATGGCGCGTTGCTTGTTGACGATTTGCCATTGATGCAGCCAGAGAAGTTCATCGGTTTTCAAGGCCACCCGAAAGCGCCGTATTCAGTTCTGCTGCGCAACAATGGTCTGCATGTAGAGCTGGTCTTTGATCGCACGCACCCGATTGGCAGTCACGATCAGGCAGGTCTTGCAGATGTGGTGCTGGAAAGCGCGCTTTCGGCAATTATGGATTGCGAAGACAGCGTTGCTTGCGTCGATGCGGAAGACAAGGTCGTGGCCTATGCGAACTGGTTGGGCCTGATGAAGGGTGATCTTGAGGAAACATTCGAAAAGGGCGGCAAAGTGATGACGCGCCGTTTGAACCCTGATCGTGTTTATACGGGCGCGAGCGGGGGCGAGGTGACGCTGAAAGGACGCGCGTTGCTTTGGGTGCGCAATGTTGGGCACTTGATGACCAACCCTGCAATTCTGGACCGCGATGGTTTGGAAATCGGCGAGGGTCTTATGGATGCGCTTTGCACTGTAATGATCGCGATGCATGACCTCAAACGCGAGAGCGGCAATTCGGTGCATGGTTCGGTCTATATTGTGAAACCGAAGATGCATGGCGCGCTCGAAGTTGCCTTTGCGGACGAGATTTTCAGCAAGGTCGAAGATATCCTTGGCTTGCCGCGCAATACGGTCAAGATCGGGATCTTGGACGAAGAGCGTCGCACTTCGGCAAACCTCAAGAATTGTATCCGCGCCGCCAAATCGCGTGTCGCTTTTATCAACACCGGCTTTTTGGATCGCACAGGCGATGAAATTCATACCTCGATGGAGGCAGGGCCGTTCAGCCGTAAAGATTTTATCAAGCGCAAGCCCTGGATCGGGGCCTATGAGAACCTGAACGTGGATATCGGTCTGGAGTGCGGTCTGAAAGGGCGTGCGCAGATCGGCAAAGGCATGTGGGCGATGCCTGACATGATGGCCGCGATGCTGGAGCAAAAGATCGATCACCCGAAAGCGGGCGCAAGCTGTGCATGGGTGCCAAGCCCGACAGCGGCAACGCTGCATGCGCTGCACTATCACAAGATTGACGTAGGTGCGGTGCAAGACAAAATCAAAGCGGGCGGTCGGCGCAGCAACGTAGAAACGCTGCTGGAAATTCCGCTGGCCAAATATGCAAGCTGGACCGCAGAGCAACTGCAACGCGAGGTCGAGAACAACGCGCAGGGTATTCTTGGCTATGTGGTCCGCTGGATCGACCAAGGCGTCGGTTGCTCGAAAGTGCCTGATATCAACGATGTAGGGCTTATGGAGGATCGCGCAACCTGCCGTATCTCCAGCCAGGCGCTTGCGAACTGGCTTCATCATGGCGTGGTCAGCAAAGATCAGGTCAATGCCGCAATGCAGAAGATGGCCGAAGTGGTTGATCGCCAGAACGAGGGCGATAATCTTTACCGCAAGATGTCACCGGGCTTTGATACGATTGCTTACAAGGCGGCTTGCGAGCTGGTGTTTGAAGGGCGTGCGCAGCCGTCGGGTTATACCGAGCCTGTCTTACATGCGCGCCGTCTAGAGC
>NZ_JBAUHO010000259.1:0-14185 GCF_049680325.1 Planktotalea sp.
AGCGATGATCGCGGCGATGAAGGCGTAATGGGCCTCGTTAGCCTTCAATTTAGTACCCAAATGTCAGGATGTGCCTGATGTCGACATGACAGCCCTCACAATCCATCAGAACAGTCGAGTTGAGGGCTTTGCGCCGAGATGGCGGTGAACGTAAAAACCGGTCCTCGGGACGAAAATCAACCGAGTTTACACACAGCCTCTCCGCAGACCCGACCTTCGTTGTGCGAATTAAACCGGTGTCAGAATAGGACAGATTTCACTCTAACAAACACAATGATTTACAGGCCGAAAAACGCGACAGGTTCAATTGGTACGCTGCACCAAAATCCTTAGGGTGTCAGTCTGCCCCCTACCCTACGCAAGGCGGTTTGCGCGGGGGCTTTCGTCCATTTGGTAGGTCAAATGTTCGATCAGGCGCATCGAAAGGGCTGCTTTGTCCTGCGCATATTCGGGATCGTGCCAAAGATTATGCGTCTCGCGCGGGTCAGCGCGCAGGTCATATAGCTCGCCCCAGTCCTGCCCTGCATAAACCGAAAAACGCCAATCGCTGGTACGCAGCGTGCGCACACGTGCGGGCGTTTTGAAACCCATGCGCGGGCCGCCGTCGTTCATCTCGATCAGGATTTCGTCGCGGTGGTGTTCTGTGCCGTCCAGCGCGCCAAGGAAACTTTGCCCCTGCATGCCGACATAGGGCGTCAGGCCTGCGCGATCCAGAATGCTGGCGGACAGGTCGATCGTCGAACCTATCGAACCGCTACGCACCCCTGCCCGCGTATCAGGATCGGACCAGATCATCGGCACCCGCGTGATCGAGGAATGCACCAGCGGCCCTTTGAGCAGCATGTTGAAATCCCCCAGATAATCGCCGTGATCCGAGGTGAAGATAATCACCGTATTCTCGTACGCGCCGCTGTCCTTTAGCGCCTGCACGACGCGGCCGATATGATCGTCGATCATGGTTATCATACCCGCGCTAAGCGCTTTGGCTTCGCGGATATGTTGGTCCTCGGCATAGAAGGCCATTTGCGGGATGGGTGGTGACTTGCCCTCCTCCCACATGGTGCGCGCGCTTTGCAGCGGCACTGGCGGGTTCTGGTGGGCAGCATAGGGCAGATCAACGTCGAACTGATCCGGCGCATACATATCCCAGTATTTGCCGGGCGGGTTGAAGGGGTGATGTGGATCGGGGAAGGACACGAAGGCAAAGAACGGATCGTCCTGCCCTGACCGCCCCTCAAGATACTCAATCGCGCGATCCGCGATCCATGCGGTTGGGTATTTGTCCTCGGGAACAGGCGTGCGATAGGCCTGCGGACAGGTGTAATTATGCGCCAGCTCGTTTGCAGGATCATAAAGCGCCTGCCAGTCCGGGATGGTTTCGCGCACCCACTGACCGTATTGTCCACCACATTGATCCCCATGGCCCGTGACCATATCCACATGCTGGAACCCGTAATAGGGCGTGTTGAAGGGCGTCACCTTATCGCCCGCAAAACACGCCGGCTCTTCCTTGGTGTAGGTGCCTGTGTCGGGCTTCCAGGCCTCTGACACCAACCGCTCTGCCGCGTCGTCCTTGCGCAAGGGCGGGTGATCGGTGAAAGGTTGCAAATGGCTTTTACCGATGCTCGCAGTCGCATAACCAGCGGCGGCCAGAACATCGACAAAGGTATTCGCGCGCTCTGACAGCAGGCAACCATTATGGCGCAGCCCATGCACCGAAGGCATCCGCCCCGTCATCAGGGACGCGCGGTTCGGCATACACACGGGCAGCGCGACGTGGAAATCCTCGAACAGGGTTCCGTCGGCGGCAATCGCATCAATGTTGGGCGTTTTGACAACGGGATGACCGCTGCATCCAAGCCAATCCGCCCGATGCTGATCGGTGATGAAGAACAGGAAATTAGGTTGTTTTTCCATCGTACCTATTTAAACCGCCGCTGCGCGCCGGCCTGCCATGCTTTGCAGCACCAAAACCACAATGCCCAAACCGATCGCGGTGAAATGGATCATCTCGGGGCGCATAAGCACACCAATTGCAATGGCAAGGCGGATCACAACCCACGGCATCGTCAGCGCGATGCGATCAAAACGCGCCAAAGCACTGGCAATGAAGTAAAGCGCAAACACCAGTTTCGCGAGAAGCCACAACAAGGGCATTGTCTCAACGCCGTTCTCATAGCCCGGCAAGAAGGCCTTGTCAGGGCTTGCAGGGTCGATCAACGCCTGATCGATCAGCAGGATTTCAGGATAGAAGGCAAAGACGAACGGAATGAAGAACATCACAATACCCGAACGCACCGCGCTAAACCCTGTCGCCATCGGATCGGCCTTGGTGATCGAGGAGGCCGCAAAAGCGGCCAGCGCAACGGGCGGGGTAATGGCCGAGGCTACGGCGAAGTAGAAGATGAACATATGCGCAGTGAACGTCGCAATACCAAGACCAATCAGCAACGGACCCATCAAAAGCGCGACGTTGATATAGGCTGGCACCGCAGGCATCCCCATGCCCAGCAAGACGGCCAATAGCATGGTAATCATAAGCGCTACGAACATCATATAGGCGTTGTCGCCGCTTCCCAGATCCAGCGCCAGCAGGAAGCGTAGGACATCAACCGCAACGAACTTGGACAGGCCTGTGAAGTTAAGGCACACGTCAATCACAGTGACCGCAAGGAACATCAGATACAGCGTAGAAACGGTGATGCCGGACTCAGCCAGCGCATCAAGAACAAGGCGCGGTGTCTTGCGGAACTCTTTGTCCAGGAACAGCAGCAAGATCACAAAGCCGGCGCCCCACCACCCCGTTGCGCCCGCATCGCCTGCCGCGTTCTGATAGATTTGTAGCAGCCAGGGCAGGCTTCCTGCGTGGCAGACCCCGTCAATTGTCGTGGTTTCTACGCCAAGCAACCAGCCCAGCGGGCCACAGCCAACCACGTCCTTTTTGGACAGCAGCAAAATCAGGATCAGCAGGATCGGCAGGAAGATTTGCATCAGGTGCAAGATGTCCGTGCGCGTGACGCGCATATCAGGCGTCAGCTCTCCGTAGGCTTCAATTCCCTGTTTGCGTGACTGGAACATCGCCGTCAGGAACAGGCAGAAGAAATAGGCAATCGCCGGGATCGTCGCCGCAACGATGACATCGCCATAAGGCGTGGCTGTCAGCGCAGCCAGAATAAAGGCTGCAACGCCCATAACAGGCGGCATGATCGAACCACCAGATGACGCCGCCGCCTCGACGCCGCCCGCGAAAGTCGGGCTAAAGCCGCGTTTGAGCATCATGGGAATGGTCAGAACACCCGTCGACAGAACGTTGGTCACAGGGCCACCCGTGATGGTGCCGAACATTGCAGAGGACACAATCGCCGCATGCGCAGGGCCACCGCGCAGGTTGCGCGTCCAGCGGAAGGCAAGTTTTATCAAGGCTTGACCGCCCGCAGATTTGCCGAACATCGCACCAAGGATAATATAGGGGAACACCACGTTCAGGATAACGTGCATGAACCGCCCGAGCATCCCCGAGGCGTTGTTCACCAGCGCATCATGCACATTGGGTCGCCCGTCCAGGAATGTCCGCGGCTCACCGCCGAGCTTGGTCATAAAGTACTTGTTGATATCGTCGGGGCCATGGAAATACCAAACGAAGACAGTCCCGATCGTGTAAAGCGCAACCGCCAGCGCGACCAGAACAAGGGGCAGTCCCCAGACCTTGATGTTATAGCCCAGAAACACGATCATCGACACGCCCATGATAACCACCAGCCAGATGCCGGTGGTTGAAATGCATTTGGGGTCATCGACCGAATCCGGAACAGGCAGGCCGTAGTCTTCGGCAAACTGGATTTCCGCCTTGAGAGATTCCGCAATCAGGCGGGCGCGGTCACCGTTCATCAAATCGACGATGCAAACGCTATCAATTTCGACCAGATAGGTGATCGAAATTGCCACCGCCGAAACGACCAGGGCCACATCCATGAACAGGCCGAATGCGGCGCGCGATGTGCCCTGCCATTCTCGCCACATCGAATGTTTCATTGCGACGATCACCATCATCACCAAAAAGGCGATGGGGTAGAACCATTCCGTCGCGAAATTGTTCACCTTGAAGTCTTTTACACCTGTCATCGAGCGCCACATCTCTTCCCAACCGGGAATTTGCGGCGTGCTGTTGATAATGCCGACAAAGACGAAAACCAGCGCCAGAAAATATAGGGCTTTATTCGGAAAAACCGCCTTGCTCGGACCTTGGTTTTCAACGTTCGACATGGGCTACCTCAAAGGTGCTGTGCTGCTTAAAGGAACGCCGCCCCGAACCCGGGACGGCGTGATATCAAGATGGACGTGCCAGACTTACATGTTGTCTTTGGCGCAATCTTCGATCGTGTATCCCGCTTCTTCCCAAGCGCGCGTTGCGCCCTTGTGGTATTTCACAGGGTTCGCACCACACATGCCAAGCATAGGATTGTCAAAGGCAACCGTGTTGCCAAACGGCGCTTTCGCCTTCAGATCATCCATTGTCGCGATGTAGGCAGAGACAAGCTTATAAACCAGTTCTTCGTCCATATCCTTGTGCACAACGTCGCCGCCAACGGTTGAAAAACCGCGGAACGTGTCGTCTTCGGACACGATGGTAAAGCCATCACCAAGCGCAGCTTGAACATCTGCAACAGACATCACAAGCGGAGCAGAGCCCGGCGCTTTGATATACTTCTGCATTGCTTCGCTCTCGTAGACGTCTTTTGGCAACGACCACATGGTCATCTTGCCCGCAGCGCTTAATGTAGACGTACGTCCGCTCGGGAAAACTTCCGGCAGAACAATCGCATCGGGGCCACCGCCGCCGATAACCGCATTGGCCTGACCCCAGTTGGCCTGAATACCTTCATAACCTTCGCCCTCTTTCAGGCCGGTCGTGATCTGGATCATCGCGCGCGCGTTGGTCAATGCGCCCCCGCGGGGTGGACCGTTGAAGATCTTCTTGCCTTCAATGCCATCCCAGCCGGTGATGCCCTTGGCATCATAAGCAAACAGCGCAAAGTTACCCAGAATATAAGGATAGATCGCGCGCAGGTTGCCCGCCAGTTCCGCACCCTTTTCCGCACCAAGTTCGCCATAAGGGCCAACGCCGCGGTTCATCAGGAACGGTAGAATATGTGGCGTGCTGGCAATGTCTGTCTTGCCTTCCGCAACGTTCTGAAGCGAATTGGTCAGCGTCTGACCATCTGCCAGCTGAATATTGGCAATGCCTTGCGTGCCTGCGATTTCGGTCAAATGGCTTGGCGCAAGATGCGTCGCGCCGCCCGGGCTTGCGGTTTCCGCTGTCAGGTTGACCTGTGCCATAGCCGGCACCGCCAACATCGCGCCGCTCAACAGCGCTGCAATTGCAGTGTACTTCATAGTTTCCTCCCAAAAACTTTTTATCAGGAATCAGCATTCCCTATATTATTTAACATATCAAGCATTTTTCAGACAGATTTCACCACACCCGTTGAAATTGCTGCACTCTCGGGTCAATTGGGACATAAGGACTAAACCAAAACGTGCGAAGGCCTGCCAACATGCAAGACACCCCTGACTGGGTCGAACGATTCCACGGCCTTTCCCGCCTTGACCTTCCGACCAAGCAACTGCTGACCACACGGTCCACAATCATTGAAGTGGCCAAAGACACCATGCTCTTTGGCCCCGGCAACTCGCCCGAAAACATGCTGTTCCTTCTGGATGGTACCGTGCGCGTACAGCAAGTCTCCGAAACAGGGCACGAAATCGTGCTCTATCGGATCGAAGCAGGACAAAGCTGCGTTCTTACCACCGCTTGCTTGCTTGCCTATGACGACTATTCCGCTGAAGGCATCACGGAAACCAAGGTCAAAGCCGCCGCTGTACCGCGCACTGTGTTTGATGATCTGGTTGCGCAATCCAAATCCTTCCGTGATTTCGTATTCGCCGCCTTTTCCAAACGCATCACCGACCTGTTCCTGATGATCGACGAAGTCGCCTTCCAACGCCTCGACGTGCGCCTCGCAGGGGTTCTGATTAAACTGCCAAGCGAGGACGACAAGATCGCGACAACACACGAAAAACTCTCCAAAGAACTTGGCACCGCGCGCGAAGTCGTCTCGCGCCAGCTTCAGGAATTCCAGCGTCGCGGCTGGATTTCAACGGGCCGTGGAAATGTGACCTTGCTGGATCGCGACGCAATTGCAAAGCTGGCAGGGCAAGAAAGCTAAACAACCGATTGCACAAAGAAGGACAACAGATGAGCCAGAAAAAGCAACCGAACATCGTCCTGATCTTTACCGACAACCAGCAGGCCTCGACCCTTGCCTGTTATGGCAACAGCGAAATCCACACGCCCAATCTGGACCGCTTGGCCCAGCAAGGCATGGTCTTTGACAATGCCTTTTGTCCCAACGCCTTTTGTTCGCCGTGCCGCGCGTCTGTATTGACGGGCTTGCTGCCCTCGCAACATGGCGTTCACAGCTGGATTGATGATCGCAACATGGCCGAATGGCCCGAAAACTGGCATGCGCTGGACGGGCTGCGCACGCTGCCCGGAACGCTGCAACAGGCAGGTTACAAAACAGCGCTCTGCGGGAAATACCATCTGGGCGAGCCGACCAGCGTCATGGACGGCTTTGACTACTGGTGCACCATGGCCGATGGCCATGTGCGCAGCTTTTATCGCAACCCGATCACAGAAAACGGCGAAACCTACGATCATAACGGGCATACCGTCGATCTTTTCACCCAGCGCGGAATTGGCTTCATGGAAGAACAGGCCGCGTCCGACACACCCTTCTTCCTCTACCTGCCCTACCCCGCGCCCTACGGTCATTGGCCCGCCACGCGCGAGGCAGATCGCAACCGCTTTTCCGCCCTCTATGACGATTGCCCCATGACCTCGATCCCCCGCGAGGGGCTAAGCAAAGAAGCCGTCGAAGCGTATTTGCTGCGCCACACCTACTCTGGCGACGGGCTGGATTATTCAATGATCCTGCGTGCGCCAAATGATCTGCCGACGCTGCGCAATTACTATGCCCAGATTTCGATGGTGGACGATGGCGTCGGGCAGATCATGGATGCGCTTGAGCGGCTGGGGCTGGCCGAGGATACAATCCTTGTCTTCACATCGGATCACGGGATGTCGGTTGGCCAGCACGGGTTCTGGGGCCACGGTGCGGCGACCTACCCGTCCAACATGCACAAAGCGGCGCATTCCGTACCCCTACTGGTCCGCCATGGCCCAAGTGTCGGCGCCAATCAGCGCTCCAGCACGATGGTTTCTAACATGGATCTCTATTCGACGCTGCTCGATTACGCGGGCCAGCCCAATGACCAGGGCGCACTCAATGTGCCAAGCCGCTCGCTCAGGCCGTTGCTTAACGGGCAATCAGGCGATTGGGGCGAAGATGCGGTCTACTCCGAACAGGAGGAAACCCGTGTCATCCGCACTGCGGAATTCGCATATTTCAAGCGCTTCAAAGCGGACGGGGATAACCCGTTTAGCGATGCGCTCTATGACGTGGCCAATGATCCGAGCGAAACGGCCAATCTGATCTCCGACCCCGCTTTCGCCGATGTGTGCGCCGATCTCGCTGCCCGCATTGATACGTTCTTTGATGCCCATACATTGCCCGCCGCAGATCTATGGAAGGGTGGCACGCCCAAGCAGAACACGGAACGCGCCGAACTTTGGCGCGCCGCATGGGGCCGCGATTGGGCGCCAACATATGCCTACGACGGCGGTTAACGCAGCGCGAACAGCTTCACATGAACCGATTGCTGCGCGCGCGCATGCTCAAGGCTCGGCGTAGGCAACTGCATGATCTTGATCCTTCAGCTCGTAAACCGTTTACCAATGTAACAATCTACGATAAACAAGAACATCAAATGACAATGGGGCAAGCCGTGGCTGTATCCAATTCAATGCGGAAACTCGAAATCCGGAACGCCGAAATAGCCGCCGACCTGGAAGACCTCGTCGGCTACAATCTCAAGCGCGCCTATATCGTGATGCAGAACGATTTTCGCGACGCTCTGGGGGCTGACGGATTGTCAGCGCGGGTCTTCGCCGCCCTCTCGCTTGTGGCACAATTTCCCAACATCACGCAAAGCGCGCTGGCGCGAAAACTCGGGATTGAACGCTCTGGCCTTGTCGCAATCGTCGATGAACTCGAACAGCGCAAATTTCTGAAACGCAGGCCTGTGCCCGGTGATCGCCGCGTGCAGGCGCTGGTAACGACGAAGGCAGGCGATGCCGCATATCAGGTTGCCTTGCACAGCGTCCAAAAACACGAGGCCGAATTGCTCTCGAACCTCTCAAGCGACGAGACACAAACGCTGGTCACACTGCTCAAGAAAATCAGAGCCCGCGGAGAGGATGAATAACATGCAAAACCGGAGCGGTCACCGCGCTGATGGCACCATTGTTATGCAGCAAAAGCGCGCCCTGCCCGCCCACCTACCGACCCTCGCCTGGAAGCCAAACGCGTAAATTGGCAGGACGAATTGGTGCTCTGTAGACCAGACTTCCTTCTTTCGTATAAAGAGGGTTTCATGGATTGTGTTTAGCTACTGCAAGGAAAGCTAAGGTATGGAAATCGAAGATCCGCGTTTTCTATTTGTCGCTAGTGCCGTGGGCGTGGCTTGCGTCTTCCTTCATGCGCCGCTTTTCGTCGTATTGCTGTCGTGCGGTGCGATTGGCCTGCTGGCAGTACCGCCTTTCGTCCTGCTAAAGGCGAAAGGGTTCTGGGCTGCCTATCATCCGTCAAATTTTGCGTTGCTGATGGGCATATTGAAAGACCAAAGCAACATTCCGATTCAAAAATTCTGGGTGGTTATCGGCGCGCTTGTGCTTATGGCAAGTTGCGCAGGCTTGTTGGGGCTGGTGATAACAGAAACGTTTTTACCACGCGTTTCGAACTTTGAGGCCTTGGGCAGACCGTTTGCTCCAGTCGCGATAACAACGCTCTGCCTTTACGGCCTTTTTCGCATTCTCATTTGGTGGGCCAAGAGCAAACAACTCGCGCGATAGCTTGCCGATCTTCACAGTCACAACTGAACAACTGCCAGTCTTGGCCTAAAATGCTACAACGCAGGTGTGCCGTCTGTCGGGAAAGCCCGTCCGCGAAAGGCTACCGCACGCACCCTCTTACAAAGCGTCGATCACCCAGACCAGCCACAGCGTGATCGCCGGGAAACACGCCAGCACAACGACACGGAAGATATCCGTTAGCACGAAAGGCAACGCGCCCTTGTAGGTTTCGGAAATCGGCGTGTCCTTGGCCATCGCGTTGATGATGAACAGATTCAGCCCCACAGGCGGCGTTATCAGCCCCACCTCCACGACAATCAGCACCAGAATACCGAACCACAGGCCGAAGTCATTCACGCTCATCCCGAAGTCCAGAACCGACATGATCGGAAAGATAATCGGAACCGTCAGCAGGATCATCGACAGCGAATCCATGACGCAACCAAAGGCGAGATACATCAGCAGAACCAGCGTCAGCACGAACCATGGCGAAAAGCCCTGCTCACCCACCCACATGGATGCGGTTTGCGGCAGTTGCGTCAGCGACAGGAAATTGTTGTAAATCCCTGCCCCCAGAATAATCAGGAAAATCATCGCCGTTGAAGAGGCCGTTGACAGGATCGCCTCGCGCAGGCGCTCAAGGGTCAACTCACCGGAAACAAGCGCGATAATGCCCGTGCCGGCGGCGCCCACAGCGGCGGCTTCGGTCGGGGTGAAAATGCCTGTGTAGATACCCCCGACAACCGCCACAAAGACCGCCATAACGGGCCAGACCTTGGCCAGCAGAACCAACCGTTCAGGCCATGCGACCCGATCTTTCACAGCCGCGGAATTCGGATAGGCCCGCACCCAGATCGAAATCGCAATCATATAGCCGATCGCGGCCAGAATACCGGGGATCAAGGCCGCGATGAACAGCTTTTCGATATTCTGCTCTGCAAGGATCGCGTAGATCACCAGAATGACAGAAGGCGGGATCAAAATGCCAAGCGTACCGCCCGCCGCCAATGCCCCCGTCGCTAGCGAACCGGGATAACCGTAACGGCGCAGCTCGGGCAGGGCCGTCTGCCCCATCGTCGCCGCCGTCGCCAAGGACGAACCACAGATCGCACCAAAGCCGGCACAGGCCCCGATCGCGGACATGGCAACACCGCCGCGCCGATGCCCCAAGAACGCCTCTGCCGCGCGAAACAGCGAGGCCGACATCCCGGAAAGCGTCGCAAACTGCCCCATAAGCAGGAACAGCGGGATGATCGAAAAGGAATAGTTGGAGAACGTACCATAGGTCAGCGTCTTAAGCTGGTTCAGCGTCATCATCGGATTGCCGATAACCAGATACGTGCCGCCAACACCTATCGCGATCATCGCCAACGCTATGGGCGCACGCAGAAACACGATAACAAGCAGAACCGGAAAGGACCACAGGGCGAGATCGATATTGCTCATGCGTGATCCTCGATGCCAGCAAGCCGCCGCGCAGCGCGTAGCGCACAAAACAGCGAGACAATCACAAAACCGCAGGCCCCGACTAGGCTGGCCGCATAGCCCTGCCAGACAGGGATCTGCGCAATCAATGTTGTTTCGCCGTAGGAATATTTATCCATCATGCCAAGATATAACCGCCACGTGCCAAAGCCCGCAACAAAGGCCATGGCAATGTTGAACAGCAGATCAAGCAAGCGGTTCAACCGCAGCGGAAAACGCGGCTCGAACAGATCAACACGCGCATGGGCCTCACGTATCTGCGCCCATGGCAAAAAGGCAAAGACGGCCGTCGCCATCGCAATTTCCGTGATGTCGTAAATGCCGCGAATAGGACCGATCCCGATGTCCAGCGGTACAAAAACCCGCCCGATGATCGAAACGCAGGTCAGCGCAATAATCCCCACCAACACAGCGCCGCCCACCAGCGCGAGCGCCCGCGCCAAGCCTTCGGCGATCCTGCTCAAGATCTGATACATGCCTAACCCCGATCAAAAAAGCGGGAGGGCCAGACAGCCCTCCCCTTTTTACTTTGCAACTGGCTTAACCGCCGTGCTTCTTGATGAGGCCCTTGGCCTTTTCGATCAACGCCTTGCCGTCAATGCCTTTGGCATCCATATCGGCAATCCAGCGATCAACAACTGGTCGTGACGCCTCTTTCCAACGCGCGACTTCTGCTGCGTCAAGCTCGACAATCGTGTTGCCCGCCTTCACCGCAATCTCGCGCGCAGGCGCATCCGCGTCCCACATCACTTGCGTTGCAAACGTGGATAGCTTCGCACCGGATTCCGCATCAATGATCGCCTTCAAATCATCTGGCAGCGCCTCGTACTTGGCCTTGTTCATGACCAGTACAAGCGCTGCCGCATATAGCGCCTCGTCACCCGAAAACTCCGTGTGATGGCCGACCAGCTCGGACAGGCGAATTGCTGGCGTCACTTCCCACGGGATCACTGTGCCTTTGACAACACCCTTGGAAATTGCTTCGGGGATGGCTGGCAGCGGCATGCCGACAGGCTCTGCGCCCAGCTCGGACAACAGATCATTGATGATGCGTGTCGGCCCGCGCATGGTCAGACCTTTCATGTCCTCAAGGCTGTTCACGCCGTCTTTGGTGTGGATCACACCAGGGCCATGAACCCATGCACCCAGAACCTTGACGTCCTTGTATTCACCAGCCTGCAATTCGGTTTCCACCAGCTCCCAATAGGCCGCTGCCGTTGCGACAGGGTTGGTCATCATGAACGGAAGCTCGAACACTTCGGTTTGCGGGAAACGGCCCGAGGTATAGCCAACAACAGTCATCGACAAATCGACCACGCCATCGCGCGCCTGATCCATCAATTCGGGCGGACGACCACCCAAAGACATGGCGTCGAAATGCTGGATCGCGATGCGCCCGCCAGAGGCCGCTTCAACGTTCTTGGCCCAAGGCACCAGAATGTCCTTCGGAACCGTCGCAGGCGGTGGCAAAAACTGGTGCAAACGCAAGGTAACTTCTTGCGCATAGGACGCACCTGCCAAAGTCGCCGCAGCAACAAATCCGGCAATCGCGCCCTTTATTAAATTTCTCTTGTTCATAGTCATCCTCCCTGATGTGCACATGATATAGCGCTGGCCTGCTTTGATACAGACATCTTTTTACGCCTATCGAAATTTCGGCTCCCGCGTCTCCAAAAAAGGCGCGAAGCCCCTCCTCAGCCCTATAGATGCGTCCGGCCAACACCATCTCGTGCATGCGGTCCGCACCGTAGTATCCGCAATGCGCACATGGGTCGAGGCCGCAATCTCCAGACCGCCACCAATCACAGCGCCCCCAAGAAACTGTTTGGTCATTTTCGTTGTGCTGTTTAACTGTTTAGTTGAATAGCGGCTTTGCGCCGTATGCGAACAGCACGAATTCACCATGGTTGATTTCGCCGAAGTCAAAGCAATTGATTTTCACACGCATGCGGAAGAACCCTGCTACACTGTGCTAGAGGCCTGCGCGCTGGCATCGGAATGCGCTCAGGATTTTGGGCGAAAAAGGGTAAGTACTTTGCATGATGATCTGGGAGGAATGACATGACGGCCAAAGCACCACTTGATGAAAGCATCACCCTCGAAGCACTCGATCGCGACCCCTTCCCCATCTACCGCCGCCTACGCGCCCAAGCCCCTGTTTGCCGCGTGAAAGCCGCAGGGCGCACGCTTTTGACCAAGGCTGCGGATACCAAATACGTGAAAGACAACCCGGAGCTTTTCAGTTCTGACGATCCGAACACACCGATGAAACGGGCATTTTGGGCGCATACATTAATGCGTAAAGATGGCGAAGAACACCTGCGCGAACGTATGGCCATGGCCCCCGCATTTGCCCCCAAAGTCATCCGCGATGAATGGGTTCCCCAGTACCAGAAAATCGCCGAAGACTACGTCGCCCGCCTACCCCGCGGTGAAATCGTAGACCTCTTCCCGGCCCTGTCCGGCCCCTATGCCGCCCGGGGTCTTGCGGTGTTGCTGGGTCTGGAAGACGCAACCGATGAACAGATGGAACGCTGGTCACAAGCGCTGATTGATGGCGCAGGAAATTTTGGCTGGCGCGACGAACCTTTTGCCCGAGCGGATCGTGCCAACGAGGAAATGCATGCACTGTTCGACAGCCTCCA
This sequence comes from Planktotalea sp., assembly GCF_049680325.1. Taxonomy (GTDB): domain Bacteria; phylum Pseudomonadota; class Alphaproteobacteria; order Rhodobacterales; family Rhodobacteraceae; genus Planktotalea. The sequence goes on from NZ_JBAUHO010000259.1 coordinate 13,165, forward strand.
AGACCGCCATCGCGCAGAGCCGAACAATTCGGCTTTTTCGGTCATGCTGAACGCCGAAAATCCGATCGATCAAACGCAGATATACGCCAACATCAAGATAGCGATTGGCGGCGGAATTAACGAACCACGCGACGCGATGAACACAATTATCTATGGCCTTCTTACCAACCCCGACCAGCTTGAAGAGGTCAAACGAAACAGCGATTGGGACAAGGCCTTTGAAGAGGGTGTACGCTGGGTCGCCCCGATTTCTGCGTCCTCTCGGGTTGCGGTTGAAGACACCGAAATTCGTGGGTGCCTGATTGAAAAAGGCGATACGGTAATGACCATTCAGGCCAGTGCCAATCGCGATGAAGACGTGATCGAAAACGGTGAAGAATTCATCGTGTATCGCGATAAGGTTCAGCACCAATCTTTCGGCAATGGACCGCATTTTTGCCAAGGGACACATGTTGCACGACGTGCTGTTGGACAGGTTATGTTACCGCTGCTTTTTGATCGTTTTCCGAATATGACAATCCCGGACACCAATGATGTAATCTGGCGCGGCTTCGGGTTTCGGGGGCCAATACAAATGCCCGTATTACTCCAATAAGCGGGTCGCAGACACGAAAGTTCACAGCTGTGAACTTTGGCCCTTCCGAGGAGTTCACAACTGTGAACTCGCGTATCTTAAGCAGTTGTGCGACGGGACAAGGCAAGCAACATAGGCGTACATGTGAATGAACCAGCTGCTGCTTTGTTGGACAGATATTGCAAATACCCATTAGGCGAGCGGATATCATCAAAGCGCTCTAACATAGCGGCCAAAACGACCGAAGCTTGTTCTAATCCCATACTTGCGACGGCGTTCTTCCAAACCTTGCGGGTTACGCCCATCATTGGCCTGAGACGATCGGCAATCTGGACAAGGTCTGACCAATCTCGCAATGGTTCTGCAAAATAGCGCCCTATTTCTAGGCAATGCGACGCTACCATCTGTAGAGAAACCGAAGGCACAGTTTGGCTTTTGATGTCTTGT
>NZ_JBAUHO010000260.1:0-17979 GCF_049680325.1 Planktotalea sp.
CATTCGCACGTGACGAAAATGGCGCCGTAACAGTTGACTGGGTTGTTCTGACAGCTGCAGTTGTTGGCCTCGCAGTAGCCGCATACGGTTCTATCCAGTCTGGTGCATCCAGCCTGACAGCTGCGACAGACACAACTCTGTCCGGCATGACTGTTGGTAACGTATCGCTGCCAGCGGCTGAGTAATCAGTACGTCAATATAGTCCCACGGGATTGTATCGAAGGGTCGACCTGGAAACAGGTCGGCCCTTTTTTTGCGTCCGCGCGCGCCATGACCGCGAACCAGGCGTTACAAATCAGCGGCTCGCCTCAATTTATCTTAAACTTGTGCCTAAATGGTCGCGATGCTTCCCTATTCGTGCCGCATTTGGCCCCGATAACGGTTTCATCGAACGACGGGCAGCACCGAGGTGAGAGGCGGCGCTGAGAAAACTGAAGTTTGTAGCAAACTGAAAACTGATCCTTGGAAGGACTAATAACATGACTAACTTCATCAAATCATTCGCACGTGACGAAAATGGCGCCGTAACAGTTGACTGGGTTGTTCTGACAGCTGCAGTTGTTGGCCTCGCAGTAGCCGCATACGTCTCTATCCAGTCTGGTGCATCCAGCCTGACAGCTGCGACAGACACAACTCTGTCCGGCATGACTGTTGGTAACGTATCGCTGCCAGCGGCTGAGTAATCAGTCACTGTAGCAACGCTACACGTAACATGGGCGGCCCATTCATCGCATACGATGAGTGGGCCGTTCTCATGAGTGCGATCGCAATTTCCCGGAGCCACTAGAAACGCTCGTTTCGACCCAAATCCCGCCACATTTCGCGGCTATCCCTTGGGAGTAGTTACCTACTGGCAAAAATTGCCATCCACTCAACCAGCCGCTCCTATGATGGAGCCACGGAGAAAAATATGCTGAATAAAATTTCCACCTTCTCTGCCAATGAAGACGGCGCTGTTACAGTGGATTGGGTCGTTCTGACCGCCGCTGTCGTTGGCCTGGCGGTCGCTGCTTATGCAACAATCAGCTCTGGTACGGGCACGCTTACAGCGAACACAGATACCACCCTTAGCGGCATGACCGTTGGGAACCCGGTCATCGGCGAATAAACCAGACCGACAAACCACTTCAACAGCGCTTCGCATCTCGCGGGGCGCTGTTTGCATTTGCCGCGCAATTCGCACAACGCTGTCAATTTTCGGCCACAAAGTGGTGCCACGATACCCCTTGAAAAGGTTGCCTCCGCGCCGTTTGCCTTTTGCAATCGGGCGGATATGCGAAAGGATTACATCATGCGTATGATATTTGGCGTCGTCTTGCTGATCGGGATCGCCCTCGCGGGTTTCGCCGTTCACATGACGCAAAATTACGTAAACCAGCAAAAAGCAGCGCTCGCCGCCGCTCAGGCGAACAACGCACCTACGGTTCCGACTGTTGGCGTTTTCGTTGCAAATCGCAAACTGTCTTATGGTGATGAACTTAAGTTAAAAGACATCGTCGTTGCGCAGTGGCCGCAGAACGCCCTGCCCAAAGGTGTTTTCCAGAACGTAGAAGAGCTTTTCCCAAAAGATCAGCCCGGCAAACGTTATGTGATGCGCGCAACCGAGAAGTTTGAAGCAATCCTCGCGGTGAAAATCACCGAACCTGGCAAAGAGGTTGGCCTTCAATCACGTCTTGAAGACGGTCAAAGTGCCTTCACGATCAAAGTTGACGTTTCCTCTGGCGTATCCGGCTTCTTGCGCCCGGGCGATCGCGTTGACGTTTACTGGACGGGTAAAGTTCAAGGCAAAGACAATCGCGACCAGCGCACTGTGACGCGCCTTATCGAAGACTCGGTCAAGATCATCGCAATCGACCAAAGCTCTAACGAAGAGATCCAAACATCTTCGATTGCGCGCACGGTCACCGTGGCAGTGACGCAGCTACAAGGCGCGTCCCTGACGCAGGCCCAAAGCACGGGACGTTTGAATCTGTCGCTTGTCGGACAGCGCGACGACTCAATTGCTGAACTCATCGAAGTGGACCAGAAACAGTTGCTTGGCATTGAAGAGGCACAACCTGTAGCGCAACAAGAGGCGGAAAAGGTCTGTACCATCCGAATGCGCAAGGGCGCGGAGACGGTAAATATGCCAATCCCCTGCGCGGGCGGCTAAGTCGAAAACCTCAAGGCACCGCTTCGGCGGTGCCTTTTGCATTACACCCCTGTTGCCCAAGTCACACAACAAGGACGCATCAGAACCCATTGATTCTTGCAAAAAAATATAAACTAACGCATGTTGACGGATAATGCAGGCAATAGACTTGCACCCGAGGCGTGATCGGAGAGGCAGATCACATGAAAAAGATGAATACACTTAAAGCCGCCCTTTTGGGCTGTGCTGTGCTTTTCACCGCATCCGTCACAACGGCGCGTGCGGATACACTGCGTATTGTGAAATCAGGTAGCAGCTCGACGCTATCGGTTCCGATGAACCGTGCAGTTGTTGTCGAAAGCGACGTACCCTTTGCGGAACTGAGCATCGCCAACCCGTCGATTGCAGATATTTCAACGCTTTCAGATCGCACTGTTTATGTGCTTGGTAAATCACCGGGCCTGACGACGCTGACTTTGCTGGATGATGCTGGTCGTTTGATTACGAACGTCGATGTGCGCGTTTCCGCAGACGTGAGCGAATTCAAAGAGCGTCTGCGCCAGATCCTACCCGGCGAAAAAATCGAAGTACGCACTGCGAATGATGGCATCGTGCTGTCTGGCACAGTGTCCAGCGCCGGCAAAGTAGACCGCGCGATGGACCTCGCACAGCGCTACGCCCCTGAACGCGTTACAAACCTTCTGAGTGTCGGCGGCGTTCAGCAAGTTATGCTGAAAGTGCGCTTTGCAGAAATGCAGCGTTCTGTTTCGAAATCCCTTAGCTCTTCGCTTGCCCTTGGTGGCAGTGCGCTTGGTGGCAATTTGGGCGTTTCTGGCGGCACCGGCACGCTGAACAACTCAGGCGCACAGACCAATGGACTTGGCGGCACTATTCCTGCTGCGAACTCTAACAATGGCGCGACACTGTTTGGTTTTAATGCTGGCGGCCTGGAAGTCGGCATTCTGCTGGAAGCCTTGGAAAGCAAGGGCGTTGTTCGCACCTTGGCCGAACCGAATCTGACGGCCTTGTCCGGACAAGAAGCTACCTTCCTTGCAGGCGGCGAGTTTCCGATCCCGGTCGCCCAAGGCGACGGTGCGGTTTCTATCGAATTCAAACCCTTCGGTGTTGAGCTGAACTTTATCCCGCGCGTGTTGGACGACAAGGTCATCAACCTGGAACTTTCAGCTGCCGTATCCTCGCTTGACGCCGCCAATGGCGTCACGTCAAATGGCTTTAATATCAGTGCCTTGCGCACACGCCGCACCTCGACAACTGTTGAAATGCGCGACGGTGAAAGCTTTGCGATTGCTGGTCTTTTGCAAGATGACTTCACCGATCTGAACGGTCAGGTGCCGTGGCTCGGGGATATTCCTGTGCTTGGTGCGCTTTTCCGCAGCGCTGACTACAGCCGCAACCAGTCCGAACTGGTCATTATTATCACGCCCCATCTGGTATCGCCTACTCGCGGCGAAGCGCTTGCGCTTCCAACCGACCGCGTTCGCCCACCGACCGAGAAAGACCTCTTTCTATTTGGACGCGTGACAGGCGACTCGCGACGTCCTAAGAAGGGTGCAGCAGCCGAAGTCGCCAAGCAGGACTTCACTGGCTCTTATGGATATGTGATGGACTAACAATGGCAAAGCGCACCTCTCACATAAACGCAGCCATTTTGATGAGCTCACTCGCCTTGTTGACCGCCTGTAACTCGGGCGATCCCGTCTATAGTTCGTTTGGACAAGAGGCTGGATCCCTGCTCGATACAGGTACCTTTGGCAACGCGACGATGAACAACACCCAGATTATGAACGGCGAAAAGCAATACGCTTACGATCTGTCGTCACGTTTCGCCAATGAAGTGCTGACAACTGTGAACTTTGCCTTTGGCTCGTCTCAGCTCGATAGCGGTGCGCGCGATACGTTGCGCGAACAGGCTGCGTGGATCCGTCAGTTCCCCGAGGTGCGTTTCCGGGTATATGGCCATGCCGATGCGGTTGGCAGCAGCGGCGCGAACCAAGCTCTTGGGTTACAACGTGCCCATGCCGTCGTGAATTACCTTGCAACTCAAGGCATTGGCAAATCTCGCTTGGAAGCCGTCGCGTCCTTTGGTGAAGAACAGCCACTTATTGTGACTGAGGGACGTGAGCGTCGTAACCGCCGCACCGTGACGGAAGTGAGCGGCTTTGTTGGCTCGCACCCGATGGTGATGGACGGCAAATACGCGCAGATCGTTTATCGTGAATATATCGCGAGCGGGACAGCAAAATCCCATTGGCAGTCGAGTACGACGCTCACGACGGGCTCTAACTAACCCCTGCCCTTTTTCCAAACACGCCTTTCACGCCCATACGGGCGTGAGCATGTGTTATCCTTCTTCGCACAATCGCGCCCATTCGGCCCTAATGTTGCCTAGATTACCCCTGATATCTGCCTGTGCGGGGCAAGTGTGTCTTGCATAAGAAAATGAGCGACTGGGTTCACGCAGAACGCGTGCAATCACATCGCCACACAGGATTTAGGTTATGTCTGATAGCGACACACAACAAATTGACGATAGCCCGCTAAAAGCGTGCACGATCAGCCGCGATGTTCAGAACTTTGATTTGTTGATCGAAGATATGGAAGCTGTAATGGGCGAAGCTTGGGGTGACTTGGGCTTTACCGATTCTATTGCATTCATTGACCAGCTACCGTCAAAAGGCCTCGAGTTTGTTGCGTTGGCAATTGACTATGAAGACGAGGAAAACCTCCCGCTTCTGGAACAGGTCATTGCAGCGGCCAAGGCACGCAGCATTAAAGTGATCCTAATCGCCGAGGACGTGACACCAGCATCATTGCATCAATTGTTGCGCGGCGGTGCTGATGAATTCATTCCCTATCCCCTGCCCGAAAACGAATTGCGTTCTGCGGTAGAGCGTTTGCGCAAGCCAGAGCCGACGCAACAAGACGCAGCCCCACGCCCCGCATTGCAAACAGGCGGGAGCGGGCGCAAAGGCGCAATCATTGCGGTTCACGGCCTTGCAGGCGGCACGGGCGCAACGACGCTTGCCGTCAATCTTGCATGGGAACTTGCGACGCTGACCAAAGTGAAAGCCCCGAAAGTCTGCATTCTGGATTTCGATCTACAGTTCGGTTCTGTTTCAACGTTCCTGGATTTGCAGCGCCGCGATGCGGTTTTCGAACTGCTCACCGATACAGAGAATATGGACAGCGAAAGTTTCGATCAGGCGCTCTTGACCCATGGTGACGTTTTGCGCGCATTGACTTCGCCCGCGGATGTCATCCCGCTCGACATGATCCGCCCTGAAGACATTCAGGCCATACTTGATCTGGCCCAACGGCATTTCGACTATGTCATTGTCGACATGCCAACCACATTGGTGCAATGGACCGAAACGGTTCTTAACGCGTCACAAATTTATTTTGCGACGCTCGAAATGGACATGCGTTCGGCCCAGAACGCATTGCGCATGAAGCGCGCGCTACAATCGGAAAACCTGCCCTTTGAAAAGCTGCGGTTCGTTCTGAACCGCGCACCGAAATTTACAGACCTTAACGGCAAAAACCGCGTGAAGCGCTTGGCTGAAAGCCTCGGGATCACGATCGAAGTCCAACTGCCAGACGGCGGCAAGCCCGTAGTGAACGGCGCTGACCATGGTCAGCCATTAGCCGAAACCGCCGGGAAGAACGCACTTCGAAAAGAAATTCAAAAGCTTGCAAGTTCACTACATGAACTGAGCCAGCAATCCGACACTGACGAATAAAGGGATATTCAGGAATGTTTTCCAGATACAAAAAGCCAGAGGCCGCCGCGCCTGCTACGACACGAGTCCCTGTTGCCGAGGTCAAAAAAACTGATGTCGCAGAGATTGCGCCAGCCGCTCCTTTGCGTCGGCCGTCGCAGACCGCACCTGCGCAAAGCGTCAGTGCCGACAAAGACAAAAAACGTAAAGAACGCCTTGGCGAGATCAAGTTAGAGCTTCACCGTGAACTGCTCGACAACCTGAACCTCGCAGCGCTTGAACATGCCAGCGAGCAGGACCTTCGTTCGGAGATCAATTCGATTGCTGCGGAAATCCTTCAGGAAAAAGGCATTGTTCTGAATCGCGAGGACCGCACCTCCCTTAGCCAGGATTTGTTTGACGAAGTCACAGGCCTTGGTCCACTCGAGACGCTTCTCAAAGATGACGACGTTAACGATATTCTTGTGAACGGCCCCCACCAGGTCTTTATCGAAAAGCACGGCAAACTGACGCTAAGCGATGTGACGTTCAAAGACGAAAAGCACCTTTTGCGGATCATCGACAAGATCGTTTCCGCCGTGGGCCGCCGCGTCGATGAAAGCAATCCCTACGTCGATGCGCGCCTGAAAGACGGCTCGCGTTTTAACGCGATGGTGCCGCCTGTTGCGGTAGATGGCAGCCTCGTTTCCATTCGTAAATTCAAGAAAGACAAACTCGGAATTGACGATCTCGTCGCCTTTGGCGCGTTTTCCGAAGAAATGGCCGCCTATTTGCAAGCGGCCGTTGCCACACGTCTGAACATCATCGTTTCAGGTGGTACAGGTTCTGGTAAAACGACCACGCTCAACGCGCTGTCCTCGTTCATCGACAACGCCGAACGCATTCTGACGATCGAAGACACGGCGGAACTTCAGCTGCAACAAACCCATGTGGGCCGGATGGAAAGCCGCCCGCCGAACGTGGAAGGCAAGGGCGAAGTTTCCCCGCGCGATTGTTTGAAAAACGCCCTTCGTATGCGACCGGATCGCATCATCGTGGGTGAAACGCGCGGCGAAGAAGTGATCGACATGCTTCAGGCCATGAACACGGGCCACGACGGCTCTATGACCACGATCCACGCCAACTCTGCGCGCGATGGTGTGTCACGTCTTGAGAACATGATCGCGATGTCGGGCATCGAAATGCCACTCAAAGCGATGCGAAGCCAGATTTCTTCGGCTGTGAACCTGATTGTGCAGGCCTCGCGATTGCAGGATGGTTCGCGCCGCATGACCTCGATCACCGAGATCACCGGCATGGAAGGCGAAGTTATCTCAATGCAGGAACTCTTTAAGTTCCAGCGTGTAGGATTGACGCCAGAAAACAAAATCATTGGCCACTTCACCGCGACCGGCGTGCGCAGCCACTATGCGGAACGCTTCCGCATGTGGGGTTATGACCTGCCAACGTCCATCTATGAGCCAACGAAACTCGAAGGTTAAAGCTATGAGCATCACCGCTGAACCGATTATTTACGGCCTGGTCTTTTTGGGGGTCCTCGTTCTTGTCGAGGGTCTCTACCTTGTCATGTTCGGGCGCTCGATCTCGCTGAATAACCGCGTAAATCGTCGCCTGGAAATGCTTGAAAAGGGCGGCAACCGCGAAGAAGTGTTGGAAAAACTCCGCAAGGAAATGAACCAGCATATCAAGGGTCGTTCTATCCCGCTCTATTCCATGCTCGCCGACAAGGCGAACAAAGCTGCGATTGCTTTCTCGCCCCAACAGCTGATGGGCATCATGGCAGCGCTTTGCGTTTTCGCGTTCTTCGGTCTGACAATTGGCACCGAAACAGGCCTACCCGTGCGCATCGTTGCTTCGATCGGTATTGGCGTCGGCGGCGTTTTCATGTGGGTCGGGCACAAAGCCAAGAAACGCATGTCCATGCTGGAAGAACAGTTGCCCGACGCTGTCGAACTGATGGTGCGCTCCTTGCGTGTTGGCCATCCGTTTTCCTCGGCGGTGCAGATTGTTGCAAAGGAAGTACAAGATCCCCTCGCCTCCGAAATGGGCGTGATTGCGGACGAAAGCGCCTATGGTCGCGATGTGGGCGAAGCGCTCAAAGCGATGGCCGAGCGTTTGGACAATCAGGATTTACGCTTTCTGGCGGTTGCCGTGACGATCCAGCAGCAATCTGGTGGTAACCTCGCAGAGATCCTTGCTGGCCTTGCGCAAGTTATTCGCGCCCGCTTCCGCCTGTTCCGCCGCGTAAAAGCGATCACCGCTGAAGCGCAGTGGTCCGGAAAATTCCTGTCCGGCTTCCCACTGTTCGCTCTGATCGCGATCAACCTTGGCGATCCCGACTATTACGATCCAGTGCTGGACCACCCATGGTTTATCCCGGCCTGTTTCATCGTCGCTGCCTTTCTGGGTGTGAACCTGATCGTCATGCGCATTCTAGTGAACATCAAAGTTTAGGGGAACTTGATATGAATTTCTTCAACAACTTCATGGATATGATGTTTGCGACCTTTGGCGCGCAAGCTCAGCTTGTTCTGTTGGGCGTACTGGGCGGCATGCTCTTGCTGCTCGCCATTCCCTTCATGATGTCCAAAGAGGTCGATCCGCTTGAAAAGCTGAAAGACCAAGATCGCAAAAGTTCCGGAAATGGCGGCGAGCGTACAAGATTACGTCAGGCCAAAGGGAACAAGCAGCTTGGCAAATATGCCAAATTGCTGGAACCCAAAAGCGAAGAGGAATACTCGGCCATCCGTTTGAAGCTTATTCAGGCCGGGTATCGGGACAAGGACGCTGTGCGCCTTTTCCACTTCATGCAATTCGCACTTGGCATCGGCTTTCTGGTCTTTGGCCTGGTTTACTACACTTTTGTTATCAGCGGCGAAAACGTCAGCACCCAAAAGATGCTGATGTACGTACTTGGCCCGGGTGGCGCAGGCTATATGCTGCCCAAATACTGGATCACCCGACGCATTGATACGCGCAAAGAACAGATTGAAGGCGGCTTTCCTGACAGCCTTGATATGATGCTTGTCTGCGTTGAGGCGGGTCAATCGCTCGATCAATCCATCGTGCGCGTTGCGAATGAGTTGCACCACTCCTATCCGTTTCTAGCCGATGAATATGAAATCGTTGCGCAGGAAATGAAGGCCGGTAAGGATAAGATCACCGTTTTGAACGACATGTCCGAACGCTGCGGCGTACAAGACGTCGCCAGCTTTGTGACGGTTTTGATCCAGTCGACCAGCTTTGGTACATCTATTGCCGAAGCATTGAGGGTTTATGCGGGCGAAATGCGTGACAAACGCGTGATGCGAGCAGAAGAGAAGGCAAACAAGTTGCCAACCAAGATGACCCTTGCCACAATGATGCTGACAGTACCGCCGCTCCTGATTATTCTGGTTGGACCATCAGCTGTTGGCATCACTGAACTGGGCAACATGGGAATGTAACATATGGCGCATATGCGTAGGGTGATTGCCCTGCTCTGCCTGACTGCTAGTTTTGCTTTGGCCGCCTGTTCTTCAGGCGGCCTTGGCGCGACTCTGGGTAAGACAAAAGACAGCCCCTTCGCGCCAGAGGTCAACCGCAACTCCCAAGGCGAAGACCCTTTGATTGTTGGCTACCGTTTGATCTCGGCGGGTGAGCATGAATTGGCGCTCAAGTCCTTTCGACGCGCCGCCGCAGATCAGGGATTAACCACCGAAATTATCTCGGCCATGGCCTCAGCCAATCTCGGACTGGGACGTTTGGGGCAGTCCGAAAGCCTGCTGAGACGCGCAACAAATGCCGAGGATGCAACCCCCGAAGACTGGAACAATCTGGGCGTTGTCCTGATGGAACGTGGGAAAACTGCCGAAGCCACTCAGGTTTTTCGCAAGGCTTACGCGCTGGACAATGGCAGAAGTGACTCAGTCCGCGATAATCTGAGAATTGCGCTCGCAAAACTAGAAAATGTTGACTATGGTGACACTCAAGAACAAGACTACAAATTGGTGCGGCGGGGAACGAGCGATTTTCTGATCCGTAAGACACCATGATGAGCAGAGGCAAGAGCAGTAAAAGGACGCAGAAAAATGCGCCACCCTTACCTTGTTTCGCTGTGTTTGATGGGGCTCGTTGCGACAGCAGCGTGTAACAAGCATGGCGGAGAGAACGTAGACCGCAAAATGGGCGGTCTGAATGTGATTGACGAGAGCAATCTCAACGACGTCATGTTGACCGTCGCCGATCCGAACGAGGCCGTTGCCTATTTCCAACGCGCCGTTGCGGATGACCCCAAGCGGATCGACCACCAGCGTGGACTGGCTGGATCGCTTATTCGTGCGCGCCGCGTGACCGAAGCGGTTGGCGCATGGGAAACCGTAGTCAAACACCCGGATTCAACACCAGCTGACCGCGTCGATCTGGCGGATGCCAAGATCCGTGCAAATGACTGGAAGGGCGCCGAAGCCGTTCTCGATCAGATCCCGCCAACCCACGAAACTTATAAGCGATATCGCCTTGAGGCAATGATCGCCGATAGCAATCGTGAGTGGAAAAAGGCGGATAGCTTTTATGAAACCGCCGTTGGCCTAACGACAAAGCCAGCCGGCGTGATGAACAACTGGGGCTATTCCAAACTGACGCGCGGTGAATTCAAATCCGCCGAGCGGCTCTTTGGTGATGCCATCCGTCAGGACGAGCAGCTTTTTACCGCCAAGAACAACCTCGTCCTCGCGCGCGGTGCGCAGCGTAATTACGAACTGCCCGTCATTCCGATGGACCAGATTGAACGTGCGCAACTGCTGCATACGCTTGGCTTATCTGCAGTAAAGCAAGGCGACGTGGAAACGGCGAAAGGTCTATTGCGCGACGCAATCGAAACACATCCTCAGCACTTTGAGGCCGCTGTGCGTTCCCTGCGCGCGCTAGAAGTCAATTAAGAGCGCGACTTATGCTGATTGAACTGAATAACCCCGCGACTTTCGCGCTTTGGTGCCTGCCTTTCGTTCTCCCGCTTTGCTTTTTGGTGGCGTGGTCCGACATGCGCTCAATGCGCATCCCGAATTGGTGCGTATTGGCCATGTTTGCGACGTATATTGTCGTCGGCATACTCACCCTCCCTTTCGGCGTTTTTCTTTGGGGATTTGTAGGCTTGATCGCTGTCCTTTTCATCGGCTTCTTTATGAACGCCGTCGGAATGATCGGGGCTGGCGACGCAAAGTTCGCCGCAGCCGCGGCTCCCTTTATTCACCTTGCAGACTTTCGGTTTGTGATCGCGCTTTTCGCTGCGAATATCCTAGCGGCCTTTGTTACGCACCGCTTGGTCGCCAAAACAAAAATGACCACGTTGGCCCCGACTTGGGACAGCTGGGAGCGCACATGGGAATTCCCGATGGGCTTCTCGCTTGGCGGCACTTTGGCAATCTACCTGATCCTGAGCGCGGTTTTCGGAGCCTGATCTAGCCGCGCTGCTGCCATAATTTGCCCTAACTCCCCTGCTATTTCCGCACCAACAGAAGCAGAAATACGGGGCAATCCGATGAACATGCATACCACCGCAGTGATGGCACCTCCTCCGCCCAAAGGTCTGGAGCAGATGAAGCTATCTGTCGTCATGATGCGTGACATCATGCTGAAGACGATGTTCCGCAAGAACGTAGACACAGCAAGCGAAGTAGCAAAAGCGATCTGCTTGCCACTGCAAGTGACCCAGGAATTGATTGATATCGCCCGCGAGCAAAAGCTGCTTGAAGCGACCGGTACATTGAACGCCAACAATGGTGGCGAAATGGGTTTCCAGCTGACCGACGCGGGCAAGTCGCGAACTCAGGACGCGCTACAGCAATCTGAATACTACGGGGCAATGCCCGTCCCGCTTGATGTTTACCGCGAACAGGTGAAACGCCAGTCGATCCGCAACATTATGATAACGCGTGAACAATTGACCAATGCGATGGGCCATTTGATCCTGCCCAATGATCTGCTTAGCAATCTTGGCCCCGCTGTTAGCTCTGGCCGCTCAATCCTTATGTATGGCCCTCCCGGAAACGGTAAGTCCTCTATTTCAAACGGTATTCGCGATGCGATGGGGGATAAGATCTACGTTCCTCGTGCAATCGAATACGCGGGTCAGGTTATCACCGTTTACGACCCTATCGTGCATTCCGCCGTGGAAGCGCAGGTAGATGATCCGAACCAACTGCGTCGCCGCACCGCCTTTGATACGCGCTACGTCAAATGCCAACGTCCGACTGTTATCACCGGCGGCGAGCTTTCGCTCGACATGCTCGATCTGGTCTACAACCCGACTGCGCGCACCTATCAGGCACCTTTGCAGCTCAAATCCACTGGCGGTATATTTATCGTGGACGACCTTGGCCGTCAGGCAGAGCCACCCCAAAGCCTCGTCAACCGCTGGATTGTTCCGCTTGAAGAAGCCAAAGACATCCTTGCGCTGCAATCTGGCGAGAAATTCGAAGTGCCGTTTGATACGCTGGTTATCTTCTCAACCAACTTCCACCCGAACGAGATCTTCGACCAAGCCGCGTTGCGCCGTATCTTCTATAAGATCAAAATTGATGGGCCTAATCAGGAAAATTTCCTGAAAATCTTCGCGCTGGTTGCCAACAAAAAAGGCGTTCCGCTTCAGGAAGAAGCCCTTATTCACCTGCTGCAAAGCAAATATCCGACCATCGACAACATCTACGCCAACTATCAACCAGTGTTCCTGATCGACCAGATGATTGCCATTTGCGAATTTGAAGGCATCCCGAACCAGATGACGCCAGAATTGATTGACCGTGCATGGGCCAATATGTTCGTCAAGGATGAGCATATTGTAAAATAGTGGCTGGCAGGCGCGCGCCCATGGGTTAACCTAGCCCATATGCACGCGCCCCATCCCCTTATTCAGACATGGTTTGCCGAACAGGGCTGGTCCATCCACCCGCATCAACGCAATATGCTGGCACGCGCCAATGATCCGGCGACACTGCTGGTCGCGCCTACGGGCGGCGGCAAGACGATGGCGGGTTTTTTGCCTACTCTCAGCGAGTTAGCACAAAGCGAGCATCAGGGATTGCACACACTCTACGTCTCGCCGCTTAAAGCGCTCGCAGCAGATATCAAACGCAATCTACGCCGTCCGGTTGAACAGATGGGCCTGCCCATCCGTATCGAGGATCGCACAGGCGATACATCAGCGACGCGCAAGAAACGCCAGCGCGCAGACCCGCCCCATATCCTGCTCACCACCCCTGAAAGCCTTGCGCTGCTAACCTCTTATGACGACGCGCCGCGCATGTTTAAGGGGCTGAAGCGCATCGTCATCGATGAAATCCACGCCCTTGGGGAAAGCAAACGGGGCGATCAACTCATGCTTGCGCTGTCGACCTTACAAGGCATCTGCCCCGATTTGCGCCGTGTCGGCCTGTCTGCCACCGTCGAAGACCCCGCCGCCATCGCGCACTACCTCGCGCGCCATCCCGATCCTTGCGACATTGTCTTTGCCGATCCTGGGCCCGACCCAGACATTTCTATGTTGGATGTGGCAGAGCCGCCCCCATGGTCTGGCGGCGGCGCAGCCTATTCCATCCCCGCCGTTCTGGCACAAATCAAAGCGCATAAAACGACGCTGATCTTTCACAACACCCGCGCGCAGGCGGAGATTTACTTTCACAACCTATGGCTTGCCAACGATGATAGCCTGCCCATCGGCATTCATCACGGCTCGCTCGACCGTGTTCAACGTGAAAGGGTCGAAGCCGCAATGGTGCGCGGTGATTTACGTGCCATCGTCTGTACAGGCAGTCTCGATCTGGGGATCGACTGGGGCGATGTGGATCTGGTCATCCAGATCGGCGCGCCCAAGAACGTCAAGCGCCTGGTTCAGCGGATAGGCCGTGCAAACCACCGCTACAACGCGCCGTCAAAGGCACTGTTGGTACCCGCCAACCGCTTTGAAGTCGTTGAATGCGTTGCCGCCCTACAAGCTGTAAAAGAACACGATCTGGACGGCGAGCCGCGCGGCCCCGGCCCGTTAGATGTTCTGTGCCAACACATCCTAATCCGCGCCTGCGCTGGCCCGATTGATCCACCTACACTTTACCAAGAAGTGAAAAGCGTTGGTGCATATAGCGATCTGACACGCGCCACGTTTGATGATTGCTTCGATTTCTGTGCGACGGGCGGCTACGCGCTGCGGGCCTATGACAAATGGAAACGCTTGCAAGAACGTCCCGACGGCGCATGGGTATTGCGTGATCCGCGCGCGGCGCAGCGCATTCGGATGAACATCGGGACCATTCAGGACACCGACACGCTAAAGGTACGCCTTAAACGCTCGCGCGGGGGCAAACCACTTGGTGAAGTTGAGGAAAGCTTTGCCGCCTCGCTCACGCAAGGGGATACCTTTCTCATCGGCGGTCAAATCGTGCGCTACGAAGGCCTGCGCGAAATGACGGTCGAGGTTACACGCCGCGCAGACAAAAAGCCAAAGGTCGCAACTTTTTCTGGCACCAAGTTCGCAACCTCCACGCAGCTAAGTCAACGTATCATCAGGCTGTTTCAACAAGACGATTGGCCAGAACTGCCGCGCCACACCGCGAATTGGCTGCGCCTGCAACGCCAAATGAGCCGCCTTCCCGAACCCAACCGCCTGCTTATCGAAAGTTTCCCGCACGATGATCGCGCGCATACGGTTGTCTATGGATTTGCAGGGCGCAATGCGCAGCAATCCTTGGGGTTGCTTCTTTCCAAACGTATGGAGGAGCTTGGCTACGACCCGCTGGGCTTTGTCGCGACCGATTATGCTACGCTGTTTTGGGGCCTCAAACCTGTTAGCGATCCCGAGGCATTGATGGACCCGTCAGCTTTGGAAAATGGTCTGGAGGAATGGCTCGCGGGTAATGCTCTTATCAAACGGACCTTCAGGGCCTCGGCAACTATCGCAGGATTGATCGAACGCAACCTTCCTTCGCAACGCAAAACAGGACGCCAAGCGGCGTTCAGCTCTGATATCCTTTATGACACGCTGCATAAATATGACCCCGAACACCTGCTTTTGCGGATTACAAAACAGGAGGCATTGCGCGGCCTCGTAGATTTCGGACGCATCCGCGACATGCTTGAACGCACCCGCGCTCGCATTGATTTTCACACCGTCGAACGTGTCACGCCATTAGCCGCGCCAATGTTTTTGGAAATGGGCCGCGTGCCTATCAAAGGTGCAGCAGAAGAACGCCTGCTTGCGGCAGAAACAGCCGCCTTGATGGCCGCTGCGGGCCTGTCATAAAGAACGTCATGGGCCATTACGAATTCACCTTTCAATCTGAAACGCTACATGCGTTGCCCTCGGGAACCCTGTTCTGGCCCGCACAAAACCTGCTTTGCGTTTCTGATCTGCACCTCGGCAAAGCACAGCGATATGCCGCCCAAGGTTCAAGCCTGCTGCCCCCCTATGAAGCGCAAGACACTTTGATGCGGCTCGATCAGGATCTGGAAGCAACTGGCGCTGATACTATCGTTTGTCTGGGCGATAGTTTCGATAGCTTGCGCGCGGGCGCGGATCTCGACAGCGGGGCCCGTGACTGGATCATTCGCATGCAAGCAGGACGGCGTTGGATCTGGATCGAAGGCAACCACGATCCCGGCCCGATCGACATTGGCGGCACACATCTGGACCAACTCAAGGTCGGTACAATTATCTTCCGACATATTGCTGAACACTCAGCATCAGGCGAGATATCAGGGCACTATCACCCCAAATTGTCCCTTAAAGCACGCGGACATCGTATTTCAAGGCGGTGTTTCGCGATGGATCGCCATCGTATCATCATGCCGGCATTCGGCACCTACACGGGTGGACTAAGCGTTCAAAGCGAGCCTTTGCAATCGCTGCTAAAGGCCCCGGTCCTATGCGTGCTTAGCGGCGGTGAAACAGCGCAGCCCGTCCCGCGCCCTGCCGCGCCTTAAGATCCGAACGCGGCTTCGCGCTCTGGCGGATCGGTGTCTTCCAGCTCGGTCAGCTCGGTCAGCTTAGCGGCCTCAACGTTTGCGAAGTAAGTTTTGCTCACGGGGATCTTAACCTCGTTTTCAAGCACCACATAAGGCTTTGCAACATTAGGAACCCAACCGCGGACAGCATCGCGATGTACCCAATGCGAGCGGTGAACTGTTATGCCAATGGTCTCATCCAGCTCCGCAACCGCATCAGAGAACCGCATTCTCGTGCGATGGGTTTTCGTGCACGTCTGAACATCCACAAAATGCCCGTTGGCGCTAATGTGAATAATACGCGTCCCTTGCGGGATATCCAAACGCTGGGCCAAACGGCTTTGCGGCGGCAGGCTGGCAGGTTCGCTCAGAGGCAGCTGAACAGCGCCAGACTCGCTGATCGCGCTGGAAAACTGCGGCATTTTATTGCGCACAAGCAATACGCCCAACATAATTGCAACGACAGACACCCAAAGCGAGAACAACCCGGGCCTGATGGTTTCCGGGCGTTCAAGCCAATAGATCAACAATAAATCGACAACGAGCGTTATTGCGATGCTACCAATTGGAAAGAACACGCAATTGAGAAAGGCCTCTCCACGATGCAGAACAAAGGCGCGGCATAACTCATACACCACAAAAGCCACCGCAATCGCGCAAGCAAGCAATACCGTCCAGGCAAGCAATGCCGAAAAATAGGAATTGTTCTGATAGGTTCCAAATGGCCCGCTAAACGCTGCCAGCGCAGAGAATACCGCCCAAATGCCCAGCGTATGGCGATCAAGCGTGCTCGAAATCGCATTCTTCAAAGCACAGCGGACCTTGCTTGAAAACGATCTACTCTCGTCGCGCGCGTCACTCAATGACCCGACCCCAATCTACTCACACAGCAATCGAACAATGCAAAAATTCAGCCCAGCTGGATATGGGAGAATTCCCGGATATTCCCCCTATATGCCGCAATCCAAGCTTGCATCAAAGCAAAATTCCGAACGTGTGCTTGTTGGGTTTGACTGTGGCCTAATGTGCCACAGACTTAAGCAGATGAGCTTGAAGCAATGCGTCCAACGCCAGAAAACCATAGCATAGGCGCTACATAAATTCCTGCGCGTGCGGTTGCCTCGAAATGATCGGCCCGCCCCGTGTCAGGAGCGGGCCTGCAAGAGGCCCGCTTTTCTTGTTTAGGCAGTCAAACCTTCAGGTTCGGGTAAGCCATTCGCGCGGCAACACGCCGTGACAGTATTGGCCAAGAGGCAGGCAATTGTCATGGGTCCGACGCCGCCAGGAACAGGCGTGATCGCCCCCGCGACGTCTGCGCAGGATGCGAAATCCACATCGCCAACCAGTTTGTTTTTGCCGTCTCGTTCAATTCGGTTGATACCGACATCGATAACGGTCGCACCTTTCTTGATCCAGTCACCCGGCACCATTTCAGGACGCCCAACCGCAGCAACGACGATATCGGCGCGGCGCACAACATCCGGCAAATCTTTGGTGCGCGAATGCGCGATGGTAACCGTACAGCTATCGCCAAGCAAAAGCTGCGCCATCGGCTTGCCTACAATGTTGGAGCGCCCAATAACAACCGCATCCAACCCCGAGAGCGAGCCATGATGCTCACGGAGCATCATCAGGCAACCCAGCGGCGTGCAGGGCACCATGCTCTTTTGACCAGTTCCAAGCAATCCCACGTTGGATATGTGAAACCCGTCAACGTCTTTCGCTGGATTGATCGAGTTAATCACAAGATCTTCGTCCAGATGTCCCGGCAGGGGCAGTTGTACCAGAATGCCGTGGATGCTTGCATCATTGTTCAACTGATCGATCAGTGCCAACAGATCAGCTTCAGATGTTTCAACGTCCAGCTTATGCTCGACGCTTTTCATTCCCACTTCGACAGTCATCTTGCCTTTGGAGCGCACGTAGACCTGCGAAGCCGGGTCTTCACCAACCAGCACCACCGCCAAGCCGGGCGTAATACCGTGCTTGTCCTTGAGCACCGCAACATGCTCGCCCACTTGGCTGCGCACCTTGGCCGCAAAGGCCTTTCCGTCAATGATCTGAGCGCTCATCTTACAATCTCACTTCTCTGGTCAAAAAATACCTCGGGGGAGTCCATCTTTAATGGACGGGGGC
>NZ_JBAUHO010000261.1:0-8654 GCF_049680325.1 Planktotalea sp.
CATTGATCGGTCAGCATCGGCTCGATCACTACCTTAGAGCGATCGCCAAACGGCTGCATGATCGGCTTGGCTTCCACATAGGGAACCGTCTCGGTTACCTCATGCTCATTGCCGTCCTCATCCTTCACCTTGGACGTAACTTCAACCATCACCGCCAAGCCTTCGGCAGAGATATCCGCAACAACCTTCTTGCGCGCCTCAAAGCGGTCCATGCCGCGATATTCATCGGGCACAAGGTTCATCGCGGCGATCATTGCCTCGTCGAATTCTTGTTCGCCATTGGCAATCGCTTGGGCAATGGCGGCTTCTTCGGCGTAGGGTTTGCCGTCGCTGCGCATCGCGGCCTTCGTATCCATGAGGTTATACATGGGAATGCCGCCGCGCTTGGCGACTTGGTAGTCGTTGAAATCATGCGCGCCTGTGATCTTTACCGCGCCAGAACCGAAGTCCTTATCAGGATACTCATCCGTGATGATCGGGATCAGGCGGCGCAGCGCTTTCGGACCAACGGGAATCTCACAAAGCTGACCCACGATAGGGGCGTAACGCTCGTCTGACGGGTGAACCGCAACCGCGCCGTCGCCCAGCATCGTCTCAGGGCGGGTAGTGGCGATAGAGATATAATCACGCTCTTCCTCAAGCGTGACGTTCCCGTCTTCGTCCTTCTCAACGTAGGTATAGGTAGCGCCGCCCGCGAGCGGATATTTGAAGTGCCACATGTGGCCCGCTACTTCGATGTTCTCGACCTCAAGGTCGGAAATCGCGGTTTCAAAATGCGGATCCCAGTTCACCAATCGCTTTCCGCGATAAATCAGACCTTTGTTGTACATCTCAACAAAGACCTTGATGACGGCGTCATGGAAATTGCCGCCAGCCACGTCCTCGGGCGCATTCGGAGCACCGGACATGGTAAAGGCTTCGCGGTCCCAATCGCAGGTCGCGCCAAGACGTTTAAGCTGGTTGATGATCGTGCCGCCAGATTCGCCTTTCCATTCCCAAACCTTCTCGAGAAACGCATCGCGGCCCATTTCAACGCGCGAAGGTTGCTGGGTTTCGGCCAGCTTGCGCTCTACAACCATCTGCGTGGCAATGCCTGCGTGATCGGTGCCGGGCTGCCAAAGCGTGTCGAACCCCTGCATGCGCTTCCAGCGGATCAGAATATCCTGCAACGTGTTGTTGAACGCATGGCCAATGTGCAAAACGCCCGTCACATTCGGCGGCGGGATCATAATGCAAAAGGTGGATGCCTCTGGCTTGGCATTTGCGCCCGCTTTGAAACAGCCCGCTTTTTCCCATGCCGCATAAAGGCGGGTTTCGGCTTCGCTTGCGTTAAAGTTCTTTTCCATGGCCATTGGTTCGGGCGTCCTTGTTTCGTATCTCGGCATCGAATGACGTGTCGTCGCTCTGATAAACAAAGCGGACCCAAAGGAAAAGGCAATCTAGACATTACGCACGCGTCGATTAGGGTTAACGTTCCAGCCCACCCCTAAGCCATGGAGCGCATCTTGGAAAAATTCGGTAAAAGCCAAGCAGTTAAACGCACAGAAGACATTCGCTTCCTGACAGGCGAGGGGCGCTATGTCGATGATATCACGCCAAAGGGTGCGCTCTTTGGCTATGTGCTGCGCTCCCCTGTGGCCCATGCCACGATCACCGAGCTGAATGTTGATGACGCGCGCGCGGCGGAAGGGGTCCATCTGATCCTAACGGTTGATGATCTGATCGCCCAGGGGGTGAAGCTGGGCATGGCTGGCGCAACTGTGAAGAACCTTGATGGCACGCGCGGTGCCGCGCCCGAACGCCCGTTGCTGGCGCATGGCCGTGTGCGCTTTGTTGGCGAGCCGATTGCGATGATCTTTGCCGACACACTATTGCAGGCCAAAGACGCGGCCGAGTTGATTGAACTGGATTATGACGAATTGCCCGTCCACATGGATGTTGCCGTCGGTGGCAGCGACATCCATCCGGAAGCGCCCGGCAATCGCGCATTTGATTGGGGCCTTGGCAATGAAGCGGGCTGCATGGCTGCACTCGAAAGCGCTGCGCATCGGCTCGCGTTTGAAATCGAGGACAACCGCATCATCGCCAATTCAATGGAGCCCCGTGGCTGTTATGCCGAATGGGACGGAGAACGCATTCACCTTGCGGTGAACGGGCAGGGCGTCTGGGCACCCAAAGGCCAGCTCGTCACGCATCTAGGGCTCGATCCAGAGCATGTGCGCGTCACCAACCCCGATACAGGCGGCGGTTTCGGGATGAAGGCGATGATGTATCCTGAATATACCGTCAGCTGCGTCGCTGCACGTATGCTGGGCAAGCCCGTGCGCTGGATGTCTGATCGCAGTGAAGCGATGCTTAGCGACAATGGTGGCCGTGATTTGGTGAGCCGCGTCGAAATGGGCTTTGACGCGGATCACAAGCTGGTAGCCTATCGCATTGATACGGTCTGTAATCTTGGTGCCTATAATTCGCAGTTTGGCCAGCCGATCCAGACCGATCTGTTTTCCAAGGTGATGACAGGCTGTTATGATGTGCAGGGCGCCTATCTGCACGTGGAAGGTGTTTACACCAATACAACCCAAGTTGACGCCTATCGCGGCGCAGGACGCCCCGAAGCGATTTACGTGCTTGAACGCTCTATGGATTACGCAGCGCGTGCGCTGGGCACAGATCCCTGGGAGCTGCGCCGACGCAATTTCATCGCCCCTGAGAACTTCCCCTATACAACCGCGGCCGATGTGACCTACGACATTGGCGATTTCGACCGCGTGATGAGCGTTGCGCAAAACCACGCAGACCTGCCCGGGTATGAGCAACGGCGCAACGCAAGCAAAGCGCGCGGTAAACTGCGCGGCATGGGGCTGTGTTACTATATTGAAAGTATTTTGGGTGATCCTAGCGAAAGCGCCAAAGTGGTGTTTTTCGAAAAGGATGACCGTGTGAGCATTTATGTAGGCACCCAAAGCAACGGACAGGGCCATGAAACGGTCTATGCGCAGTTCCTTTCCGATCAATCTGGAATAGATTTGAATAAAATTGATGTTATTCAAGGCGATAGTGATCTTATCAAAACGGGCGGCGGGACAGGGGGATCGCGCTCTGTGACGGTGCAGAACACTGCAACGCTTGCCACGGTTGACAAGATGATCGCCCAATTTACGCCATTCTTGGCAGCTAAGATAGGTGTGAGCGAGGAGAGCGTCATGTTTGACGATGAGGCATTCAGAGCAGATGGCTCCAACGAGAGCTACACAATGATCGAAGCGGCCGAACTGGCGCGCGAGCATGCACGTGATGATTTGCTCAGCCATGAGGCTCGTATCACCCTTGATGCCCGCTCTTTCCCCAACGGTGCACATGTGGCCGAGGTGGAGATCGACCCCGAAACGGGCGTCACCCGCGTTGATCGCGACACAATCGTTGATGATTTTGGCAATCTGATAAATCCGATGCTTGTCGCAGGGCAGGTCCACGGCGGTGTGGTTCAGGGCTTGGGCCAAGCCCTGACAGAGCGCGTCGTTTATGACGAAGACGGACAGCTGCTCACGGCAAGTTTTATGGACTACGCAATGCCGCGCGCCGATGATTGTCCTATGATTTCATTTTCAACAGAAGCCGTTCCGACAACGACAAATCCGATGGGCATGAAGGGCTGCGGCGAAGCTGGTACAGTCGGCGCGCTCGCAGCGATTGCCAATGCGGTGCAAGATGCGGTTTCGCCGCTCGGGATTGCGCGGGTCGATATGCCGTTCACGCCGCACCGTATGTGGCAGGCCTTGAAAGCGGGGCAAATTGCGGCTGAGTAAACGCATATCCCTTTGGTTGTCAGGCGCGCTGCGCCGACGCCATCAAAGCCCACGCAGCGTTGCGCATGAGCCGCAAACGCATGTGGTGATTTTGGACGGCACGATGTCGTCGCTGGATGATGGCCAGGAAACCAACGCGGGACGCACTTATAAACTTCTGTGCGAAGCCTCGCCCGATTTATCGCTCTATTACGAGGCAGGCGTGCAATGGCGCGGGCTGCGCTCTGCCCCCGATGTGATGATGGGGCGCGGGATCAATCGCCAAATTCGCCGCGCTTACGGCTTTCTCGCATCGCGCTACCGCCCCGGCGACAAGATTTTCCTGCTTGGCTATTCACGTGGTGCCTTCGCCGCCCGCTCGCTTGCCGGCGTTATTGACCGTGTCGGATTGCTGAAAGCCGAGCATTCGGAAGAACGGCACATTCGTACAATTTACCGTATCTATGAAAGCGGTCATGAGGGCGAAGATCTAACACATTTTACCCAAGAGCATTGCCATGACAGCGCACCCATCGAAATGGTCGGGGTCTGGGATACGGTCAAGGCGCTGGGCATCGGTTTGCCGATCCTGTGGCGCTGGAGCGCGCCTAAGCACGATTTTCACAACCATGAACTGGGCCGTTCCATCCGTCACGGCTTTCACGCACTTGCGCGGGACGAAACACGTAACGCCTACGCGCCCGTGCTTTGGACCTGCCCCGAAGACTGGCATGGCCGGATCGAGCAAGTCTGGTTCCCGGGCACCCATGGCGATGTGGGCGGTCAACTGGGCGGCTATGAAGCGGCGCGCGCGCTGGCCAATATCCCGTTGGTCTGGATGCTGGAGCGCATGGAAAGCTGCGGTTTGGTGCTGCCAGACGGTTGGCGTGCGCGCTACGATCAAAACCCGCATGCGCCATCGGTCAGCACTTGGCGCGGCTTTGGTAAACTATTCCTGATCCGCAAGCGCCGTGACATCGCCTGTGGCACTTGCGAGCGGTTGCATCACTCGGTCTTTGCACGCGAAGGGCGCAAGGCTTCGGGCACTAACAGCGGCATGGTTGCACGTTTGTTTCGAAACCGTCGCCGCGCACCGCGCGCAAATACCTGAGGTTTAGGGATTCATGATGATGCAGGTTGTTGACCCGGTCGCATAAAGCTTTCCGTCCTCGACACCGCGAATTTCACCATGGGCTACACCCGTCGATCGCCCTGTATGATCGGTTACGCCAAGCGTATCGACCTGCATCCCCAACGGGATAGATCGAAGAATATTCACCTTATATTCCAGAGTTGTATAGACGCTACCCTTTGGCACCTTGGTCATCACCGCGCAGGCCATGGCACTATCAAGCAACGTCCCATACCAGCCGCCATGGACCGTGCCCATCGGGTTGCAATGATCGAACAGGGGCGCACCGCGAAACACGATACGACCATCACCCACTTCATGCAGATGGTAGTTCAGTGTTTTGCCGATGGGCGGGGCAGGGTGCTTGCCCTCCAAAATACCCTGCATGAAATCAAATCCGGACATATCAAGCGCTTGCGCAAGCGTTAGAAGGTCATCAGGGCTTTGGGCATAATGCATTCTGCGTGCTCCTCTTTTGCCCTAGGCTAAGAGGAGCACGCATTCGCCGCAATCGTAGTTACGCAACGTTCTGGAGCGCCAGCTTTGGCGTCACACCAAGCGCGTGACAAACATCACGGGTCAGTTCAGGTCGATTAAGCGTATAGAAATGCAAAGCATCCACGCCGCCTGCCATCAACTCCGAACAAAGCTCGGTGCATAGCGCGGTCGCCAAAAGGTCACTGCGCCCGTCGCGCTCGGCTTTCTCAAACGCGTCATCCAGCCATGTCGGCACAGGCGTGCCGCAACGCTTGGCGAAGTTGCGTGTTCCCTTCCAGTTCTCGATAGGCAGGATGCCCGGCAAGATCGGCGCAGTAATGCCAGCCTTTACGCAATCGTCGCGGAAACGGAAGAACGTATCGGCCTCGAAAAAGAACTGGGTGATTGCCTCGCTCGCACCCGCATCAATCTTGGCCTTTAGCCAGTCGATATCCGCATTTGAGCTGGCCGCTTCGGGGTGGCGGTCGGGATAGGCACCCACCTTGATCTTGAACTTACCCGTGTCGGCCAAGGCTTCGATCAGCTCGACAGAATTGGCAAAACCGCCCTCGCACGGGGTAAAACGATCCTGCCCTTTGGGTGCGTCGCCGCGCAAGGCAACGATTTCCGTGACCCCAGCTTTGGCAAAGTCATCGGCGATTTTCAACGTTTCTTCGCGTGTTGCATTAACGCAGGTCAAATGCGCAGCAACATTCAATCCGCTGGATTTATGCAAGGTTGCAACCGCATCGCGGGTCAGGTCGCGCGTTGTGCCCCCCGCGCCATAAGTCACCGATACAAACGTTGGATCAAGCGGCGCAAGCGTTTGCACCGTGTCCCATAAACGGAAAGAGGCTTCCAGATTTTGGGGTGGGAAGAACTCGAATGATACCTTCGGCGCGCTCATGATATTTGCTTTCTTTATGAATTTCTTTCTTGTTGCACGCGCCGCATTGTGAAACAACTTCATAACATTCATCACCATTATGAGGTTGGTTCGGTTTGCATATCGAGTTCAGACATCTTCGCACGATCAAAGCGATTCACGAGAATGGCGGCTTGGCCAAAGCGGCAGATCAATTGAACATCACCCAAAGCGCACTCAGCCATCAAATAAAGGGGTTGGAGGATCAAGCAGGGGTCGAACTGTTCGTGCGCCGCTCCAAACCGATGAAACTCTCGCCTGCGGGTTTTCGTTTGCTGCGTTTGGCCGAGAAAATCCTGCCTGAGATCGAAGCGCTGCAAGATGAATTTTCCGGGCTGCGCAGCGGCAAATCTGGCAGATTGCATATCGCAATTGAATGCCACGCTTGTTTTGAGTGGCTGTTTCCAGTGCTTGAAGGTTTTCGAAAACTCTGGCCCGACGTGGATGTCGACATTCGCCCCGGGCTTGCCTTTGATGCGCTGCCGGCCTTGCAAAAGGAAGAGGTGGACCTTGTCGTCAGTTCCGATCCAGAGAATATCAAAGGCGTCGAATTCTCGCACCTTTTTGACTATTCACCTGTTTTTGTGGCCTCTGCGCAGCACCCTCTGGCTGCCAAACCCTATATCGACGCACAGGATTTTCGCGGCGAGACGTTGATTACCTATCCGGTGGACCGTGCGCGACTGGATATCTTCAGCCAGTTGCTCAGCCCTGCCAAAGTGGAACCCGCCGCCATTCGCCAAGTGGAATTGACCGCTGTTATCTTGCTGCTTGTCGCGTCCAACAGGGGCATTTCGGTCTTGCCTGACTGGGTGGTGCGCGAAGTGAAATATTCCTCGGACTACGTCACACGCCCCCTGACCAGAACAGGGCTGACCCGTCAATTATTTGCGGCAACGCGTAGCGATGACGTGATAAAGCCCTACATGATTGATCTGATCCGGCTTGCGAAGGAAGAAGCGAGAAAGCTGCAAAACGCTTAACCGCTTGGCAAATGGCGCGGCCCTGCCTATACCGCGCGCCTGAACCTCTCAAATTCCAAGGACCGAATGGCCATGCAAGGCAGCGCAAATCTAAATGTGATGATAAAAGCGGCGCGCAAGGCGGGACGTAGCCTCGCGAAGGACTTTCGCGAAGTCGAAAACCTGCAAGTTTCGCGCAAGGGCGCTGGAGACTTCGTGAGCAAAGCCGATCTGTCGGCGGAGAAGATCATCAAAGAAGAATTGATGGAAGCGCGCCCGACCTATGGCTGGCTTGCGGAAGAGGGCGGCGAGGAAGAAGGCGCAGACCCGACCCGCCGCTGGATCGTTGATCCGCTTGACGGCACAACGAACTTCCTGCACGGCTTGCCCCATTGGGCGGTATCCATCGCACTGGAACATAAAGGCCAGATCGTAGCGGGCGTGATCTATGATCCTGCCAAGGACGAAATGTTCGTTGCCGAAAAGGGCGCAGGCGCCTGGATCAATGACCAGCGTTTGCGCGTGTCCTCGCGGCATTCGATGATCGAAAGCATCTTTGCAACAGGCATCCCCTTTGGTGGCCGTGCGGATTTGCCCGACACCATCAAAGACATCGCCAAACTTGCACCCGCCGTTGCAGGCATTCGCCGTTTCGGGTCTGCTGCGCTGGATTTGGCCTATGTCGCCGCAGGGCGCTATGAGGGCTATTGGGAGCGCAAGCTGAACGCCTGGGATCTGGCTGCTGGCATCGTGATCGTGCGTGAAGCGGGTGGTTTCATCGAGCCGCTTGATCCAAAGGGCGATATTCTTGGCGATGGCGAAGTGATCTGCGCCAATGAAGCGATTTTCGGTACTTTCTCCAAGGTAATCCGCGGTTAATCGTTCGAATTGCTAAAGCAATCCGATCAATGCGAGAGACGCTGTCTCTCGCGCTCTCTGAGGTATTTTTAGACCAAAGAAGAGACCTGCGCCCAGCCTTGGTGTAAAAAGACAGTTTCATGTCGATTTCGCGCTGGTGGATTGTGAACGCGCCGCTAGGTTGGGCCTATTATGCGATTGCTTATTTCCTTTGCGGCACTGTTTCTGTCGGTAGCTTTGTTGCAGCTCTCCTCCGGGGGGGTTGGCCCGCTTGATGCGCTCTCGGGCATTGCTTTAGGGTTTTCCAAGTCGCAGATCGGTTTGC
Organism: Planktotalea sp.; assembly: GCF_049680325.1. Classification (GTDB taxonomy): domain Bacteria; phylum Pseudomonadota; class Alphaproteobacteria; order Rhodobacterales; family Rhodobacteraceae; genus Planktotalea. The sequence continues at coordinate 8,465 of NZ_JBAUHO010000261.1, forward strand.
TGGGCTCTGCGCATTTTCTGGGTTTTTTCATTGGCTGCTGGTGGGCACCGCGCCTGATGGGCAGTGTGGGGCACAGCCGTGCCTTTGCCGCTTTTACAGCGACAGGTGCGATCGGCTTGCTTTCGCATATGTTGATTCTGGATCCCTATGCATGGGCGTTGATGCGCATTGCTTCTGGGCTGTGTGTGGC
>NZ_JBAUHO010000262.1:0-4797 GCF_049680325.1 Planktotalea sp.
GTTCCAGATAAGTCAGATTGGCGGTCTTGGGGCGCTTGGCACCGAAATGATAGGTGATGCCCGCCATAATTGTCGTCGTGTCGGTAATATCATCCGGTCCGGTGATCTCTTTTTGGTGGCTCTCGCCATATTGCGCTGCGGCGAAAAGCGATAGTCCCGGCACCGATCTTATGTCGTAATCCGCGCGCAGCTCTAATGTCCAAAGCTCGACTACGGTGCTAGGTGCATCCATGCTGGCATTAAGATACCCGATTGACGTGCCAAGGTTAAGGCGCTCATTCGCGGCAAAGCGCACGCCGATGCCCGTGAATACACCCTCGGTGACCGTCGCCACGCTATCGCTGCCGCTATTGCCTGTAAGATAGCCAAGATGCCCATCAAACGCCCAGCGATCATTGAGCGCCCATGCCCCTTCAATGCCTGCAAGCAAGCGCATCGCATCATCGCTTGCATCATTGTCGTGATCGGATTGAAGCGCGCCGACAAACGCGCCGTAGCTGAAACGGTCCACATCGCGGCCTGCGCGCAGGATCAAGCTGCTTGAGGAATTTGCCGTGTTCGGGGCCGTATTTGCGTTGTTCGTCGCAGCAAGGCCCAGATCGGCCTGTAAATAAAGACCATTTGATGAAATGCGGCCAAAGCTGAGGTCCACGCGCGTTGCACCAAGCGTGCCGTCCGCCCCTTGAATGCCGACAGGGGCACCGACTGTGTCGCTTTGCCCGAACGTCAGGCTCGTGCTTCCATAAAACTCTTGCGCGGCAAGTGGGCTTGTGGTGAGCAGCAGAACTGCGGTGAAACGCAACATGGTTTATCCCTTCAGCACAATCAGCGCATGGCGTTTTTTGCCCGCACTCAGTTTGACAGGTGAGGACAAAGCCGCCGCATCCAGCATAAGGCCTGCATCACTCAGCGGAGCGTCGTCGATTTTGGCACCGTTTTCGGAAATCAGACGCTTGGCATCTTTGCCTGACTTCGCCAAACCCGCGCGCACAATCGCCTGAACGATAGACAGTCCATCGCCTAACTCTTCTCGCGTCAATTCAAGCGTCGGCAGGTCATCGCCGACACCGCCGCGCTCGAACACCTCGCGAGAGGTGGCTTCGGCGGTTTGCGCAGCTTCAGCGCCGTGGCAAAGTCTGGTGATCTCATTGGCAAGGATCACTTTCGCCTCGTTGATCTCGGAGCCGGCCAAAGCACCAAGGCGTTCGCATTCATCTACAGGCATTTCTGTGTAAAGTTTGAGGAACCGACCAACATCAGCGTCGGTCGTATTGCGCCAGAATTGCCAGAACTCGTAGGGCGAACGCATATCAGGGTTCAGCCAAACAGCGCCATCCGCGCTTTTGCCCATCTTCTTGCCATCCGATGTGGTCAGCAGCGGCGAGGTCAGGCCGAAGATCTGATTGTCCAGAACACGGCGTGTCAGGTCGATACCGTTGACGATGTTGCCCCACTGGTCGGACCCGCCCATTTGCAAAACGCAGCCATACCGGCGGTTCAGCTCAAGAAAGTCGTAAGCCTGCAAAATCATATAGTTGAACTCAAGAAAGCTTAAGGATTGCTCACGATCCAGCCGCGACTTCACGCTTTCAAATGCCAGCATGCGGTTCACCGAGAAATGCCGCCCGATGTCGCGCAGGAATTCAAGGTAGTTGAGATCATCAAGCCATTCGGCGTTGTTAATCATCAGCGCATCGCTGGGGCCATCGCCATAGGTCAGGTAAGCGCTAAACACTTTCTTGATGCCTGCGATATTGTCGTCGATTTGCGCGGGCGTCAGCAAAGGCCGTTCATCGGCGCGAAAGGACGGATCACCCACCTTGGTCGTGCCGCCGCCCATAAGGGTGATCGGTTTGCCGCCTGTCTTTTGCAGCCAGCGCAGCATCATGATCTGGATCAGCGAGCCGACGTGCAAGGATTTGGCCGTCGCATCAAAGCCGATATAGCCCGGCATTCCGCCCTTTAGCGCAGCATCATCTAGCGCCTGATAATCGGTGCAATCGGCCAAAAAGCCACGCTCCATCATCACTGCGATGAAATCTGATTTGGGATGGTATGTCATAGCTTGCGTCCACGTATTGCTCTAATCAAAGGTCTTACAGCGCAGACACGTAAAGGAAAAGCCTATGAAGGGCGCGAAAATGGTGAAAGCGGTCGGCTTGATGTCGGGCACGTCTCTGGATGGCGTCGATGTCGCGGAACTTGTCACCGACGGTGAGCGTATCGAGGCCTTCGGCAAAAGCGGGTATCGCGGCTTTTCAGATGAGGAACGCGCGGTCCTGCGCGCGGCATTGGGACGCTGGCACTCTGATGATCTTGGTGCGGCGCTTGAGGTCGTTCAACGCGCGCATATCGAAGCGCTTGCAGGTTACACGCCTGAACTTATTGGCTTTCACGGCCAGACCCTTGCCCATGAACCACGTGGGCGCGGCACCCATCAACTGGGCGATGGCGATGCCCTTAGCGAAGCCATTGGCGCGCCGGTCGTCTGGGATTTTCGCTCGAACGATGTGCAGCTTGGCGGTGAAGGCGCGCCGCTTGCGCCGTTCTTTCATTTTGCCTGCGCAAAATGGATCAACGCGAACAAGCCTCTGGCCTTTCTCAATCTTGGCGGTGTCGGCAATATTACGTGGATCGACCCGAGCAAGGAAAAACCCGAAAGCGAAGGGGCGCTTCTGGCATTTGATACGGGGCCAGCCAATGCACCGATCAACGATTTGATGCAAAAGCGCAGGGGGCAAAGCCATGATGAAGGCGGCGCGCTTGCGCGGCAGGGCACTGTTGAAACGGGCGCGCTAGAGCTGTTCCTGTCGGAATCCTATTTTTTGCGCATGCCGCCCAAGTCCCTGGATCGCGACGATTTCTCGGTCATGCTTGATCTGGTAAGCGAACTGTCTGATGCCGACGCCGCCGCGACGATGACCGCCATGTGCGCCGCGGCTGTTATGCAGGGCATGCAACATTGCCCGAGCCCGCCAGAACGCGTCCTGGTTTGCGGTGGCGGGCGTCACAACCCGGTGATGATGCATATGCTGCGTGAAGCGTTGGATTGCCCTGTAGAACCCGTTGAATCCGTCGGTCTTGATGGCGATATGCTTGAGGCGCAGGCATTTGCCTATCTCGCCGTGCGCGTGGCAAGAGGGTTGCCGACGAGCGGTCCCACAACGACAGGGGTGCGAGCCTATGTCGGCGGGGGAACACTTAGCGAGCCGTCTTAAATCCCGCTGTATATTCTTTTGAAAACCCGACATACCCGCTGCTTGTTGTAATCAAATCTGCCTTCAAATGCTGATGCAAGGCGGGCAGGCGATGAAACGGCACGTTTGGTTCTGAATGATGCTCGATGTGATAGGGCATGTTCCAGGCCAAAAAACGCACAAAGCGGGTGGTATAGGTTGTGCGGGTGTTCTCCAGCATATTTGCGACATAGGGGCAGCGTCCATGCTCGGCGAGCAGGTAAATGCGCAGCAGCGGCATCGCGATGAGTGCTGGACATACCCATAGCCAGAATACGGCACTACTCCAAAGCAGGCTCAGTGCGAGGCAAACATAAATTGCCACCATAACACGCGCCTCTCGTTTGATACGCCAGAGCGCGCGCGCCGGCAGATAGGGCGCACGAAGCGGGGCAATCGCGTTTTGGCAGGTCGTGGTGATATTGGCCCTCCATGTCGGCCAGCCGCTGACATAGGCAATCATCTCGATCCAACTGTCTGGTTTTGCGCCGCTTAACAATTCAGGATCTTTTTCAGGATCATTGGTGTAGCGGTGATGCGCTAAATGGAAATAGCGAAACCAGTTGAACGGTTGGAATAGTATCACCGCAATGATGTGGCCTGCGATGCGACTTAACAAAGGCGTCGCAAAGGGCGTTTCATGCGTGCATTCGTGCTGCAAGGTAAATAAAAACACCAACAAAATGCCTTGCGGCAAAAGTGCCAGCCACCAAAGCGGACCTGCAAGCATGATCCAGCCCGAGCAAGCGGCAATCAAAAGCAGATAAAGGCCAAGGTGGCGCAAGCCTGCCCAATCAGAACGCGCGCGTAACGTGGCGCGTGTGTGTGGATCAAGCGCTTTCAGGGCGTCCAAATGCGTTTTCATCAGGCCACATTGCGTAGCTTATGATTTTTGCGCAAGTGGGTCTTGCTTCTTTGGTCCCGAAATACCTCGGGGTCTGGGGCTGGCCCCAGCCCGCACTCTGATGTCGGCACTAGGCCGAACAACTGGCCCCGCCCAAAACGCAAAACTTCGCGCAGTGGGGATGGTTTAACTGCACAGAGCCTTCCGCTTGCTCCAGCGTTTCGCCCAATTCGAACTCTTCCGAATAAGGCAGCAAGGTGCAGGCAAGCACCGCAGGTTTGCACGCGCCTTTGCGCTTTACCACCATGCGCGACGAGGCGCACATCATCGCATCGGGGGACTTTCCCAGAATGTCCCAGCACTCGGTCGTGATCTCCGGTACATCGACGCTTTCATCCATTTCCGGGAACAGGACAGTTTGTGCCGCGCTATTGGCATCAATGTCAAAACCGTGCTTGGCATAAAGCGCGGCATATCCCGCGCGCGCGTCAGCTTCGCTTTCGCCCCAGACCGTGCGGCCGGCAACGGCCAAAGAAAAGCCGTTCTGCTGCAACCAGTTCATGCCCTCGATGGTTTTATCAAACGTACCTGCGCCGCGTTCTGTGTCGTGGTTGTCCTGCGCCCAATGATCCACTGAAATGCGCAGCGTCAGCTTGCCGGGGTAGGCGGTGTTCAGCTCTAACAACCCTGCGCGCATGGATTTGCGCATCATCGGGC
>NZ_JBAUHO010000263.1:0-2762 GCF_049680325.1 Planktotalea sp.
TTCCATGACATTGCTGATGGTGATCCAGTACTCGATCACTCCCGCCTTCTGAAGGCGATGGAAAACGCCTTCGAATATGCCGCAGCGCACGGCGGGATTGGGCTTACGCAAACCAAGGCCTTCAACCGCAAGTTTGCCCATTGGATGGCAGATCATTCGCCTTGGCCGCAATATCATACTGATGAACTGATGCGACTCAACAAAGTCTTGAACGAATGGGACGTGCCGCACGCAATGGTCGTCCACGATTTGATGACTGTCGCCAAGTTCGGGCGTCATACCAAGGGTAAGTTCCAGGTTTCAAAAAAGGCGCAAGACCTTGCCAGCCAGCGTGGTGCGTTCTTCGCGAAGATCTCAGAAACATACCTGTTCGAGTATAATCACGCACGCAACGCCAGATCAGAATTCACAGCTCCCGGAAACTGGGACATTTTCCTCAACATCATCAATGTCGAGGCAGAACAAGGCCTTTCAGAAGCGCACCTCGTCAAGACGCTCTATGGTCTCGAAAAACGTGCGCATGTGATTGATTGGGAATACTATGACCACGCCGGGTTCATCTTCACGCATGTTCTGCAACCACTCAGCTGGCTTGGTTTTCTGGCAGAAACATCCGACGGTGGCAGACTGTCAGATCGCACCTACTGGAAAACGCCATTGTGGCGGGCGTGTCTGCAACTGGAAACCGACGGTATGGTCGACGTACCTCATCGCCACTAAGGCTTCACTCAAGGTGTTGGCATCAAAATTGAGCCCTCTACCCTCCTTGCTTTGCTTGAGCGTCTTCGCATCATCTATTTTTGCGGCAGCCCAGTTGTCATTTGCAATCTCGATGACACGAAGCCAACAGATCAAGCCGGGGATCAGGGCATTTGAAACACAATCAAAAATTGATCGTGCTCCAAAGCGCGCTCACCGGAAGGGCGAAGTTCCGGTCGCCAAAGGTGAGCTTTTCTTGGCCTAGGTAGAACACGATCCCCGTGCATGTTTTATTGCGGCCAGGCCCGTCTTTTGAGAACCATTTAAGGTGTTTGAAATCATCTCCATTAACTGATGCAGATGCCTTTATCTCAACGCAGACCAAGTGGCTGCCACCGTCGATCAGGATGTCAATTTCCCGCTGGTCTGCGCTGCGCCAGTGATAGAGCCGGTAGTCAGCGTCCTGCATTGGGACGGCACGCTGGATCTCGTTCAGAACAAAGCTCTCTAGCAGGCCGCCAAGCGCCTGCGGGTTGTTGTCGATAGTGAAGGTATCTTGGGTGAAACGCCGAAGGGCACAGGCGATGCCAGTATCTGCAAAATGGTATTTTGGGTTCTTGATCTCCCGCCTGCCCTCGCCTGATGTCCAGGCACCCAGCTTGGTCAGCATTGACAACCTTAGCAGGATATCAAGGTATTGATCGACGGTAACCCGTTGCAGTTTTGTCAGTTTAGAAAGCTCGGAAGTGTTGATTTCCTGCGCGGAGCGTGCCGCCATCTGATCTATCAGGATACGCAACGCATCCGGTTTTCGAACCGGCATGATATCAGCGACATCGCGCTCCACCACTGCGTCGATGTAATCCCGATATTGCCGCTGGCGGGATCTGATCGGTAGCTCTCTCACCTCTGGAAAACCACCTTCCAGAATGAAATCTATGTAGTCATGTCGACTGACCTTTTCTGGACCACCCACCTGCCCTAGTTTCGGTTCGTTTTGCATCGCCCAATCCATGATGCGATTGACGGGTGCCTTTTTGACTTCAGCGACGGATAGGGGCCAGAGCTTAAGTGTTCGCATTCTACCCGCAAGCGAGTCAGCCACATCAGTGGTTGTGAATACGTTGGAGGAGCCGGTAAGTACAAATTGCCCCTTACGCCGATTGGTATCGACGACCCTCTTGATCGCGAGAGCTAGTTTTTTGGATCGCTGGGCCTCATCAATGATAAGCGGCTCGCCGTTCAAATTGTCCGTTAAGCTGGAAAGCTGCCCCTCCGGGTCCGCTTCAATGGCCGCCAAGACAGCTGCGTCATCCAATGTTATGAAACTGCCATTGCCAAACAAGTCTCGTACAAGTGTTGTCTTGCCAACTTGCCTTGGACCAATGAGGTTGACCACACGTGCTGATGCAAGTGCATCTTCAAGCTCTGGGATGAGGTGCCTTGGCAGATATTCTTCTGTATCAGTCATGAACCTTTTGTCTCTTCCTCGCCTGATGAAGCCCAAACCGAAAAAGAGGTCCGCTTCCTGCTTACAGAATGCATATTAGAGGCCCCACCATTTGTCTATTAGATGTCTCACCATTTGTTCATTAGTGCATCTACAGTTTGCCTAGTACACAAGTTTGCTGGGAATTTCGTAAAGTTCACATTCACTCGCTCTCTGGGCTTGGCCAGGTCACGTGAGCTGTATATCTCGAACATCACCAAGAAATTCCTAGTGGTAGAACATGGAAGGGCGCTGATTGTAAGGCGTGGCGAAATGCGCGCGGTCCACTGATGCTCCTGCGATGGCATAACTGGTTGTACGCCCTTCCCCGAGATTTACAATTGGTCGCCCTCGACAAGGCGCTTCAAAGAGTGCGAACTGGTCGTTCTCCAGGCTTTCTGAGCGACGCCTTTGCGGATTACCTCGCGGCCGCTTTTGGGTGCGCAGCATTGAAATCCAGGATAGCCTGATCTGCGAGGACCATGAAACGAAAGTATGAGAAAGCGAAACGATTAAGGCATTGAAATCGTACATCTATTACTGAGCACAGTTAAATCGTTCCAGTAGCAATGAC
>NZ_JBAUHO010000264.1:0-13357 GCF_049680325.1 Planktotalea sp.
GGCGCATCCATGGTGTAGAGATGCCAGTTCTCGAAGGTGATGGGGGCATGGAACCACATGGCGTGATCGAGGCTGGCGGTCATCAGCTTGCCCTGAAACCACGTCAGGCCATGCGGGCGCAGGGACGAGCCGAGCAGGTTCATGTCAGACGCATAAGCGAGCAAGCAATGCTGCATCTGCGGCCCCTGCCCTTTGGCGGCTTCCATGCGGAACCAAAGCTGGTTGCGATCATCCTCTTTCTTTGGCGATAGAAAATCGCGCGGTGCAACTTCGCGTAGTTCAATCGGGCGTTGGCGCAGGAAATCGGCGTGATATTTCTCGGGTAGTTGATCGACCATCTTGGCGCGAAGCTCGTCACGGTTCGGCCACTCTTCCGGCTTACCGACATCAGGCATCGGGTGTTGATATTCCCAGCCGCTTTCATCCACATGAAAGGACGCGGACATGTTGAAAATCTGTTTGCCATGCTGGATTGCAACAATACGGCGGGTCGTAAAGCTACCGCCATCGCGGGCGCGGTCCACTTGGTAAATCACCGGAATTTCGGGATCACCCGGGCGAATGAAATAGGCGTGCAAGGAATGGCACAGCCGGTCTTCGACTGTGCGATAGGCCGCCATGAGCGCCTGCGCAATGACATGTCCGCCAAAGATCCGCTTGGTTGTTTCACCGCCCCCGCCAACACCGCGAAACAGGTCCACTTCCAGCTGCTCAATGTCCAGCAGATGCAGCAGTTCTTCGGCAGGTGTCATAGAGCGGCCTTACGTGTTGGCCCGTGCTTTCGCGTAGGCAATAAAGAAATCAAAGCTGTCAGGGTTGGCCATACTGTCACGGTTCACCACTTTGGCAGAATCGCCGCCAAGCAACAGCTTTTTCACCGGAACTTCAAGCTTTTTACCCGAAAGCGTGCGCGGCACTTCGGCAATTTCGATGATCTCGTTGGGGACAAAGCGCGCGGAAACCTGCGCGCGGATGGCGGCGTTGATCTGCTCTTTCAGGGCATCGTCAAAGGTAACACCCGCGGCGGGAACCACAAAAAGCGGCATAAAGCTTTCGCGCCCCAGAAATTCCAGATCAACCACCAGTGAATCTAATACCGCGTCCAGCCCCTCGACCGCCTGATAGATCTCCGCACTGCCAAGACGCAAACCCTTGCGATTGATCGTTGCATCCGAGCGGCCATAGATCACCGAGGCGCCGTCCGCATCAATCGCGATCCAATCGCCGTGACGCCAGACGCCGGGGTAGTCGGCAAAATAGCTGTCAAACAAACGCACGCCATCATCATCGCCCCAAAAGAACAGCGGCATAGAGGGGAGCGGCTCTGTGCAGACCAGCTCGCCAACTTCGCCGACCAACTCGTTCCCCAAAGGATCATAGGCGCGTACCGCATTGCCAAGCGCGCGGCACTGCATTTCGCCTGCGCGCACTGACATGCCCGGGTGGCCCAGCACAAATGCGCCAGCCAGATCGGTGCCGCCTGAAATCGGGGCAAGCCATTGATCGGCTTTCACATCGCGATAAATCCAATCGTAAGTATCACCGGAAAGCGGCGATCCCGTCGCACCAAGCGAGCGCAAGGCAGATAGATCAACGTCCTCGCGCGGGGTAGTCCCTGCCTTCATACAGGTACTATAAAACGCAGCCCCTGCACCGAAATACGTCAGCTTTTCTCCGGCAACAAAGCGCCAGACAGTTCCCATATCAGGATAATTCGCCGCACCGTCATAGATCGCCACAGCAGCGCCCTGCCCCAACGCCATCCACTGGGAATTCCACATGATCCAACCCGAAGAAGTCAGCCAACTGAAGCGATCTTTTTGGGACACATCCATGTGCAAGGATTGCTTGCACGCCTCCAGAATAATGCCGCCATGTCCGTGCACAATCGGTTTGGGGTTTCCTGTGGTGCCAGAGGAATAGACGATCCAAAGCGGATGCTCGAACGGGACTTGCACTGCTTCAAATTGTGCATCGTCCCCTGTCAAATCATCCCAAGCCATATGGCCCTCAGGCAAGGCGCCAACAAATGGCAACGTCACAAATTGCACCACGCTCGGCAGGCCCGCGTTGATCTGGGCAAGAATGCCCCGACGATCCACGGTTTTGCCTGCGTGCACATAGCCGTCCTGCGCAATCAGCACCTTGGGGGCGATTTGTTTGAAACGATCCAGGATCGCGACATGCCCCATATCGGGTGCGCAGAGCGACCAGATCGCCCCAAGGCTTGCAGTGGCAAGGAAGGCGATTAACGCCGTTTCCGTATTGGGCAAGATTGCAACGACGCGATCGCCTTGCTCAACGCCCATGCCACGCAAGCGCGCTGCCACACTGGCGACCTGCTTTTGCAAATGGCCCCACGATAATTCAGAGCGGCCGAAAGTTTCGGATTGCACGATCAGCGCAGGATCACTCTCACGCCCTAGCGCATGTTTAAGAACGTTCTCTGCATAGTTCAGCTGCCCGCCTGTTCCCCATTCCATGTTAGGCATCTGACGTTTGAGCAACATCTTCTCAGGGCGCACAGAGGCACGCACGTCAAAGAAATCCCAGATCGCATTCCAGAAGGTCTCCAGATCATCTACGCTCCAACGCCACATGGCGTTGTAGTCCTCGAAATCCAAGCCCCGCGTTTCGCTGACAAAGCGTTCAAACTGCGCCATGCTCGAGGCGTCATAACGCTCTTGCGTGGGCGTCCAAAGGACTGGCGCGCTCATAGCAAGGCGCCGTGTACCAATGCTTTGAACTCGGCGCGTGTCGGGTAGGAGCTGCTTGGTGAAAGCTGGGTAAAGAAAACCGCCGATAGATCATGCACCGGATCAATCCAGAAGAACGTCGAAGCCATGCCACCCCATGAGAAATCCCCCACCGATCCGGGCACTCCCGCGCGCGCGGGATCAAGAACGACCGCACCGCCGATACCAAAGCCCATGCCGTTCATCGGCTGTTCCGCAAAGCTGGATGGCCCCATCGAAGCGATATCACCTGCCAAATGGTTACGCATCATGAAGCCAAGAGTGCTGGGCGAAAGCACACCCTTGCCGCCCGTGCGCATCGCTTCGGTGAATTTCAGATAGTCATCGATCGTGCCGACCAAGCCACCGCCGCCCGAATGCATATGGCTAGTAAAATAAGGCGAGCTATCAGCGCCATCGGCCAGTCGCAGGGTTTCTTTGCTTTTTTCCGCAGAGTTCAGATCAAAAGAATCCCCTGCTAGCGGTGTATAAAGCGCAGCAAATCGTCCACGGCTTTCGCTGGGCACTGTGAAACGGGTATCCCTCATTCCAAGCGGGTCGAGAATTTCTTCCTTGAAGAAATCCTCCAACGTCTTGCCGCTGATGACCTCGATTACCCGCCCGATGATGTCGATACCAACAGAGTATTCCCAACGCGTCCCCGGCTGGAACGCGAGGGGGAGTTTGGCAAGCTCGTCGCTGCTCTGCGCTAGCGTGCGTCGTCCTGGCCCGAAGTCCAGTTTATTTTCCCGCATAGCGTCGGGAACAAGACCCGCGTTGAACGAATAGCTAAGGCCGGATGTATGGGTCAGCAACTGCTGCAACGTAGGGGCGGCGCAAGGCTCGGTCTGGTCAATCCCGCTGGCGTTGGGGATCAAGCAGCGCGCATTCTTGAAACCGTCGATAAAGTCGGAAACGGGTGCGTCCAGATGCACCAAGCCACGCTCGACAAGGATCATCATCGCGACAGAAGTGATCGGCTTGGTCATCGAATAGATGCGTGCCACCGTATCACGTTGCCATGGCAACCCGGCCTCAACGTCGCGCAAACCGCAATCGTGGTAGAATACCTCGGAGCCGCCTTGCGCAATTAGCGCTGCGCAGCCCGCATATCGGCGCGCATCCACATAGCCCTGCATCCAGTCTTGGATGCGAGGCAGCCGATTGTTGTCAAAACCAACCATATATTTCTAGACCTCAAGCCATTCCTTGCGCACGTCTTCGCGCGCTTTCAGCTCTGCTGGGGTGCCTTCAAACACCACTTGACCATGGCCCATGACGTACACACGATGCGCGATGTCCATGGCGATCGACAGCTTCTGCTCTACCAGCAATGTGGAAATGCCGCGTGCAGCAATCGCTTGCAAAACTTCGGCAACCTTTTGCACCATCTGCGGTGACAGGCCTTCTGTCGGTTCGTCAATCATCACGAAATCGGGATCGCCCATCAATGTGCGGCACATGGTCAACATCTGCTGTTCACCGCCAGACAAAACCGAGGCTTCGACATCGGCGCGCCTGTCCAGATTTTCGAACATGTCGAACATCATCTGCATTGACCAGCGACCTGCGCCGTCCTTTTGGCCAGGCTTCAGACCCAATGTCAGGTTCTGCCGCGTCGTCAAACCAGGAAAGATATCGCGGTTCTCAGGCACGTAACCGATCCCCATATTGGCGATCTCGTAGGCCTTGCGCCCTGCGATTTCCTGCCCTTTGAACTTGACTGAACCTTTTGGCTCAACCTCGCCCATGATGGCTTTGCACGTCGTGGAACGACCCACACCGTTGCGCCCAAGCAAAGCGACGATTTCGCCTTCTTGGACGTTCAACGAAACACCCTGCAAGATGTGCGATTTGCCATAGTAGGCATGCATGTCAGTAACTTCGATCAATGTTCTGCCTCCAAGGCTGCGCCCAGATAGGCTTCTTGCACTTTCGGATCACCGCGCACGTCTTCAGGTTTTCCTGTTGCGATAATTTCACCGTAAACCAGCACTGAAATGCGATCCGCTAGGCCAAAGACAACACCCATATCATGTTCCACCATGATTAACGTCTTGCCCTCGGTCACCTTCATTATCAGGTCGGTGATATAGTCGGTTTCAGAATGGCTCATGCCCGCTGTCGGCTCATCAAGCATGATGACATCGGCGCCGCCCGCGATGGTGATCCCGATTTCCAATGCGCGCTGCTCGGCATAGCTGAGTGTACCCGCTGGCAAATTACGCCGCCCAAGCAGGTTTATCTGATCGAGAATTGCATCCGCGCCTTCGGTCAGTTGACGCGAGCGGTTCACGAGATTCCAGAACGAATACTTATACCCCTGTGACCACAACAATGCGCAGCGCACGTTCTCGAAAACGGTCATTGCCGGGAAGATGTTGGTGATCTGGAATGAACGCGACAGGCCCATGCGATTGATCTGGAAAGGCTGCATACCGCGCAGATCCTGCCCGTGCAATTTGACCGATCCCGCCGTAGGGGCGAAACGCGCAGTTATCAGATTGAACAGCGTCGATTTACCCGCACCGTTCGGTCCGATGATTGCGTGGCGCTCTGATTTGCCAATCGATAGATCGATACCGCGAATGATTTCCGCCTTACCAAAGCTCTTCTTGAGGCCTTTTAACTCTAGTGCAGGTTGGCTCATGATGCACCTCCTGTCGAGTTAGCTTCGCCCCATGCTTCTTTCAGCGAAGGCGCATTCATCTTTGCGATACCCAGCCCAATGGCGGTGATTACCGCTGCAATGACCCATGGCATCAACGTATGACTGTCAAAAGTGGTCCAGAACAACGTCATTTCATCGTCTCCTGTGGACGCGTGGCGAAAGTGGAACGTCATTTCGACCAATGCACAAACACCCAAGATGCCAATCGCCGCTGGGATCAGCGTCTTGATGTAAGGCACCAGTAACAGCTTGGCTTTGCCCAGTTTAAAGGCAGGCACATGCATCATCATCAAGCCGGCCAGGCCACCGGGGAAGAACATCACCGTCGCCACGAACAGCGATCCCGCATAGAAAGCCCAAAGCTCTGTCTGTAGCGAAAGAACCGTCTGCACCAAGGTAAAGACGATCGCGCCGATGATCGGCCCGAAGAAGAAGCCGACACCGCCGAGGAAGGTCACCAGAAGGATCACACCAGAGGAAGCCGTATTGAGGTTCTCTTCTGTCAGAATTTCGTAGTTGATGGCGAAAAGTCCGCCAGCAATACCTGCGAAAAAACCCGACGCTACAAAGCTGTAGTAACGCACCCAACGGGCCGAATAGCCAAGGAACTCGGCGCGTTCCGGGTTATCACGCACCGCGTTGGCCATACGGCCAACAGGTGTACGGGACCAAAGATACATCAAGGCCGCAGAGATCAGCACCCAGAAGGACGTCAGGTAGTAGACGTTAATTTGCTGCAGGAATTCGTTGCCAAAGAACGGCATCGCATAGGTTCTGTCACCTGAAACACCCTCTTCACCGCCAAAGAACGCAACGATGATGACGGAGCAGGCGGCGATAAGTTCGCCCACTCCTAGGGAGATCATCGCAAAAACAGTTCCCGCGCTACGGGTCGAAAAAGACCCGACGATCATCGCAAGGCCCATCCCGAACAACCCGCCAAAGACAGGCAGGACCGGCAGAGGGAAACTGGCAAAGAAGTCAGAGGCATTCATGATGTGCATACAGGCAAAACCACCGACACCAGCGTAAACTGCATGACCGAAGGACAGCATACCACCCTGGCCAAGAAGCATATTGTAGGCCAACGCGAAGATTACCGTGATCCACATCTGGTTCATAATCGTCAGCGCCGAATTGGACGTGAACACATAGGGCATAATCAAAAGCGCGATCGCCGCCAAAATCCATGGCATCAGCGTCATCGTCATTGAACCGGCACGCATACGCTGGGCTGGTTTGCTCGGGTCTGTTGTTATTTGTTCACTCATGATTCACGCTTTCCGAATAGGCCAGCCGGACGGAAGATCAGGATCAAGACCATCAGGATATAGGGTAGGATATCCGCAATTTGCGGGCTCGTTACAGTCCAGAGGTCGCGAAAGATATTGTCATCCAAATTCTCGGGCGTCGAAATACCGATTGCGTTAAGGATATCGGACATCGCGAGATTGTAGGACTTTGCAAACGTAATGATCCAACCGATCAGGAGCGAGGCAACCAGAGCCCCCCAGAGCGAGCCAAGCCCCCCGATCACGATAGTCACAAACACGATAGAGCCAAGGACAAAGGCCATGCCCGGGAATGTGCCAAGCACTGGTCCAGCGATTACACCTGCGACGCCAGCAAGCGCGGTGCCAACACCGAACACTCCCATGAAGATAAGCGGCACATTATGACCCAGTGCCTCAACTGTACGCGGATAGCTGAGCGCCGCCTGAATTATCATGCCGACACGGGTTTTGGTGAGGATGTAGAGCAGCCCCATGAATATCCCGATGGAGATAAAGATCATGAAAATTTTGTAAGCAGGGATAGAGTTTCCTGCGATAGAAAATGCTGTGAAATTCAGCACCTCTGGAATGCTATACGCCATCTGGTTCTTGCCCCAGACGAACTGCACCAGTTCTTCGATCAGCAAGGCCAAACCAAATGTGAATATCAGCTCTGGCACATGGCCGTATTGATGGACCCGTCTTAGACCATACCTCTCAACACCTGCTCCTAAAACGCCAACGATAATCGGTGCAACAAGGAGGCCCATCCAGAACCCCAATGCGATACTGATTTGATAGGCAAAATATGCGCCGAGCATGTAGAAACTTGCGTGGGCAAAGTTAAGAACACCCATCATAGAGAAAATAAGAGTCAGGCCAGCCGAAAGCATAAACAACAGCAATCCGGTCACAAGCCCGTCGATTATGTTGACGAGGATGAGTTCCATCGGTCCCCCCAAAGGGTAAGTATAAGTTCAGAGGTGAAGTGCATCCGCCCTGCACTTGGGCAGGGCGGATAGAAGTCGTCCGCTTATGGACGCTTCATGTCACAAGTGGTCGGGCTGTCCATGGACGCCATCTCAATTGTTGTCTCTGTCAGAACACCGAAACCAGACTGATCGTAGTCAAAGTCGATATTCTGATCCGTGTGAACACCAACATACATATCTTGAATAAGCTGGTGATCCTGTGGACGCATAAAGACTTCGTTGCCGCCCCAGATAGATTGATACTTCATGCCCTCAAGCTGTCCGGCGACGGCGACAACATCATCTGCTGTTCCTGCGCCTTCAATTGCTTTGGCAAGCATGCCGATCACGTTGAAGATACGTGGCTGGTCAACGTTGCCATCCGGGTATTTGGCCTCAAATGCCTCATAAGTAGCGCGCGCGCCATCGTTCTCAATCGGGTTAATACTACCCTGTGAAATCAAACGGACGCGATCCTTGGCACTTTCACCAAGCGCGGCGGTGATACCAGAACCCGCAGCATAGTATGTGTAGATCGGGCCATCGTAACCGCTTTCGATCAGCGATTTACCCAGACCAACCATATCCGCGCCCCAGTTCCCCGTGATAACCGCGTCTGCTTCGGCTGCGATGATCTTGCGTGAATAAGGCGTGAAGTCTTTCACTTTGCCAATTGGGTGCAGCTCGTTACCGACGATTTCAATATCCGCACGCTTTTCGCCAAGGGTCTTCACAGCAGCTGCAGCAACAGCTTTACCAAAGGAATAGTCCTGACCGATAATATAGACTTTCTTCATGTCCGCATCTGCGGCCATCACGTCAGTCAACGCGTCCATCTTGATGTCGGCATTCGCATCGAAACGGAAATGCCAGAAGTTGCACTTCTCATTTGTTAGCGCCGGATCGACGGCAGCGTAGTTCAGGAACAGAACGCGGCTATCCGGGTTACGTTTGTTGTGCTTGTCAACAGCTTCGGTCAATGCGTTCGCAACACCCGAAGAGTTACCCTGAACGATATAACGAATGCCTTGGTCAATCGCGACTTGCAGCTGGATCAAGCTCTCTTTCGGGCTGATCTTGTTGTCAAAAGCTACGATTTCCATGTTGGTGCCGCCCAGAAGGCCACCATTTTTGTTAACCATATAGTCAGCCGCGAATTCGAACTGGTGCAGACCATTGGTCCCTGTGCTGGCAAACGGACCAGACAGCGGGTCAATAAATGCGACCTTGATGTTCTCGGCAAAGGCAGCGGATGCGCCAATAACCAGTGAAAGCGCGGATACTGCGCCCAATTTAACGAATTTTTTCATATTTTCCTCCCAAGGATAAATCACGCCTCTTTTGATTTTTCGAGGTCCAGACCGATTAGGAAAGAGTTGCATACCCTAGTTTAAAGTCAAGGCTGTTGGCACGTCGCGCCCAAGAGATTTCACAAATGCCAGGGCCGCTCAAAGCAACCCGCCCGGCCCGGGAGATTACAAAATATGCAAAGGCTGAAAGGCGCTTGTGCGTTGTAATTAAAAGAACAAATCAGATTTCGATGAAAAACTAATCGCCAAAGATGGCATAGCTATCGGGCCGCCAACAGTCAAAAATCACTGTTTTTTGCAGGATGTGGCCGCGAAAAAAACTTAAATGACGCTGGGTAAAAATTTGCAACGCCACCCGTCCAGTTTCGCACTGCGGAACGAGACTTTGCAACTTTAACGCGGGGATTGAATGCTGAGCACTGTGGATGCTTGAATCAGTCGCGGGGCATATATCGTTTCTAGCTGTTTAGGCTTCACCCGCGAGGACGGGCCACCAACGTTCAACCCGTATACCTTTGCGCCGTTCATTGAAAAAACTGGCACGGCAATGCCGTTCACGTCCTTGCGCCAGATGCCATAACCAGTGCAGTAACCTTTGACTTCATAAACTGATTTCGCCTCGCTGTAGCGCAGTCGACCTTCGGCCTCGGTCTGTGCGCTTTCGCGCCCCGCAAGTTCGAAAACAGCTTCACGGGCATCATCATCCATGCCCACCAGAATCGATTGACCAATGGCAGAAGGAAACAGTGGCAAATGGCTGCCAATGCGCGCGACCAATGCCACGCCTTCACGCGACGTGCAGGCGGCAACGTACACGACTTCCAGTTTATGCTGTTCGCCTAAAGCAACAGTGATGTAGGAATTTGGCCCATCACGCAGCCGTTCCATTTCCTTTTGCGCAAGGTCGTGAATATCGATCCCGCTCAAGACGCTAAAGCCAAGATGCAGCACCCCGGCACTCAGCCGATAGGTCCCTACCCTTGCATCGGCAACAAGATAGTCCAGCGCACATAGTGTAAATGTCAGCCGCGAAATTGTCGCTTTGGGCAGCCCCGTTCGTTCGGAAAAATCGGAGTTTGTAAGTGACACTTCGCCATCGCGAAAGCATCGTAAAATTTCCAGTCCACGCGCCAATGCGGTGACAAAGTTTCGGTCCTTGTCACCTTCATCGCCGCGCAGATCGTCCATCATTTTCTAGCCCCGCTTAAGCGCATCAAGGCCATGCTGTGCAAACACAGGAACGAATTCGCCCAGTTTCAAGGCCCGTTCAGGATTGGAAGCATTGCCATCAAGGCCGCGCTTCAACACGCCCTGAATGATCCCAGCCATACGGAAAAAACAAAAGCCCAGGTAATAGCCGAAGTTGTCGATCCCAGTCAGACCACGACGCTCGCAGTACGTTGCGATAAAGGCTTCATCCGTCGGCAGGCCAAGCGCCGCGCGATCAAGGCCGCCCATGCCCCGCCCTTCAGTGCCCGCAGGCAGTTGCCATTGCATTATGACGCCCGCAAGGTCGGCGAAGGGGTGGCCGATGGTGGACAGTTCCCAATCCAGCACCGCGCGGCACTGCGTTCCTGCCGCATCGAAAATCATGTTATCCAGACGATAATCCCCATGCACAAGCGTGCGTTGCCCATCATCCTCTGGACGCGCTTCAACCAGCGCGGTCATCAACTCGTCCATCGCTGGGTTCTTCTGCGTTTCAGACGCGCGGTACTGTTTTGACCAGCGTGCGACTTGGCGCTCGAAATAGTTTCCCTCGGGACCAAAGTCCGACAAGCCTACCGCGTTGATATCAACATTATGTAACGCCGCCAAAACACGGTTCATATCATCAATCACCCCTGCGCGATCGCTTGGGGTCAAGCCGTCCATCGAGGGTTCGTTAAAGTTGCGCCCCGGCACATGATCCATGATGTAAAACATCGAGCCGATCACAGCGTCATCATCGCAAAGCAGATGCATCTTTGAGACAGGCACATCCGTCCCCTGAAGCGCCTTTTGCACGCGAAATTCACGATCCACAGCATGAGCAGATTTCAACAGAACTCCCGGCGGTTTGCGGCGCAGCACATAGTTATGCGAAGGCGTTTTCAGCATGAATGTCGGGTTCGACTGGCCCGTCTGGAATTTGCTGACCTCCATCGGACCTTCAAACCCGTCCAGATGCTCTTTAAGATAGCTGCTAACCGCCGCTTCATCCAATGTCTGTGTATCTGCGCTCATATCGTCCCCTTCAGCTATAACTTAGCAGCTGTGCGCCCGAAGGCGTCATAAAATGCGGCGTTGCGTTGAATTCATGCAGCGAAAACGCTTTTCCCGAAAACATAAACCGCGTCATCGCAGTGTTTTTGATCTGTAGATTCAGGTTCATCATTTCGCGTTTGGACGCACCCAGCGCGACAGAGGTCATCTGACCGATAACACCGCCCGAAGATACAACCAGAACCCGTTTGGCATCCGTATCGCTTGCAAACTTGCGCGCCGCTTCAACGCGCGCAGCGAACGCGCCGTAAGTCTCTGATGCGCCATCAAAAGCGTCGTCCTGCCAGTCAAACACCGTCTCGCGCAGCGTGCGAAAATGTGTCTTGCGATCGCCCTTAACAATGTCAGGAACGTCGCCTTTAAACCGCGCATTCAGCAGATCGCCAAAGTCGTATTCATTCAGGCCTTCGTGCACTTCCGGGGCCTGCGAAAACCCCATCGAGGACAGGGTATCCTTTTGACGTTCCAGCGAACCTGTGACCAGCCGATCCGGCACCCAGTCCAGCTCTCGAAGCAACGCGCCAACCGCGCGCGATTGCGCATGGCCAAGCTCGGACAGAACATCGTAGTTGTCTTGCCCGAAGGACGCCTGGCCATGGCGTATGATGAGAAGTTCAGCCAAATTCAGCCGCCAATTTCTTTCCGGCCGCCAAGTACTCGCGTTCAATCCGATCCACAATATCGCCTGCTGGCCCCACCGATTTGATCGCGCCAATCCCCTGGCCAGATCCCCAAATCGTCTTCCACGCTTTGGGTTTTTCGCGGTCCTGCCCGAAATTCATCGAAGACGCATCCGCTTGTGGCAGGTTATCAGGATCCATGCCTGCGTTTTTCACAGAGCCTTTAAGGTAGTTCCCCCAAACCCCTGTGAACAAAGAGGAATAAACAATATCCTCTGCACCGGATTCGACGATCATATCCTTATAGCCTTGATCCGCGTTCGCCTCATCAGTCGCGATAAACGGCGATCCGGCATAACCGAGGTCCGCCCCCATAGCGCGCGCCGCGAGCAGGCTTTCCCCTGTCGCAATCGCACCCGATAGCGCGATCGGCCCATCATACCATTCGCGAATTTCGCGTACCAAAGCAAAGGGCGATTGCTGCCCTGCATGTCCGCCTGCACCCGCCGCGACAGCGACCAAGCCATCCGCGCCCTTTTCAACCGCCTTCTTGGCAAAACGGTTGTTGATGATGTCGTGCAAGACGATGCCGCCGCACGAATGCGCGGCCTCGTTCACCTCGACACGCGCACCCAGCGACGTGATCCAGATCGGCACATCATGCTTTACGCAAATCTCCAAATCCCGCTCCAAACGTGTGTTCGAGCGATGCACAATCTGGTTCACCGCATAGGGCGCGGCGGGGCGATCCGGGTTGGCTTGGTTATGACGATCAAGCTCTTCCTTGATTTCCGTCAGCCAAGTATCGAGAAGCGGGTGCTCCCCTTCGCCTTCTCGAGCATTCAAAGCGGGGAACGATCCAACGATCCCCGCTTTACACTGCGCGATCACCAGTTTCGGCACCGAAATGATGAATAAAGGCGAGGCTATCAACGGAATGCGCAAGCCCTGAAGCGCAGCGGGGAGATGTGCGTCCTCGTAGCTCATAGAACTTCGAACAAGCCAGCCGCGCCCATGCCGCCGCCAACACACATGGTACAAACAACGTATTTCGCGCCGCGACGTTTGCCTTCGATCAAAGCGTGCCCCACCATACGCGCACCAGACATGCCGTAGGGGTGGCCAATCGAAATCGCGCCGCCATCGACGTTCAAAAGCTCGTCAGGAATGCCCAGTTGATCGCGTGAATAAAGCACCTGCACCGCAAAGGCTTCGTTGAGCTCCCACAGACCGATGTCATCCATTGTCAAACCATGCGCCTTGAGCAAAGGCGGCACAGCGTAGATCGGACCAATGCCCATTTCATCAGGCTCGCAACCTGCTGCCATAACACCAATGTAACGGCCAAGCGGTTCTAGACCCGCTTTTTCAGCTGCTTTGGATTCCATGATTACACATGCAGAAGCACCATCGCTCAACTGCGATGCATTGCCAGCCGTGATAAACTTGCCTTCTTTAATCCGCATCCCGTCTTTGAAAACGGGTGCAAGACCACTGAGGCTTTCCAACGT
>NZ_JBAUHO010000265.1:0-20913 GCF_049680325.1 Planktotalea sp.
AGCCACAACGAGCCCCACTTGGGTCGATGTCCAACCTCTCACCTATTCCGCCTTTTGCGCAACACCTGTCACTGCCCAGCGCAGCTGCGGGTCCGTTTCCACAGCGCAGGGGCGAACCTTTCGCAGATGCAGAAGCGCGTCGACCGCATCTTCACCCGATTCCACCATCAATCGCAGTGCAAGCATACCAGAACGCCCGCACCCGCCTTTGCAGTGAATCAGAACCCGCCCTCGCCCTTTTAGCGCTCTTAAAGCATCCGCGCTTGCACGCGGCCATGCTGCCAGAAACTCATCATCCGGCACCCCATAATCCGCAATTGGTAAATGCAGCCAGCGCGCGCCGCTTTCTTGAATGTCCGCGCCCAAAGTTTCTGCACCAACATCGACCAATTCGCCGCGCGTTGTCGTTGTAATCACCAACGCGGGTTTCCAATCGCGAATGAAATCCAGATCGGCTTTGTAGTCCCCTTTCAACCCGGGCAATTGAGAAATCGCAAGCGAGCCCCCCCCAACACCTAACGCATGAATGACCAAATCTGCCATTGCTTAGAGCCGCCGGGCGCTGAACGTATCACATGTATTGATATCGCCGCTCTCATAGCCTTTGTTGAACCACCCCGCCCGCTGCGCAGAAGTGCCGTGGGTAAACGTATGCGGTTGCGGCACACGCCCTGCCCGCTTTTGCAAGCGGTCATCGCCAATCATGCGCGCCGCGTTCAGGGCTTCCTCCAGATCCCCTGGCTCAAGCAATCCACTGACCGAGCGCGCCCAAACGCCGCTTAGGCAATCCGCCTGCAGTTCTAAGCGCACGGTAAGTGCATTGGCCTCTGTTTGGCTGGATCGACGGCGTGCCTGTTCTACCTGCCCCAAAATGCCAAGCTCGTTCTGTACGTGATGCGCAACCTCATGGGCGATCACATAGGCAGCGGCGAAATCACCCTTTGCCCCCAATTGACGTGACAACGTGGCGAAGAAATCTGTGTCCAGGTAGGCCTTTTTGTCCGCTGGGCAGTAGAATGGCCCGGTCGCACCATTCGCACCACCGCATGGGCTTTGCGTGACATCAGCATATAAAACCAAGGTTGGCGCACGGTATTCGCGCCCGACCTGCGTCGGAAAAATCTGCCCCCAAACCTGCTCTGTCGTGGCCAAGACACGCGATGAAAACTCTGCCGCGCGCTCTTCTTCGGCACTGACTTGACGCGTTGCGCTTTGCTGTGGCGCAGCCCCTTGCTGCAAAAGCGGCGTGACATCGATGCCGGCAAAATAGCCAATCGCCAGAACAACGATCAGACCAACGCCGCCTATTGGCGCAGCGCGCCCTCTGCCACCACCGGATTGCCGGCGTCTGTCTTCGACATTTCGACTGCCTCTTGTTCCACGCAAACGCATCAACACACTCCTAAAACGACGCCTAAGTTTTCTGCGTCATGCGCCATAGTATGGGCATGAACATCAATAAAAATGCAAGCCTTGGAACGCGCGCCGCGCTGTGGTTGCTATAGACCCCGCTTGCGGTGACCATTAGGGTTGGCTGGCACACGAATCCGGGAAGCCAGTATGAGCGAGACGCCAAAAGCCGAATACAGAGTTCTAGCGCGCAAGTACCGTCCTGAAACCTTTGTCGATCTGGTCGGTCAGGAAGCGATGGTGCGCACGCTCAGGAATGCGTTCGAGGCGGATCGCATTGCGCAGGCCTTTGTGATGACCGGCATTCGCGGCACCGGCAAAACCACGACCGCCCGTATCATTGCCAAGGGAATCAACTGCGTTGGTCCCGACGGCACCGGCGGTCCAACGACCGAACCATGTGGTGTCTGCGAGAACTGCACGGCCATCATGGAAGGGCGTCATGTGGACGTCATGGAAATGGACGCCGCTTCGCGCACTGGTGTTGGCGATATTCGCGAGATTATTGAAAGCGTCCACTACCGCGCCGCTTCCGCGCGTTACAAGATTTACATCATCGACGAAGTTCACATGCTTAGCACTTCTGCGTTCAATGCGTTGCTCAAAACACTCGAAGAGCCGCCAGCGCATGTGAAATTCATCTTCGCGACGACCGAAATTCGCAAAGTTCCCGTGACGGTCCTTTCGCGCTGCCAGCGCTTTGATCTGCGCAGGATCGAACCCGAGGACATGATCGGCATGCTGAAACGCATCGCCGCTGGAGAGAGCGCAGAAATTTCCGACGATGCCTTGGCGCTGATAACCCGCGCCGCCGAAGGCTCTGCCCGTGATGCGACATCCTTGCTGGATCAGGCAATCTCGCACGGCGCGGGCGAAACCACGGTTGAGCAAGTGCGCGCCATGCTCGGCCTTGCGGATCGCGGGCGCGTGCTCGACCTTTATCAAATGATTATGCGCGGGGATGCTGCTGCGGCGTTGAGCGAACTTGGCTCGCAATATGCTGCGGGTGCCGATCCAATGGCGGTCTTGCGCGATCTGGCTGAAATCACTCACTGGATTAGCGTTGTGAAAATCACGCCTGATGCAGCTGAAGATCCTACCGTGTCACCTGACGAACGCGCGCGCGGTCTGCAAATGGCGGCCGATCTACCAATGCGCGCAATGACGCGGATGTGGCAGATGCTGCTTAAAGCACTGGATGAAGTCGCAAACGCACCCAACTCGATGATGGCCGCTGAAATGGCGATTATCCGCCTT
The DNA here is from genome assembly GCF_049680325.1 of Planktotalea sp. GTDB lineage: Bacteria > Pseudomonadota > Alphaproteobacteria > Rhodobacterales > Rhodobacteraceae > Planktotalea. Next base: position 2,668 of record NZ_JBAUHO010000265.1, read on the forward strand.
ACACATGTGGCCGAACTGCCCAGTCCTGAAGAATTGATCCGCAAGCTACAAGATACACCGCCACCGCCCCCAACAGGCGGCGGGGGTGGCAGTGGAGGCGGAATGAGCGCAGGTGCGACGTCTGTTGCCAATGCTCAGGCGCGTATGACGACCTCTGGTGGATCGGCCGGAGGCGCTGCGACAGCGCAGCAGCTTGATGCAGATGCCCTAGCACGTTTTCCGACGTTTCATCATGTTGTCGAACTCATCCGCGCCAATCGAGATGTGAAGCTTCTGGTTGAGGTTGAAGGCGGTGTAAAACTGGCAAACTATCAGCCGGGTCGTATCGAATTCGAGCCACATGCCAGTGCGCCAAACGATCTTGCCCAACGCCTTGGCCAAAAGCTGCAACTTTGGACGGGAAATCGTTGGGCTGTCACACTGGTCAACGAAGGCGGCGCTGAAACGATTACCGAAAAACGCGATGCTGCGGCCAACGCTATCAAGGCCGAAGCAGAGCAACACCCCTTGTTCCTGGCCGTATTAGAGGCATTTCCAAAGGCCAGGATCATCGACATCAAGACCCAACAGGATATCGCGAACAAAGCTTTCGCAGAAGCGCTGCCAGAAGTGGAAGATGAATGGGACCCCTTCGAGGAGGATTGATCCTTACCCTATCGCCAAGCGTCCTTACCGCAGGAGTCTGTGACAAAGCACGCCCTAATTGGGACGGCATTCCGGTCACAGGGGTCGGCGAAGCAATCGCCTTGGCAAGCGCACCTGCGAGCCTCGTGCTCTTTGCGTTAACGCTTCTTGCGATCCGGTTTCGCAATCAATGGGCCGCGCTTGTGGTTCTGATCCTTTGGGTCGGCTACGCCAGCCTTTTGACGATGGCTGACCCCACAGGTATTAGCGTGCTCGCGCAGGCAGAGGGGTGTATTGGCTCTCCCACCTTGTTCATCACCGCCGTCACTGCAATATGTATCGGGATGATCATGTACACGACGCCCAAAGAGGCGCGCAAAACGTAAACGGAGACACAGATGTTCAAAGGACTAGGCCAGCTCGGTGATATGGCGGGCATGATGAAGAAAGCCAAGGAAATGCAGGACCAAATGGGTCAGTTGCAAGAAGACTTGGCCAGCATGATGGTCGTTGGTGAAAGTGGCGCAGGCCTTGTGAAAGCGACGGCAACGGCCAAGGGCGAACTCACGGCGCTTGACATTGATCCGTCTATCTTCAACGGCGATGAGAAAGAAATTGTCGAGGATCTCATCCTTGCGGCGATCAAAGAAGCCCAGCAGAAGGCCGCAGAAAAATCTGCCGCAGAGATGGGCAAGCTGACCGAAGGTCTTGGGCTACCAGCCGATATGAAGCTGCCGTTCTAAAGGCCTCCACTTCCTCTCTCACCAGATATCCCCGCCGGAGGCTTCGACGGGGAATGTAGGGCACACAGTTTGAGCAGCACAAAAGATATCGATGCATTGATTGAGCTGATGGCCAAGCTTCCCGGGCTTGGCCCACGCTCTGCGCGGCGTGCTGTGCTGCACCTCATTCGCAAACGCGCGCTTTTGCTCGCGCCCTTGGCCAACACCATGCAGATCGTCGCCGAAACGGCGCGCGAATGCCTGAACTGCGGCAATGTCGGCACGGCCGATATCTGCGATATCTGCGAGTCCGAGAAACGCGCGAATGGTATCTTGTGTGTTGTTGAAGATGTCTCCGATCTTTGGGCGATGGAACGCTCTGGCGTGTTCAAAGGACGCTATCATGTGCTTGGCGGCACGCTCTCTGCGCTGGATGCAATCGGACCAGACGAATTGCGCATCCCGCGCCTGATTGATCGCGTCACAAGCGAGGGGATCAATGAAGTTATCCTTGCCCTGAACGCAACAATCGACGGGCAAACCACAGCCCATTACATTGCGGATCTATTGGAGAACCGCGTCACGCTGACATCTCTGGCCCAGGGCGTACCGATTGGCGGCGAGCTGGATTACCTCGACGATGGAACGATCACGGCTGCGATGAACGCCCGTAAGCCAATATAAAAGGCCCTGCTGCCCCTCCCAGTGCAAGCAGAGCCTTAGTGCCGAGATGGCCAAACCGCACTAAGTGGTGCGCGGCAGAGCCAATCAGATCGGCACAACCCGTTCAGAGCACCACAACATCAAGCGGTGGAAACCCGTTAAACCCGATTGACGCATACGTCGTTGTGTAAGCCCCGCAATTGCGAACTATTATGCGATCACCAGAAGCCAGAGACTTAGGCAATTGGACCGGTGTTTTTTCGTAAAGAACATCCGCGCTGTCGCAGGATGGGCCAGCCAGAATGCATGGGCCAGTGTCCGAGCCATCCTTGGCAGTTACAAACTCGTAGCGGATCGCTTCATCCATTGTTTCGGCAAGCCCGGAGAACTTACCAATATCCAGAAAGACCCACCGATGGGCATCAAGCGGCGATTTGCGCGCGACAAGCAGAACTTCTGCCACGATGTGACCCGCTTCGGCCACCATGCCGCGGCCTGGCTCCGCGATGATCTGCACATCGCCAAAGCGCGCGCGGACCTGGCGGATGACATCCGCAGCATAGTTGGTTGGCGCATCCACAGCTTCGCCGTAGAAGGCGGGAAACCCACCACCAATGTTCAATAAGCCAAGTTCAAAACCAGCCTGCTGTGCATTTTCCCAAACTTTGGCAATCTGGTCGAGCACAGGCCCCCAGTAAACAGACTTGCGCGTTTGCGAGCCAACGTGAAACGACAGGCCAACCATAGACAGGCCCAATGCACGGCCTTGTTCAAGTAGCGACAGGACATGACCGCCCGCAGCGCCAAATTTACGGCTAAGCGGCCAATCTGCTTGGGAGTTTTCAACGATCACACGAAGGTAAACACGCGCATCCGGCGCGTGGGCCGCGATTTTTTCCAGCTCTTCAGGAGCGTCGGCTGCGAGCAGGGAAATCCCTTTGGACGCTGCAAATGCAATGTCGGTCGCGCGTTTTATTGTATTGCCAAATGAAATCTGATCTGCGCGCGCACCCTGAGAGAGGCAAAGCTCTATTTCCGCGCGGCTTGCGCAATCAAAATGGCTGCCTTTGGCGAGCAATGCCGCGATGATACGCGCATCTGGATTCGCTTTCACAGCGTAGTGAATGGACGCGTCGCCGAGACCTGCCTTGAGTGCATCATATTGCACTTCGACACGTGCAAGGTCGAGAACCAGTGTCGGGCGCTCAAATACATTCCGCGCGATAAAGTCCGATGCGCGGTCAAACAGGACAGGGGTTTGGGCACGGAACGCGCCCGGGTCAGTAGCTTTCATGGTCATCTCCAAAAAAAGTCTGCGCCAAAGGGCACAATCAATTTCAAACGGAGACGTTACCGTCGCTACATAAACGCGGGGGCTACGGGCAATTAACCCCGGCCAGAGGCGCGTGCGTTGGCGTCTGTAAATTGCGATTTAAACCAAACATGGATTCGCGTAACATAAATAAGTTGCTCGGCAAAAAAACTTCCGCAAACGAAAAACCCCGCCACACTTTCGTGGGCGGGGCTACGGTGCCTGACACTATGTTAGACTTAATCTTCGTCTTTATCCGCGTCGTCCGCTGGAAGGCTAAAGAAGCTTTCGGCGTCCAGAATGTCGCCTGTTTCTTCCTCTTTTTCGTCATCGCCAGAGCCAAGCGTAAAGGTCTCAAGACCCTCGATCGCCGTTGGGATTTTTGGCTCTGCATCCATGCCAAGGGACTGCTCTGTGCTCACCAACTTACGGCGTTCGTCATCGCTCATCACTTCACCATCGGCGGCTTTCTTAGCGGCAGCCTTCTGAACTGCTGCATCAAGCTCGGACTGTTTACACAGACCCAAGGCCACTGGATCAATCGGTTGAATATTCGCAATGTTCCAATGCGTGCGCTCGCGGATCGCTTGGATTGTCGGCTTTGTCGTACCAACCAGCTTTCCAACCTGTCCATCGGACAATTCCGGGTGAAATTTAACCAGCCAAAGAATTGACGCAGGACGGTCCTGACGCTTGGACAATGGCGTATAACGCGGGCCGCGGCGTTTTTCTTCGCCCTGCGCAGCGGCGTTGAATTTCAAAGTCAGCTTGTGCAGCACGCTCTCTTGCGCGGCATCAATCTCTTCCTGTGTCAGTTGGTTGTTGGCAATCGGGTCGAACCCTTTCACGCCAGTGGCCACATCACCATCAGCGATGCCCTGCACTTCCAGCTCGTGCATACCGACGAAATCTGCAATCTGCTTAAAGCTAATGGTCGTATTATCCACCAACCAAACGGCGGTCGCTTTTGCCATAATCGGTTTGGCCATGGGAACTCTCCTTCAAACAAGCCTATCTCGTCGCCTGAAGTCAGGCGGCACCTTTTAAGGGGTGCGGGTTACCATTGTGGGGGAACTTGAGCCGTATATAGTGCCGTTTAAGCAAAGAGGGAAGAGGCAATGCGCAAACTGGTTCTAGTACTACTTATGATGGCCAGCAGCCTGCGCGCCGATGGCGAAAAAGCTGGTGAATTCGACTACTACGTGCTCGCTCTCAGCTGGACGCCGACCTGGTGCGCTCTGGAGGGTGATGCGCGCGGCTCAGAGCAATGCGATGCCTCCAAGGATTTCGGTTGGACCCTGCACGGGCTATGGCCCCAGTTTCATCGCGGTTGGCCCAGCTTCTGCCGCACGTCCGAACGCCAACCCTCACGTTTCATGACCAACAACATGAGCGATATCATGGGGACAAGCGGCCTGGCATGGCACCAATGGAAAAAACACGGCACATGTTCCGGCCTCAGCGCTGAAGACTACTTTGCGCTTTCGCGCGAAGCCTACGGAAAAATCAACCGCCCGGCCCTGTTTCGCCGCCTCAAAGACCCGGTCAAAGTCCCCGCCAAAGTCATCGAAGAGGCCTTCCTGAAAGAGAACCCCACTCTCAAAGCCGACATGCTTACGATCACATGCAAAGCAGGCCGCATCCAGGAAGCACGCATATGCCTGTCCAAAGACTTGAAACCTGTTCCATGCGGCGCGGACACCATCAAAGACTGCTCAATGACCAACGCGCTCTTTGATCCCGTAAGATAGCACAGGCCGTTAACCCAAAATCAAGGTTAACGCCCCCGCTTCATTTTGCCCGAAAAACTCCCCGCGGAGCGTTCCGCGCTCTCAAACGGCGCCAACCTTCAAAACAATCTTACCGATATGTCCGCTGCTCTCCATACGCGTATGGGCAGCGGCGGCGTCGGCCAGATCGAACTCGCTATCCATCACAGGCCCCAAACGCCCGGCATCCAAAAGCGGCCAAACCTGCTCTTTCAAGGCCTCTGCAATCCGCGCTTTCGCCAGATCGCTCTGCGGGCGCAGCGTTGATCCGGTAATCGTCAGCCGCCGCATCATGAGTTGCGCGAAGTTCAGCTCAACCTTAGGCCCTTGCAGAAATGCGATTTGCACAAGGCGGCCATCATTCGCCAAGGCCTTCACGTTACGCGGCAGGTAGTCACCGCCGACCATATCCAGAATCAGATCAGCGCCGCCAAGCGCGTTAACGATCTCGACAAAGTCTGCCTCGCGGTAATTGATTGCCTTCTCTGCTCCCAGAGCCACACAAGCTTCGCATTTCTCGGCAGAACCCGCCGTCGTGAAGACACGCGCCCCGAACAGCTTTGCCAGTTGTATCGCAGTTGTACCAATCCCTGACGATCCACCATGGACCAGAAAACGCTCTCCCGCTTTTAAACCACCGCGTTGGAAGACGTTGGAAAAGACGGTGAAATATGTCTCTGGCAAGCAGGCCGCTTCCTTCAGGCCCATACCATTAGGCACGGGCAAACAATGGGCGGCTGGCGTCGCGACAAATTCCGCATAGCCGCCGCCAGGCAAAAGGGCACAAACCAGATCACCAACTGCATATTCGCTGACGCCAGCCCCTATCGCTACGATTTCGCCAGCCGCTTCCAATCCGGGCAAATCGCTTGCGGTTGGGGGCGGCGCGTAGGATCCTGCGCGCTGCAACGCGTCGGGCCGGTTCACGCCTGCATAGGCAACTTTGATAACCACATCTCCGTGGCCAGCCTCTGGCATAGGACGTTCACACAGTTGCAGGACTTCCGGGCCACCCGCTTGGGTGATTTCAACAGCGCGCATTGGCACTCCTTTCATGGATTTGGTGTTTTGGTGGGGGCCGACCAATGCCCCGGCAGATCATCGCGATTTGCATCGGGGGGGGCTTTGAGAAAGCTCAGCGCCCATTTTGGCCCTGCCAGCAGCGGTTTCAACAAAGGCGACGCGTTCACCTGCGCCTTTACCTTTTCGAAGCGCATCACATCATCGATTCGCCGATCGAGAAAGGCCCAGGTTGCCGCATGATCCTCAGAGGTATCCCCAAGCCAGAATAGAACCGTCGAACTATAGACCGCGCTCAGCGTCGCGCGCTTGGAGTACCAGTTGGAATCGCGGGATGTATCGCCCAGCGCGTTCCAGATCGCATCCGCAGTGCCCCAGACCGCCTTTGCCCCATCGCCCGCATTATGTGGCAATGCAAAAAGCGTGGTGCCTCGGCGCACCGCCTCTTTATCCGTCGCGGCCTCCAGCCGAAAACGAACCAAAGCAGCGATTTTTTCTGAGTAACGTAAGGCACTTAGGTCTTCACGTTCATAACGCGCGAGCATTTCGGCATCGCCGCGCAGATGGAAGGCCATCGCCAGATCAACCGCGCCGCGTGGACACACACCACGCGCCAAGGGCATATCAACGCCCACGTCTTGCACGGCAGCTTCGAATGTCGGCTCGCTCCAACCGTCGAAAGCGACATGGTTCAAAGCCGCGTCTAGCAGTTGCTCTTTCAACGGATTAATTGGCAGGGTCATGGACAGCACCTCATTGGTTATTGCCATACTAGACAGATTAAAGGCGCTTTGCTATATGGCGGCCTCCTGCAAATCCTTGCAACTTCAAACTAGAAAGGTGGTGAAAACCACATGCAGGTTAGTGTTCGTGACAACAATGTCGATCAGGCGCTTCGCGCTCTGAAGAAAAAGCTCCAACGTGAAGGCGTTTTTCGTGAAATGAAGCTCAAGCAGCATTTCGAAAAGCCGTCTATTAGAAAAGCACGTGAGAAAGCTGAAGCGATCAGTCGTTCCCGTAAATTGGCACGCAAGAAAGCACAGCGCGAAGGAATGTTCTAAGCACCCTTTACATGAGCAAGAATGCTTTTGAATTTAAGACCTCCGTAGCTGGCGCTGCGGGGGTTTTTCTTTGGCTGGCCAACAGCTCCATGTAGCGCGACAGAGATTTTCTTTACTCAATCCAGTTTTGCGCGGATACTAAGGTCATTCACCTTAATGCCTTGTCTGGAGTATTTTTATGTCTCGTTCAAAGCCTATTCTCGGCGCGCTTCTTACGGCCCCTTTCCTGCTGGCTGCTTGCCAAAGTGGCGGCTCAACACCTATGGCACCGACGCCGGCCATCGCCTTGCTTAGTATTGATAGTGTGGTGAGTGGTGGGATAAATTATGCTGGAGACCAAGGGCCATTTCCTTTGGACGTTGTTGGCGGAGATGGGTATCAGGCCAATCCAACCAACGACGCATCATTTGCGACGCTTCTCACGTCCGTGCGCACCAATGCAGGCGTCGCGCCCTTGACCTACAACGCGCAGCTGGATCAGGCGGCGCAACGGCATGCAGATGATATGTTTACCAACAGCTTTACAGGTCATATCGGGAGCGACGGATCGACGTTTCAGCAGCGAATTGCCGCGACAGGGTATGTCGCAACCGCAGCTGGGGAGAACGTTGCCCAAGGCCAAGCGAACGAAAACCTTGTGATGAATGCATGGACATCTTCGCCCGGCCATCACAGCAACAACGTTAACCCGGCTTTCGAGCACTTCGGCCTAGCGCGTAGCGGAACGGGTAACAATATCCGCTGGGCGCTTGTATTCGGCGCGGACTAACGGACTTGAGGTTATTTTAGAATATAGGAGGTTTGGTGGAGCCTAGGGGGATCGAACCCCTGACCTCCTGCATGCCATGCAGGCGCTCTCCCAGCTGAGCTAAGGCCCCAAAACAGACGCCGCACGTCTGTTGCACGCGGTGTCTAGGCAAGGAATGCATCGGGATCAAGCAAAATTAGCATGGCCCCGATGCCAATTCAGCAATTAATCGTCGACGTTTGAAGCAACGTCCGCGATTTCATCGAGCGACACAGTTTCATCATCATCGTCGTCTTCGAGAACATCATCACCAAGATCCAGATCGATGTCTTCGTCGTCGTCGAGCACAACATCATCTGTGTCGAGTTCAGCTTCTTTAGCTTTCTTTGTCGCAGCATCTTCAGCGTCAGCGGCGATCATCCGGCTCTTGCCGTTTTCCATCTCGATTGTTTCGCCTGTATAAGGGCTCACAATTGGGACTTTGTTTAGATCGTAAAATCGCTTACCCGTGGTCGGGCACAGGCGCTTGACGCCCCATTCTTCCTTGGGCATGGAACTTCCTCATGACTTGGTCTTTAGACGGTTCTGGGCAACTGCCATAACCAGTGAAGAGTGTCAAAGGCTTTGCGGCGATAAACCAGACTGAGGCGCATATGGGGCAGCATATTCTACACGGCAACCCTCCGGTTCCTATTATTTTACGTAAATCTGCGCGTGCGCGGCGTATTAGCCTGCGCATCAGCCAGTTGGACGGGCGAGTCACGCTGACGCTTCCAAAGAGCGTGAGCGATGCTGAGGGAATCGCTTTTGCACGCGAAAAAGAGGATTGGCTTCGGGGTCATTTGGATCGCCGCGGCGAGGATCAGGCGGTAGCGCTCGGCGCAGAGCTGCCTGTTGAAGGGACCTTTCGCGCGATCCAGTCAGGAAGCGGGCGGGGCGTTACGTTAAATGTAGACACGCTGCGCGTACCGGGAAAACCCGAACAAGTTCCGACGCGGGTTCAGGCGTTTCTAAAGCAGATGGCGCGGGACAAGCTTGCCCATGCTTCCGATCACTATGCAAATCGCCTTGGCAAACCCTACACACGCATCAGCATACGCGATACGCGTTCGCGCTGGGGATCATGTTCAAGCGCAGGCGCTTTGATGTATTCATGGCGATTGATCCTGTGCCCGCCAGAGGTGCTGAACTATGTTGCTGCCCACGAAGTCGCGCATCTGGCCGAGATGAACCACAGTCAGGCCTTTTGGGACACAGTCACGCGGATACATGGCCCCTACTCCGCCCCGCGCGCCTGGTTGCGTAAAAATGGAAGCAGCCTGCACACCTATCGCTTTCAGGCATGAACGCTTGACCAACCGCCGGTTTGTGATCACAAGCATGACATGCTGATAAACCCACGTTCGCCAGACACATCACCCGCCGCGCACGACCGCGTTTATCGTACATTGCGAACGCGCATCATGTACGGGGATATCGCCCCGGGTCAGGCGATGACATTGCGTGGAATTGGTGAAGAATTCGAAGTATCAATGACCCCAGCACGCGAAGCGGTACGCCGTTTGGTTGCAGAGGGTGCCCTTTCCATGTCGAGTTCGGGACGCGTCTCAACCCCTGAACTTAGCGCAGAACGCATTGAAGAGCTTGCGGCCCTGCGCGCATTGATTGAGGTGGAGCTTGCCAGCCGCGCGTTGCCGCGTGCCCATATGGCATTGATTGAGCGCTTGCAGATGATTAACGCCTCTATCGCAGAGCAAATCGCGCGGCAGGATGCTGTCGGTTACATCCGCACCAATCTGGAATTCCACCGAACGCTCTACCTTCGTGCGCAGGCACCTGCGATGCTGGCAATGGCCGAAACGGTCTGGCTCCAGCTTGGCCCAACAATGCGCGCACTTTACGGGCGTTTGCAGCGCAAGGAACTGCCCCACTTTCACCGCGTAATCGTTGCCGCATTGCGGGCAGGTGACGAACCCGGGCTGCGTTTGGCGGTAAGGTCAGATGTGACGCAGGGCTTGAAAATGCTGGCACGCTAAGGGCGCAAAATACTTCGCAAGATCACTTCACCCATCAGCGAGCGCCTTACTCCGTCGATATCAGCACCGCTTCAACACGCCTGTTTGTGTCGCGTCCTGCTTTGCTTAGGTTACTTGCAACAGGGGATAGAAATCCGACGCCTTCTGCCGACAATTGCGCCGACGCGACGCCATGGGACTCAATCAAACGCTGGCGCACAGAAGCGGCGCGCCGTTTCGACAGGGCGATGTTGCCCTCAAGGCTACCCTCGGCATCTGTATGCCCGACCAACGCCACGCGGCGCGCGGAATTCGTTTTAAGATAGGCCGCTAGTTTGCCAAGCGATGCAAACGGACCTTCACCAAGTTCCGAAGAACCAGTCTTGAAGTCCAGATCGCTCAAAATGATGTGTCCCGCAACATCAAGCTGCTTTGAAATGCCCACGCCACTGCCTTGCACGTTAGGTGCCTGCCCGTTCTTTGTGCTGGCAATCAGCTCACCACCCTTGGAAACACTGATGTCGGCGGCCTTATCGACTGCAATCTGGATAATTTGCACATAGGTCGCCGTTGCACTTCTGCTGACTAGCAATGAAATTGCAGCCTTTGGTGCGTCGCTTGAGCCGCTAATTGCAGAGAGAAAGCGGTAGTCATCCAAGTCCACATACATGTCAGGGGCATCAAGTACGTCGGTGCCAAAGCGGAAGTCAAAACCGCCGCACGCGCGGTCTGCACATTCAAACAACAGGGTGTAGTTGCTTTCTTTCAGCTCTTCTCTGAGGGGCTGCAATAATTGCAATGGCGTTACGCCGCCCCCCTCAATGCGCCATGCTTGGCGGGAGACGAAGCCCTCGAAGGTACGTGCCGGAATGCTTGCCCCGTCAAATGGCGCAATCGGCAAAGTATAGCTATCAATGCCAAGCTCCTGCCCCGCGGTTTGGCGCGCAGACGCTGGCAAGGTCAGTTGCACCGCAGAGGCAGCCGCAGGCAACAAGCCCAGCAACAGAAAGCTGAAGACGCGTAAAATCATCTGTGTTGCGCGTGATATTCATCGTTAGGGCGCATGTCTGTCGCGCTCGCGACGCGGTTGGACATGTTGTAGAACGCCGTCACGTTGGCGATATCCCAGATGTCGCGATCAGAAAAACCGACGTCCCGCAGCGCTTGGCGATCGGATTCCTCAATGGAATGGCTTTCCTTGGTGACACGCTCTGCAAACAGGCACATAGCGTACTGGCGCGGGTCCAGATCGGCAACACGCCAGTTCATCACCAGCATTTCACCCAGCTTGGGATCACCCGACAATTGACGCACTGCCGCGCCATGTGCTGTCAGACAGTAAAAGCACTTGTTGATTGAAGACGTCACAACAGCGATCATCTCACGCTCGAGCTTGCTCAAGCCGCTCTCGCCCAGCATCAGATCATTATAAAGGCCGGTGAAGGCATTCAATTTGTCGATATCAAAGGCATGTGCCTGCAAGACATTCGGGATCATGCCCAGTTTGTCCTGACAGATATCGAAATACTTCTGCGTTGGCGCGGGAAGCGGATCAACCATGGGTAAATCAAGGGCGGTTGGCTTGGTCATAGCAATGGTCCTTCAATCGTTCTTTATACGGTAATGATAGCGTCCAATGAGCGTCATCCCGAGAGATGTGTAAAGCGCATTCGCTGCGTCATTTGCTTGCGTGCAGATCACCGACATCATGCCGGCACCTTGTTCTTCAGCCCAAACAGCTGCACGGCGCATCATCCATTTACCGACGCCCATGCCGCGTTGGTGTTCGAGAATCTCCAAAGCGTGAACCATTGCGGTCCCACCGTATATCGCCACATATCCAGTGCCGGCGGGCTGATCGTTCCAGCGCCCCAGCAGGGCAGTCTTGGTGCATGTGCTGCGCTGCATAACGTGATAGCGCGCATCGTCGATGCCGCCAGCAGCCCAAATATCACGCATGATTTGCAACGGTTCCCATAAGGTGAAAGCGGTGACGCGCGGGATGTCGACATCAGTCAAATGCGCAATTGGACAAGCATAGAAATTCACCGGATCCTTTATCTGATACCCACGCAATTCCAGTTCAGCATCCAGTTCCGTTTCGCCCTGACGCACCATAAACAATTTTGGTTGCCCCAGCTTGCTCATCGCCGCCTCTGCCGCGTCAAAATCCCAATCGCCCTCGCCCTCTCGGGTCGCTGCAGAAACGCGCTGGCCACCGCCTTGACCATCGCGGATCATCCATGGACCAACACGCGTTTCCGCCGCCGCAGGCCAGGTAAACCCGCAAACGTCGTACAACGCTTCAATAGATGGCAAATCGCTCATACGCCCATCTCCTTGGCCAACCGAACAATTGCTGCATCTATCTGCGCACCGTTATGGCCACGGATCACGATGTTCGAACCATAGGCACCATCCTTTTGAAACGGATAGGAGCCAATCGAAAGTTCGGGGTAATCCGCAGCCAACTGCCCCAACGGTCCGGCAATGTCACCTTCACCGCGATCAATGCGTAAGGTCTGGCTAAGCAGCGGCGCGCCGCCCGTCAGCGTTGGCATAACGCTTGCTACCATGGCGCGGAACACGGCGGGAACGCCTGCCATGACATGCACGTTTTGCATTGTGAAACCGGGCGCTACGGAAACCGGATTGTCGATCAACGTCGCACCGTCGGGAATGCGCGCCATTCGCAAACGCGCTTCGTTCAGCTCACTTCCCTGCCGCTCATAGTGCGCCGCGAGCAAGGCACGGGCATCGTCGCGCACATCAATTGCAGCATCAAACGCTTCGGCAATGCAATCTGCTGTGATGTCATCATGCGTCGGCCCGATGCCGCCGCTGGTGAAAACGTGATCGAAGTTAGCAGAAAGAGCGCGCACAGCTGCGACAATAGCGGGGCCATCATCGCTGACCACCCGCACCTCGCGCAGATCAATGCCGTGGGTCGTCAGCTCGCCCGCCAGATAATACATGTTTGCATCGCGTGTACGGCCAGAGAGGATTTCGTCACCGATTACCAACATGGCGGCTGTGGGGTTTGGCATTTGCGGCTCTCCTTGATGGGCGCTTTTCTTCGGTATAGGCCTTGCGTCATGCGCTTTCAAACTGATCTCATCCCCGCCCGCCTTATTCGGCGATATAAACGCTTTCTTGCCGATGTCCGTCTGGAAGACGGGCGCGAAGTGACGGCTCATTGCGCCAACCCCGGTTCGATGATGGGGCTAGCAGACGAGGGCACGAAGATATGGCTAGAGCCCAATGATGATCCGAAGAAAAAGCTGAAATACGGCTGGCGTTTGGTGGATCACGAGAACGGGCATTTCACAGGGGTTGATACATCGGTGCCCAACCGCGCGATGAAAGCGGCGCTGGAAGCCCGCGAGGTTGACGGTTTGGGGGGCTATGAGGTTGTGCGCCCCGAGGTGAAATACGGTGAGAAAAGCCGCATTGATTTCCTGTTGCAAGGCGGCGGGCCCGATATCTACGTCGAAGTCAAAAGCGTAACGCTATCGCGCCAAGCGGGCCGCGCCGAGTTTCCAGATAGTGTGACCACGCGCGGTGCAAAGCATTTGGCAGAACTCTCGAACATGTGCGCCGCAGGTCATCGCGCGGTAATGCTTTATCTGGTACAACGCACTGATTGTACGGAAATGACGTTGGCGGGGGATATTGATCCAACCTACGCACAGGCATTTGCACAGGCACGCGAGATCGGTGTCGAGGTGATGTGTCTAGGAACGAAGATTACCCCGGAAGGCATCTGGGTGGGACAGCCGCTTGAGTTCAAGGACGCGTTGTTATGAGCGTGTTTGGTTCGTAGAATTCGCAGGAGCACCCATATGTTTAGAAAACTCGGCTTCGTCTTTTTCTTGGGGCTTTCGTCGTTTTTCGTTTATCTTTACTACACCCAACATTTCAAATGGCGCCATTGTTTCAGTGGGTTGTCTAGATGTTTCGACAGCGAAAGCGGCGTCGTTTTTCAGAGCCAATCGGGGGGCGTTTATCTGGCTTTGGCTGCATTGTTCGCCGGATGTGCGATTTTTCTGATATGGCTTACAAAGCGTCCCTCGTCCTAGTAGCGGTCTTGGCTGAGTTCTGAACTTTGGGGCCCTTCTGGAACCATTTCCGCCGCATCCCCTAGAACCTCGTCACATTCCGATTTACAAAGGGCACAAGCAACGCATTAAGGAGCAGCGCCATGAAGGACAAATCACGTGGCCGCATGACCAAAGAAGGTATCCGCATCTATGAAGAAGCGGATTTCGCAGGCATGGCTGAAGCAGGAAAGCTGGCCGCGGAAATCCTTGATGAAGTGGCCGAACTGGTGACGGTTGGTCAGACAACAGGTGTGCTTGATAAGTTCATAGAAGACCGCGTCACGCGCGCCGGTGCGACCTCTGCCACGATCGGTTATAAGGGCTATAAACACGCCAGTTGTATTTCTGTGAACCACGTGGTGTGCCACGGCATCCCCGGCGACAAGAAGCTCAAAGATGGCGATATTATCAACATCGACGTCACGGTGATCGTGGATGGTTGGTTCGGCGATACATCGCGCATGTATGTCGCTGGAAAACTGTCACGCAAGACGGAACGGTTACTGCAAGTCACCCATGACGCGTTGTTCAAAGGCATCGAGGCGGTGAAACCCGGCAATACATTCGGTGACATAGGCGCGGCGATCCAAAGCTATGTCGAAAGCCATCGCATGTCCGTCGTGCGCGATTTCTGCGGGCATGGTTTGGGCCGCGTGTTCCACGCGCCGCCCAACGTGTTGCACTATGGCAAACCGGGAACAGGGGCAGTCCTTGAACCCGGCATGTTCTTTACGATCGAACCAATGGTGAATTTGGGCCGCCCTGAAACGAAGGTCTTGGCCGATGACTGGACCGCCGTGACGCGCGATAAATCTTTGTCCGCGCAGTTCGAACATTCCATTGGTGTAACAGAGACAGGCTGCGAGATTTTCACGCTTTCGCCTGCGGGCAAGTTTCATCCGACCTATACGGCTTGAGGCGTCTCACTTGCCCTCCATAGCCTAGCGGCTCCTGCGCTGCGCTTTAACTGGAGCGGCGCATAAATGCCAAAGCAAGCCCCATGGCAACAAGCAGGCTGCCGCAGGTTCGCTCGATCCAGAGCGCACCTTTTTTGCTGAGAAATCTCATCGCCTTGGACCCAAGTCCAGCGTAAGCTGCCATCACTGCAATATCGAGCGCAATGAAGATCAGCGCGAGCGTAAGATATTGCATAGCCACGGGTTGGCTCAGAACGATGAACTGCGGAAGAAACGCGGTGAAAAACAAATAGCCCTTGGGGTTGGTGACAGCCACAAGGAAGCTCTTGCGAAAGATTGCAAAACGTCCTGCTTGGGCATTTCCCGCATTGGCGACTGGGCCGAGATCACCCGAGGAACGCAACATTTGCGCCCCCAGCCAGATCAGATAGGCGACCCCGATCCATTTTACCACGGTGAACCAGAACGCCGAAGCGGCCAATACCGCACCAAGGCCAAGCGCGGCGGCGGAGATTAGAACCGCGTCTGATACCGCCGCCCCCAAGACCCCATAAGCAGAGCGCGCAAAGCCAAAGCGTGGGCCATTTGACAAGGCAAGAAAGACCGTTGGTCCGGGCGTCATTATGACCACCAAGGCCATCAATGCGAATGTCAGAACAGGCAAATCCATGAGGTGTCTCCGTCGTTTTTGTCCGAATTGGCGATGCGGTTTACAGTTAGGTTGATACTGCGCCTCGGGCAGCTGCGTTGCGCTGGCGAAATACCTGAACAAAGATGACTAATGCTGCCAATTGGCCAAGGATCACCGCAGGCCAGATAAGGCTGAATTGCGCATCAAAGTATTTCTGCGGCCCGAATGAGATCAACGCCATCAACGTTGCGGCCACGCTCAAACCGCGCCCCGACAAGCTGGCCAATGGGCCGACAACAATCGCCGCAAATGCGATTGAGACTGACGCCCCCAAATAGGGCGCGATCCCGAAGAGGGCGCGATCCCGAAGAGGGGCGTGGCGACAGGTGGGTGGGGTTTGATCCCAGCGTAGAGCGCGGACAGCATTATCAGTTGCAACAGGATTAATGTGGAAAGGGCGGCGGTGGTTTGGCGTTCGTTCTGTGTCATGTTAGTTCTCCAAAAGCGTAATTTAGGTTACGGTTGCACTTATCCGTAATTCAGGTTACGGATTCTGTCAACAAGATGGAGAAAGAAAAATGCGCGACGAAAAACGCTCGCTCCGCCAACAACAGATCGAAACCGCCGCATATGAAGTTCTAGAGCGTAAGGGATATGGCGGCACATCGATGCTCGGGATCGCCCGAGCGGCACGCGCATCGAACGAAACGCTTTATAACTGGTACGGGGACAAACAGGGCCTGTTTCAGGCTCTTGTCACGCGCAACGCAGCGGATGTGAAATCATTGCTCGAGGAAGAATTGACCAGCGAGCGCGATGCGCTGTCGATATTGGCCCGCCTTGGTCCAAAACTGTTTGGACTGCTCACGGGTGATCGCGCCATCGCCCTGAACCGCGCAGCTGCCGCTGATAGCAGTGGGGAACTTGGCGAAACCCTGTCAATCGCGGGGCGCGAAGCGGTGTTGCCTTTACTTGAAAAAGTGCTGGAGCGTGCGCGATCAGAGGGGCATCTGACTTTTCCAGACACCATTCAGGCCGTGGGTCTTTATTTGGATTTGCTTATCGGGGATCAACAAATTCGCCGGGTCATCGGTCGCTTGCCCAGCCCCAGCGAAGCGACTTGCGACGAACGCGCGCAAAGCGCACTGCACCATTTAAAGCGGTTGCTAGCGTAGCTCGTGATCTTTTCGTTAACGTGCGCATAACCAAACAGGTTAAGCCGCCAGTCCTTTTGATCCCATATCGAGGAATTTTTTGCGACGTGCTTTAATCAAGGCAGCAGCATCCATGCCCTTCAAATCGGCCAGCATTTTTTCAATAGCATTGCTGACTGACGCCATCGCTGCGTCGCGGTCACGGTGTGCGCCGCCCAAAGGCTCGTTTACGACGCGGTCCACAACACCAAGTTTATGCAAATCTTGCGCAGTCAAACGCAACGCTTCGGCCGCCTCGCGCATTTTTTCGCTGTCTTTCCATAGGATCGACGCGCAGCCCTCAGGGGAAATCACCGAATAAACCGAATGCTCCAGCATCGCCAATTTGTTGCCTGTTGCAAAGGCTACAGCCCCGCCAGAGCCACCTTCACCGATGATAACGCTGACCAAAGGCACACCAATCTGTAGACACATCTCGGTTGAACGGGCAATCGCTTCGGACTGGCCACGCTCTTCCGCGCCTTTACCAGGATAAGCACCGGGCGTGTCCACAAGTGTGACTACCGGCAGGTTAAACTTGCTTGCCATCTCCATCAAACGGATCGCCTTGCGGTACCCTTCTGGGCGGGCCATGCCGAAATTTCGCTCAATACGGGTGGATGTATCGTTGCCCTTGTCCTGCCCGATCACCACAACGGGGCGATCTTTGAAACGGGCCAATCCGCCCATAACGGCATGATCGTCAGCAAAGCCGCGATCGCCTGCCAGCGGTGTATAATCCGTGAAGATCGCAGACAGGTAGTCACTGCAATGCGGACGATCTGGATGACGCGCAACCTGGCACTTACGCCAAGGGGTCAGGCCCGCATAAAGATCGACCAACATATCGGCCGCCTTTTTGTCGAGCGCGCTGGCTTCTTCTTCTACATTTGTTTCTTCACTCGCACGCGCCATGGCGCGAAGCTCTTCAGCTTTGCCTTCAATTTCTGCGAGGGGTTTTTCAAAATCTAGATAGTTCATTGCGCACGCTCACTAAACGGAAACTTACGCCTATATGGCGCGCCTATAGCTTGGATGCAATAAAGCAAGATTAATCCACGACACTTGGCTAGAGTATTCATACAGCCCAACAGGGGACGGGCGATGAAGATAGAACACTATGAAGACCGCAACATCCCTAAACTTTGAAACCTAAATCAGGAGAGCCTGACATGTTCGATGTAAAAATCACAGATATGCCCACACGCCACCTTGCCGCGCATAAACACATTGGTCTTTACACAACCATCTCTCAGAGCTTTGAGCAGCTCGGCGCAGTGTTTACGGCTCGCAACTTATGGCCTCAAGCGCGCGGCATGGTTGCGGTCTATCATGATGATCCGAACACAGTTGCGGCGGCCGAGCTGCGCTCGCATGCGGGCGTCGAAGTGGGCCCCGATTTCGAAATGCCAGAGGAACTGGAAGAGGTGACGATCAAAAGCGGTGAAACTGCCGTTCTGGTGTTCAAAGG
>NZ_JBAUHO010000266.1:0-11043 GCF_049680325.1 Planktotalea sp.
GCCTTATGTGCTGCAATAATGGCTGGGGGCTGGGCCAAAGACGGGGCTGTGTCCGAACAGATTGAAGCTTCAATCACGGACGAGCTGGCGCGGATGAAAGCGCAGCGTCAGCCGGTCGGGGAAAGCCTGACGCATTGCGCCGAGTGCGAAGAAGAAATTCCAGAAGCGCGGCGTCTTGCGCGGCCCGGCGTTAAGCTTTGCATCGAGTGCCAGCAGGAACGCGACGGGCAACATAAAAGCCGCGCCGGGATTAATCGGCGCGGCTCTAAAGATAGTCAGCTGAAATAAGCGCGTTGCGCGCGCTTATGCGCTAGCCCATCGCTTCCAATTCATCAATCATGTCCGAAATCATCGACAGGCCTTTATCCCAGAATTTGGGATCGGACGCATCCAGGCCGAACGGCGCAAGCAATTCTTTGTGGTGCTTGGAACCGCCAGCTTTGAGCATGTCGAAATACTTCTCTTCAAAGCCCTCTCCGCCCTCACGGTAAACTGCATAAAGCGCGTTCACGAGACCGTCACCGAAAGCGTAGGCGTAGACGTAAAACGGCGAGTGCACGAAGTGTGGGATATAGGCCCAGAAGGTTTCATAGCCCTCCATAAAGTCAAAGCAGGGTCCAAGGCTTTCGGCCTGCACGCTCATCCACAGCGCGTTGATGTCTTCGGGTGTGAGTTCACCGCCGCGCCGTGCCTCGTGGAGTTTGCATTCAAAGTCGTAGAACGCGATCTGGCGCACGACCGTGTTAATCATGTCCTCGACCTTACCCGCGAGTAGGATTTTACGTTCCGCTTGGGTTTCTGCCTTTTCCAACATTTTCTGGAAGGTCAGCATTTCGCCAAATACGCTGGCTGTTTCGGCCAAGGTCAGTGGTGTCGAGGACAGCATTTCACCCTGCGCTGCCGCCAAGACCTGATGCACGCCGTGGCCCAATTCATGGGCCAACGTCATCACATCACGGGGTTTGCCAAGGTAGTTGAGCATTACATAGGGGTGAACATCCGTTACCGTAGGGTGCGCAAATGCGCCGGGCGCTTTGCCGGGCTTTACGCCCGCATCGATCCAGCCATCTTTGAAGAAGGGCGTTGCGATTTCGCCCATGCGAGGATCAAAGGCGTTATAGGCCTCCATGACCGTTGCTTCGGCTTCGTCCCATCCGACAATCTTTGTATTTTCCATCGGCAGGGGCGCGTTGCGATCCCAGACCTGCATGCGATCCAGTCCAAGCCAGCCGCGCTTCATTTCATAATAACGATGGCTGAGTTTCGGATAGGCGTTCACCACTGCGGTGCGCAGGGCTTCGACGACCTCTGGCTCTACATGGTTGGAAAGGTGGCGCCCTGTTTGCGCCGTTTCCATGCCGCGCCAGCGATCGATAATTTCTTTTTCCTTGGCTTGGGTGTTGTGAACGCGTGCAAAGGTTTTGATGTTCTGGCCCAAAACGCGCGCAACTTCGCGGCTTGCTGCTTCGCGTTTGGTGCGATCCTGCTCGGTCAACAGGTTCAGCGTGCCTTCTATGTTGAGGGTTTCGCCATTAACCTCAAACGTGAGGCCCGCAATTGTTTCATCGAACATGCGTTCCCATGCGTCGCCGACAACGCCAAGGTCATGCAGGAATTTTTCAAGCTCATCGCTGAGTTGATAAGGCTTCATTGCGCGGATGCGCTCAAAGACCGGCTTGTATCGGGCAAGATCTGAATTCGCCGCGAAATGTGCGTCGAGGGCATCGTCGTCCAAGCGGTTCAATTCTAAAGTGAAAAACACCAAAGGCGTGGTGAAGTTGGTGATCTTCTCCTGCATGTCGGACATGAATTTCGCGCGATCCGCGTCGGTGGTTAGCTGGTAATACCGCAGACCCGCAAAGGACATAATGCGCCCAGCGATTGAATTGATCCGTTCGTTGCGCAGCACGCACTCCAGCATCGCGGCGGCGTCAAGCTTGTCGAGTTTGCCCTCATAGTCGCGCGCGAAGCTGGCGCAGGCTTCTTCAAGCCAGTCCAGATCGCGTTTGAGTTCGGGTGCATCTTCGCTTGTGTAAAGATCGCTCAGATCCCATTCAGGCAAGTTGCCAAAGCTGTCAGAACCGTTGCCAGCATTGGCATCACGAACGGGGAAGGGAAGGTGGAGCATCGAAAAACCTCATATCTCTTTGCGCCGTAACCTATGCACCCTCATCCAGAGTTAAAACCCGTAAAGCGCTTGTTTATAGCGTGTCGAGAAAGGCAATCATCTGGCGGCTCATCGCGGCGCGCTTTTCGGGACCTTCCATGAAGCCCTCATGTTCGCCGTCGTTGATTATTTCCAACGTTCCTTTAGGCCAGCACTGCATTTTCGTGTGAATCGCGCTTGGCTCTACGATGCGTTCATTGTCACCCAGAAAGGTTAGCGCAGGTAGATCAGGCGCGGGCGCGCGCATCAGCGCGGCGCACTCATCGACAGCTAAACGCACCCAATCAAGGCTGGGACCACCCAGTTCTAGCCCAGGCACTGCGCGAATTTGATCGCCCATCATTTTCCACATTTTCGCGTCGCGGGTCAGCGTGTTGTCCTGAAACGGATCATTCAGAATGAAGCTGCGGGCATTTGTGCCGGGGGCTAACGTTGCGCCCAGACCAAACATTGCAGCAACCCGTGACACCACCCAAGCGACGGGTCGCAGGGCAGGAGCCATGATGATCCCCCACATCGGTGCGGAAAAGACAGCGCCTTTAACTGGCAATCCTTCGATCAATGCGCGCAATCCGATGCACCCGCCCATCGAATGCGCGACAATCGCTTTGGGGGCGGGCAGGCCTTCAGCGCTGATCGTTTCCATCAACGTAGCAATATCTTTTTGGTAGTCGCCAAAGTCCCCGACATGGCCGCGATATGGATCATCGAGCAAGCGATCGGACAATCCCTGACCGCGCCAGTCAAGCGAGGCGACGGCATAACCCGCGGCTTGTAGATCGGCCGCAATATGCGCGTATTTTTCAATATATTCGGTGCGACCGGTAAAGATCAGGATGGTTTCCTTGGCCCCTTCAAGTGGCCAAAGCCCAATGCGTAGACGCACCCTATCGCTGGTCATACGCCAAAGCGCATAGCCATTGCCTGGACCATCGCAAATTTCCGGGTGATAGGGTGCGTCTGTCATTTAGATATACCAATTCAAGAAAGTTAACTCAGTACTGCACCCAGCTTCATCGCTGTGCCCATGTCACCGTCTACCGCCAGCTTGCCCGTCATAAAGGCTGTTGTGGAATTCAATTCGCCTTCCAGAATGGCCTGAAACGTTTCCGCATCCGCCGTTAGCGTAACATCCGCCTCTGCATCAGAGGCTGACGCACCGTCACTGTCGATGCGCACTGCGCCTTCGCCTTCGATTTCGAATTTTGCGCTGCCGTCAAAATCTGCTCCGGCAAGCTTTTCATTCAGGGCTGCAACAGCCGCATTAATAATATCGCTCATTTTCGCTCTCCGCTTCGTTACTTCATCGCATCTGGCATCTTGCCGAACATGCGCTACACTCTGATATATGAGAGCGTTTAACCCAACTCGCAAACCTTACCTTGCGGCAGAGCCACGTAAACTTATCAGCGCGATGTTTCTCGCGCTAGTGGTGTTTTCCATACCCTATACGGCTGCAGTGCATGCGCAAGACGCTCCTGCAAAAAGTGCGGCTGACGTCGATGTCGCACTATTGCTTAGCCAATTGCGTAAGGCAGATGCCCAAGATGCAGATCGTATTGCGCGCCAGATCAAAGGGACGTGGTCGCGTTCGGGCTCTGCATCCGCGGATCTGCTGCTCAAGCGTGGACGCGATGCGTTGCGAGCAAAGCAGCCAAAGGTTGCCATTGAACACCTAACCGCCCTTACGGATCACGCGCCTGATTTTGCCGAAGGCTGGCATATGCGCGCCAGCGCGTTCTATCAGGAAAAGCTCTATGGCCCCGCTGTTGAAGACCTCTCGCGGGTGTTGGCCCTTAATCCAAACCACTTCGAAGCGATTCAGGGTCTGGGCGCAATTTTCGAGCAATTAGGCGATAAAGCCCGCGCTTATGAGGTCTATGAGCAAGTTCTTGCTATACATCCGCATCACGCAGACGTACTCGAAGCGATGGAACGGTTGGAGACGACAGTCAAAGGTCCAGCCCTGTAAGTAAAAAGTGTTTGAGGGCGGAAATGGACGCGCAGTCACGTATCATTGCGGTTCTCGGACCAACCAATACGGGTAAAACCACCTACGCGATCGAGCGTATGCTGGGATATCGCACCGGCGTGATCGGATTGCCTTTGCGCCTGCTGGCCCGCGAGGTTTACGATCGTATCGTTGCGCTGCGCGGCCCTTCTGTGGTGGCGCTTGTCACAGGCGAGGAACGTATCGTTCCGCCGCGAACCCAATATTGGGTCTGCACTGTTGAGGCTATGCCAGAGGGCATGGGCTGTGATTTTCTTGCGGTTGATGAAATCCAGCTGTGTGAGGATCCCGAGCGTGGGCATGTGTTCACGCAGCGTCTGCTTAGCGCGCGCGGCCAGCATGAGACGCTGTTCATGGGTGCGGATACCATGCGCGGCCCGATTGCCTCGTTGATACCGGATGCCCAATTTATCGCCCGCGAGCGGATGAGCCAGCTTGGCTATGCGGGTGCCAAGAAGATCAGCCGTATGCGTCCGCGCAGTGCAATCGTCGGTTTCTCGGTCGAGAACGTTTATGCCATTGCCGAACTGATCCGCCGCCAGAAGGGTGGGGCGGCTGTCGTCATGGGCGCGCTAAGCCCACGCACGCGCAATGCGCAGGTTGAAATGTATCAGAACGGCGATGTGGACTATTTGGTCGCCACGGATGCGATTGGCATGGGGCTTAACCTCGACATCGATCACGTTGCCTTTTCCGCGCTTAGCAAATTTGATGGGCAGCGAATGCGCCCGCTTATGGCGCATGAGTTGGCGCAGATCGCAGGGCGCGCAGGGCGCGGTATGAAGCCGGGTACATTCGGTGTTACAGGAGAGGCTCAGCCGCTAAGCGATGAATTGGCCCGCGCGATTACAGAGCATCGCTTTCAACCTGTTGGCAAACTGCAGTGGCGCAATCCCAAACTGCAACTGGGCCGGCTGGATGCTTTGATCGCATCGCTTGAACAGCCCAGCCATGACGAACGGCTGGTGAAGTCGCGTGAAGCAGACGATCTTCGCGTCCTCAAAGCCCTCGCGGGAGAGGCCGAGATCGCTGCGCGCGCCAGCGATGCGGCCTCTGTCGCGCTTCTTTGGGATGTGTGCCGTATTCCCGATTTCAGGGGCATCAGCCATGCAGAACACGCCAATCTGCTGGAAGGCATTTACACCTACCTGCATCAATCGGGCCGTATTCCGAACGATTGGCTGGCCCGTCAGATCAAACGCATTGATCGTACCGACGGCGATATCGACACTTTGTCTAAACGATTGGCGTTTATCCGCACATGGACTTATGTCGCACAGCGTTCTGGTTGGACGGATGACGAAAATCATTGGCGTTCCCAGACACGCGCTGTAGAAGACCGCTTGTCAGATGCGCTGCACGAGCGTTTGACCCAAAGATTTGTGGACCGGCGCACATCCGTGCTTTTGCGGCGGCTCAAACAAAAGGAGGCCCTTTTGGCCGAAGTAAACGATAAAGGTGAAGTGACCGTCGAAGGTGAATTCGTGGGTCGTTTGGAAGGTTTCCGTTTTTCGCAGGATAAGTCCGCGAGCGGAAACGAAGCGAAAACGCTGCGCGCGGCCTCGACCGAGGCGCTTGCACCGCATTTCCATTTGCGCGCGGACCGCTTCTATAATGCGCCCGATACAGAGATTGATTTTACCGAGCAAGGCGGCCTGATGTGGGGCGAATACGCGGTTGGTAAACTGGTCGCTGGCGCAGAGCCATTGAAGCCGCAGGTCCAGGCCTTTGTCGATGACGAAGCGGGTGCGGACGTGGCTGAAAAGGTTACGCGTCGTTTGCAGCATTTCATTGATCGCAAGATTGCGCTGCATATGGAGCCTTTGCTGAACCTGCAAAAGGACGACACGCTTTCTGGCATGGCACGCGGTTTCGCGTTCCGCCTGATCGAGGGCTTGGGTTTGATCGCCCGCTCTGACGTCGCTGAAGATGTGAAAGCATTGGATCAGGATGCACGCGGCGCGTTGCGCAAGCATGGTATTCGCTTTGGTCAGTTCACAATCTTTATGCCGCTCTTGCTGAAACCTGCGCCGACGCGTTTGCGTTTGGTGCTCTGGTCCCTCGCGGCAGGTCATCAGGAATTCCCCGAAGCACCGCCCCCCGGTTTGGTTACCGTGCCCTCGGACGAGCATGCGCCAGCGGGCTATCACCTTATGTCCGGCTACCGCGCCGCAGGCGCGCGCGCGATTCGCATTGATATGTTGGAACGCCTTGCCGACATGCTGCGCGGCGAAGACAGCCGTGGTGGCTTTGAAGCCAAGGCCGACATGCTTTCGATCACTGGTATGACGCTGGAGCAATTCGCAGACCTTATGCAAGGTCTTGGGTATAAAGCAGAAAAAGGCGAACGCGTTAAGGTTAAGGCGGCTCCTGTCGTTGATGCCAAAACCGAGGAGGCGACTGTGAACCCTGTTGCGGAAGCGACAGAACAAGAGCCCAAGGTTGAAGAGCCTGTCGTCGCGCAAGAACCAACAGCGGACGAGCCTGTAGAAATGGAGGCCTTCTTTACCTTCACGTGGGGCCGTGCGCGCCAGCAAAATCACGCTGACAGCCGCCCGCGCAAGCAGGGCGGCGCACCCAAAGGCAAGGGAAAGCCACGCGGCAAACCTGCTGGCGGCGGTAACAAGGCGCAGAACTTCTCTGCCCGCCCACCAAAGGCAGAAAAGAAGATCGACCCAGACAATCCGTTCGCAGCGGCATTAATGGGCCTTGCGAAAAAGTGAGCGAGGCAGCTGGAAAGCTGCGCGCAGACAAATGGCTCTGGCAGGCGCGGTTCTTTAAGACCCGTAGCCTGTCGGCCAAACTCATCACTGGCTCACACCTTCGGGTGAACAGTGACAAAGTGATGAAAACATCCGCAACCGTGAAGGTTGGCGATGTTTTAACCTTCCCGCAGGGTAATCACATCCGGGTTATTCGGGTCGAGGGCATCGGCACGCGCCGCGGCCCGGCGAGCGAGGCACAAACGCTTTATACGGATCTAAGTCCTCCCCAGCCGCGCGATATCGGCAAACCCTATGCGGAACGCGGTGGGCGACCCAGCAAGGCAGAACGCCGCATTGGTGAGCAAATCAAGCGCGGGGAGCTTGAATGATCGCGCAGCTTGGACTAGCTAGTCCGCAACCGGATTTGAGGCACGTTCCATGACCTATATCGTCAATGATGCTTGCATCGCTTGTAAATACACCGACTGCGTCGAAGTTTGTCCCGTAGATTGCTTCTACGAGGGCGAAAATATGCTGGTGATTCATCCAGATGAGTGCATCGATTGTGGTGTGTGCGAACCTGAATGCCCGGCTGATGCGATCCGTCCTGATACAGAGCCGGACATGGAGAAATGGGTTGAGTTCAACCGCAAGTACTCCGAGCTATGGCCCGTGATTATCACCAAGAAAGACCAGCTTCCCGACGCGGAAGAACGTGATGGTGAGGAAGGCAAGCTAGAGAAGTACTTCTCTGAAAAGCCTGGCGAAGGCGGCTGAAAAGGCGCGAATCAATCTGCGATCATGTCTGCTGACGCGCAGCCCTGAATGTCGCCCGACTTCCTTTATCTTGTTGGTGCTTTGATAGGTTTCACGGCTTTGTTAATGACCCACTGGCGAGACGCCTTATTTTATGATATGATAAGTGCAGATGATGAATGATTGCCTGACACTTTTCTGTTTCTGCTTAACCGCAAAATAGTACCACCAATATGGAGCGAGGTGCGCTGACTAAGGTCTGCGCCCCCGTTTTTGTTGTGTCTGATGATCCCGAGACTGGCGAGGAATGCCCGTATGAGTAAGTCGAAGAACCTTGATTTTCGCCCTGATGAATTTGTAGTTTATCCGGCACATGGCGTTGGAAAAGTTGTTTCTGTTGAAGAGCAGGAAATCGCTGGTATCACGCTAGAGCTTTTTGTCATTGCCTTTGAAAAAGACAAAATGACCCTACGTGTCCCGACGCATAAAGCGATTGAAATCGGTATGCGTTCGCTTAGCTCGCCTGACGAAGTTGCACATGCAATGAAAACGCTGAAAGGTAAAGCCAAGGTCAAACGCGCCATGTGGTCCCGCCGTGCGCAAGAGTACGAGCAAAAGATCAACTCTGGCGATCTGATCGCGATTGCCGAAGTGGTGCGCGACTTGCATCGCACCGACGATCAGCGTGAACAAAGCTATTCAGAGCGTCAGCTTTACGAAGCTGCCCTTGAGCGTCTGACCCGTGAAATCGGTGCAGTTCAGGGCGGCGACGAAGACGGCGCTGCGCGTCAGATCACTGACGTCCTAATGTCCCGCGCGCCCGCTGCTGCATAAGCCGCCGCCGCGTCTGGGAAAATGAAAGGCCGCGCTTTTGGGAGGAGGCGCGGCTTTTCTATGTCTGAACTATCCTGCAAGTAGTGTTATAAGCAGGGCAACTTCAGTCACTTGCTGCACGGCACCGCACACATCGCCCGTTTGCCCGCCAATCTTGGCCTTGGCAAGCCGAAGCGCACCAAGCAAGGCCAAGGCGGCAATCACGCTTGCAAATATGCCTTGCAGTCCAAGCCCGATCAAAAGAGCGAAGACACCGATGGCTACTGCTTTAAGCGCGGCCTCAAAGGAAACCCGACCAACGGAATGGGACAACCCTGCTTCGCGGGCAGGGGGAAGCGCGTGCATCACTGTTGGCATTACGGCACGTGACGCGACATGGACCGCAATAAGCGGTAGTACCCAGCTTTCCCAGCTGAGGATTTCCAGAACTGCGCCGAAACGGATGCCCTGTGTGACCAGCAAGGCCAGCACGCCATAGGTGCCGATCTGGCTGTCCTTCATGATTTTCAAGCGCATGGCAGGGTCCCAGCCGCCCCAAAACCCATCGGCGCAATCGGCCAAGCCATCCTCATGCATTGCGCCGGTAACAATTGCCCCTGCACCCAAAGACAAAAGTGCCACGCACCAGAGTGGCAAACCTAACAACAGCGCGAGCGCGGCTGCAATGCATGCGATCGCGCCGGTTGCAATCCCGACGAGCGGATAGGCCCAAGCAGCCTGTGCAGAGCGCTGATAGTCAGGCTCTCCAAGTTTGATTGGTAAGCGTGTGAGCAAAGAAAGTGCCACAAGCGCATCACGAAAGAAGTCGTTTTGGAGTTTCAAGAGGGCCATTCCTGCCTTGTCGCTGCGTTTGGGTTCGTTAAACACGGATGTAGATTGGCTTACAATGAAAGACCCGAGATGGCTGCATTTTCCTCGCTTGATGATTTCCGCGCGTTGCTTGCTAACATGCCTGCGCATGACGCTGCTGCACAGACCGCTGCCGCAGAGCGCAATTCACAATTGACCAAACCACCCGGTGCGTTGGGGCGTCTAGAGGATCTCGCGATCTGGTATGCAGGGTGGCGCGGGACGGATCGTCCGCGAATTTCCAAAAAGCAAGTTGTTGTTTTTGCGGGAAATCACGGTGTCACTGCGCAGGGTGTTTCGGCATTTCCTGCTGAGGTCACTGTCCAGATGGTTGCCAATTTTGAACATGGCGGCGCCGCTGTTAACCAGTTGAGCCGCGTTGCAGGCGCGCAGATGTCTGTGCACGCGCTGGATCTCGAGACACCGACACAGGATTTCACCCAAGCGGCTGCGATGAGCGAGCAAGAAGTCGTCGCGGCATTGCTTACAGGGTGGACTGCGGTGGATGCGGATACCGACCTGTTGGTTGTTGGCGAAATGGGCATCGGAAACACAACCTCCGCAGCAGCCATAGCGAATGCACTATTCGGCGGTGAGGCATCGGATTGGACCGGGCGTGGAACGGGTGTTGATGATGCAGGTCTTGTGAATAAGACCCGCGTTGTGGCCGAAGGGGTTGCGAAACATAACTCTCAAGACGCGCTTGAAGTGCTGCGCTGCCTGGGCGGACGCGAGTTGGCAGCCATGGCCGGTGCGATTGCGGCTGCGCGGAGCAAACGCATTCCGGTTATCCTTGACGGGTTCATTTGCTCGGCAGCTGCTGCTTGCCTTGCTCAGGCGCAAGGCGGTGCACTCGATCATGTGGTCGCAGGCCATCTCAGCCAAGAGGGCGCACATGGAAAGCTGCTCGACGCGCTGGGTAAGACACCATTGCTTTCGCTGAATATGCGGCTTGGCGAAGGTTCGGGTGCGACACTGGCGATTAACATTCTTAACGCAGCAGTTGAATGTCATTCAAGCATGGCAACATTCGCTGAAGCGGGTGTCGCGGCAGGGTAGCCGGATTTCCGATCGCCAAAGCGATCGGACCGTCTGGGAGACCAGTCCCCCAGACCCCCTAGGATATTTATCGAGAGAGGAAGAGGTTAGCCTTTGGATGCGTTGCTGTCTTCGAGTAGCGTGAACAGGGACGCTTCCAGATCGCGCTCCAGTTCTTTTGCGCGTGCGATGTAGGCTTTGTTTTCGCCCGAAGATGTGTTCGGATCCCAGACTTCGGCCAGTTCGCGGATCGCGTGACGGTCATGGGCATAGAAAGTTTTTTCTGCTTCGGCGGCTTCAAATTCGGACAGCCCAATGTTTTCAAGCGCATAGCGGCCAGCGCGCAAGGAGCTGTCGAACATTTCGCGCACGATATCATTTGCACCCGCGTTATAAAGACGAAACACATCGCTTCGGTCACGCGCGCGCGCGATGATGTGCAGGTCTGGCCGCTCTGCGCGGGCATAGGTAACCAGCTTAAGCGTGGCGGCTGGATCATCAAGGGCGACGACGAGTACGCGCGCATCCGCTAATCCGGCCGCGCGCAGCATGTCAGGACGGGTGGGATCACCGAAAAACCCTTTGAAGCCAAAGCGACGCATGAGCTCGATGGTCTTTATATCGTGATCAATCACGATTGTTTTGAAGCCAGAAGAGCTGACCAAGCGGTTTACGATCTGCCC
>NZ_JBAUHO010000267.1:0-5900 GCF_049680325.1 Planktotalea sp.
GTTCCACGGGATGATCTGGGCCGAAACACCGAAGGGTTCATAGGTCGTAAAGTCAAAGTAGCCTTTGCCAAGCGGGATCGAACGACCTTCAACCGTTTCCGCCTGATTGCCATAGTACTCGAAATACCGTGCGGCGCCTTCAACCTCTATCCGCGCTTCCCATAAGGGTTTGCCTTGCTCAAGCGTTAGAATTTGAGCGATCTCATCAATGTGTGCGATCAGATAACGGCCCATGGCCTGCACCATGCGTCCACGTTCAACGGGCCGCAGATCGGAAAGCGCGCCGGACAAATGCACACGCTGGGCGGCCAGAACTGCACGGTCTACGTCGCCCGCATCGGCAAGCGCCTGTTCCGCAAGCTTTTCCCCTGTGCCGGGGTTGAACACATCGATCCGCCCTGCGCCGCCATCACCCCATGTGCCGTCGATGTAGTTTTGCCAGTATGTCTTCAAGAATCCGATCCTTCGCCTTGACCATCAATCGCATCGCGCATCCAGCTTTGCAGGTGCATGACGGGATGTTCCGAATTCACACCGCCCTTGGGGTCCACGACCAAAGGGCCGGGCTTGTAGCCGCGCGAGCCTAGCCCGCGCTGAACGCTTTCAACAAGATGAATGTCCTCTTCTACCGTGGTTGCCCGATCTTGCTGGGCGAGCTTTCGAACCTTTTCATCATCAATTCCACCGACGGAGTACCAGCCACGCCAAACCACAACATGATCCGCATCTACAGCGCGCCAGTGATAAGTGTTCAGCACATTGCCCGGATAGACTTGGAACGAAAACATCGGCCACAAGAACCAGCTGGAATACTCATGGGAATGGGCAAAGCCGGACTCGATGTCATAGGTCATCTGTTCCAGCGCCTGACATTCTGTTGTGTGGCGCAGGCACTTGCCTTGGGGCTGGATGTCATAGGTTTCCGGCTTCACAACGCCGTTGGCAAAGGTCGGGTGACACAGGGAGCAATGGTAGCACTCCGAGTAGTTCTCGACCGAAACTTTCCAGTTGCAGTGTTCCGGGATTTCAACCCATTCCAGCGGCTTGAGGTCGGCCCAATTGGGCACCCATTCGCTCAGTTCGGCGCGGGCATTCGGAAACCAGTCCTCCATCGGGGCGGCGTTCGGGTCGAGGTTCACAAAAACGAAGCCGAGGAATTCCTCAACGCGCACTTCGGTCAGGCACACATCGGTTTTGTCAAAACCTTCCACGGCCTTGATATTGGGTCCGGCTCGCAGTTCACCCGTCAGCTCATATGTCCAGGCGTGATAGGGGCAAACAACGACCCGCGTCGTGCCCGAGCCTTTGACCAATTGATGCGCACGGTGCTGACACACATTATAGAAAACGCGGATTTTGTCGTCCCGCCCGCGGATCGCAAAAAGGCTTTCACCCGCGATTTCAAAGGTGGCGTAATCGCCGGTTTTGGCGAGTTCAGAAACGTGGCAGCCAAACTGCCACGTCCGCGCCAATAACCCTGCGTTCTCGATCTCGAAGACCTGCGGATCGGTATAATAGCGCGCTGCCAGTGATCGAATTGGTTCTGTCATTTGTCCTCGCTGTAATACATGCCAAGTTCATGGCGTCTTGCGCGAAACCGCGCCACACGTTCTGGAATTTCGTCACTGGCAACAGCAATGACAAAGGACAGCAGCGTTTCAAGTAACGCAATGATGCTGACCGACGAGGGAAAAAACTGCGGTGTGTCGACAGAAACGACAAACCTGTGGTCGGCCATCCTAATAATCGGGCTGGCTGGGCTGTCCGATAGCGCAACGATGACCATGCCCTGTTCACGGGCAATGCGAACGGCCTCGACCACCTCGGATCGATAGGGTCTGCAGGTGATTGCAATCAAAACGTCTTGGCCGTCGGCCCATGCTAAATCATCCACGGGGGTCGAACCGGGGCGGGGAATTGCGTGAAACTCGGTCATTCCAGTTGACGCAAGATAGGTGAAATTCCGCGCCACAGAATTGTTGACGCCAACACCAAGTGTGAAAACCCTTCGTGCTGCCCAAATCGCCTCGGCCGCGACTTTCAGGTCTTGGGTTGAAATACTGGCAAAGGTTTCTTCGATGTTGCCCAGCACGTCGCGCACCATATCTGCGTAAAGCCCGCCAAGGTCGCCTGTTTTGCGGATGTCTTGCAACCAGCGCGCACGGTCAGGGAAGTCCGCCGCACCGCGCCTTATCGCCTCGCGAAACGGGGCGCGGAAATCCTCGTATCCTTCAAAGCCGACCTGCCGCGCCATGCGCACGACTGTGTTGGGCTTTACCTTCGCGGCCTCGGCAATTTCGCGCACAGTGGAAACCCCAACATCGCGGGGGTTCTCCAATACATAGGTTGCGGCCTTGCGCGCCTCGGGTGTCAGCTCAGTGAGCTCACCCGCCAAACGCTCGAGAATCGTATTTGATACATTTGTCCCATTCATGATTGACGATGGTACTTTTGTCCGATTAGCCTGTCGAGAGAAAAACGACTCAAAAAAGGATATCTCCTTGGCGAATGAATTTCCAAGCCACGCACGCGTCGTCATTGTTGGCGGCGGCGTCATGGGCGTAGGCCTTGCATATCACCTCGGCCACGAGGGATGGGGCAAAGACACTGTGCTGCTTGAGAAAGCAGAGCTGACGTCCGGCAGCACATGGCACGCAGCGGGGCAGATCACCCACTCGACCTCCAGTTTCGGGTTGGGCAAATGTGTCGATTACAACATCGGGCTGTATTCTGGTGGATTGGAAGCCGAGACTGGCCAGCCCGTGACATGGCATGGCTGCGGGTCGTTCCGCTTGGCCTATACGAGCGACGAAATGGATTGGCTGCGTCATACACTGTCCGTCGGGCGCTCTCTTGGGTTCAACATCGAACTGGTTGGACCTGACAAGGTTGCCGAATTGCACCCGTTCTATAACCTTGACGGCGTGCTGGGCGCGCTGCACACGCCAGACGATGGCCACGTCGACCCGACCAACGTCACCATGGCGATGGCTGCGGGTGCCCGCCAAAAGGGTGCAAAAATCATCCGCCAGTGCCGCGCAACCAACATCACGCAATTGCCCTCTGGCGAGTGGCAGGTTGAAACAGACAAAGGCACGATCACTTGCGAACATGTGGTCAATGAAGGCGGCACCTATGCGCGTCAGATGGGCGAATGGTCAGGACTACAACTGCCGATGACCTCGATGACGCACCATTATTTCGTCACCGAACCGGTGCCGGAATTTGAAGCGTTGGACCACGAGTTGCCAGTCATTCGCGATGATAGGAAGGTGTCCGGCTACATCCGGATGGAGCAAAAACGCGGATTGATCGGGATCTATGAAAAGGAGAACCCGAACTCTGTATGGCACGATCACTGCCCGTGGGACTACGAAAACTGGTTGTTTGATGCCGATTATGACCGAGTCATGCCGTGGTTAGAGGAAAGTCTGAACCGCATGCCGATCTTTGCCGAGCTTGGCATTCAGCGCGAAGTTCACGGCGCAATCAGCCACCCACCCGATGGCAATCCGCTGATCGGGCCGGCACCTGGTGTGAAAAACTATTGGTGCTGCTGTGGCACGCAGATCGGGATTGGCTGGGGGCCTGGATTGACGCGGGAGTTGGCCCGTTGGATGGTCCATGGGGCCGCCAATATTTCCATGCGCGACTACGATCCGCGCCGCTTTGGCAGCTATGCCACCAAGGATTGGCAAGTGGTTAAGGCACAAGAGGACTATTGCCTGCGCCACGAAATTCCGTTTCCGCATTTCAACAGATTGGCAGGCCGGCCGATCAAGCCGTCACCCCTTTATGACTTGCTGAAATCCAAGGGTGCAGTTCACGAAGAAGTCTACGGCTTTGAGCGCCCCCGCTGGTTTGCACGCGACGGCGCGGCCCAAGAAGATCACTATTCCTTTAATCGCACCGCCGTGGACGAAATGGTCGCAAGCGAAGTCAAAGCCGTGCGCGAAAACGTCGGCATCATGGACGTCACCGCTTTCACCAAAGTTGTTGTCGAAGGGCCGGACGCCTATGCACTGCTTGATCGCCTGACCGCGAACCGCATGCCGCAGAAGCTCGGCTCCATCACGCTGACCCATATGCTGAATCGCGCTGGCCGGATCGAGTTGGAAACAACCATCGTGCGCATGGCTGAGGACAAGTTCTATCTCGTCTGTGCCGCGTTCTTCGAACAACGATTGCTGGATCATCTGAACCAGAACCGTTCTGGCGAAGATGCCACAATAGCTGCGTTGTCTTCCGAATGGGCTGCGCTGTCCTTGAACGGACCGCGCGCGCGGGATGTGCTCGGGAAGTGCACAGAGGCCGACCTGAGCAACGCAGGATTCCGCTGGCTATCCGCGCAAGAGATTACGATCGCTGGGCACAGCGTTTGGGCCTTCCGCATGTCCTATGCGGGCGAGCTTGGCTGGGAAATCCACATGCCAAGTGCGGCCTGCCTTGACGTCTACAGCGCGCTTTGGGCTGCGGGCGAGGCTTACGGTATCGTTGATTACGGTTCATTCGCGATGAACGTCATGCGCATGGAGAAAGGCTTCAAGGGCGCGGGCGAGCTAACCAATGAGGTGACTTTGGCCGAGGCGGATGTTCTGCGATTTGCGCGCTCTGACAAGGACTACCTTGGGCGTGACAAGACATTGAACACCGATCTGCCGTGGATCTGCGCCTATCTGGAGATCGAACCGGACGGCAAGGCCGACGGCCATGGCGGCGAGGCTGTGATGTTGAATGGGCAGGTTGTCGGCTCTACCGCCTCGGTGGCTTACGGCCCCACTGTCGGTAAAATTCTGGCCTTCGCCTACGTCAAACCAGCGGCAGCCAAGCCCGGTACCGCGCTAGAGGTGGTGATCCACGGCACCCCCCGCGCGGCCCGCGTGTTGGGCGAACCCGCCTACGACCCCGAAAGCCTGAAGCCGCGCGTGGATGCGTCATGATGCTGGCAAAAACAATGCGGGCCATGGTCACAATGGGCCAGGGCGATCTGGATCAAATGGTCCTGCACGAGGCTTGGCCCCGCCTTGCCCCCGCGCCGGACGAGGTTCTGATCCGCGTACGCGCATGCGGGCTGAACAACACGGACGTGAACACGCGCTCAGGCTGGTATTCCAAGACGGTGACGGATGCGACGACTGGTGGCGCGTTTGAAGAAGTAGGTGAAGACGACCCCACTTGGGGCGGCGCCCCAATCACCTTTCCGCGCATTCAGGGTGCAGATGTCGACCCGTTGCGCAACGCGCTCGCCGTGCAACCGGATCTGAGTGATGCAGAACTGGCGACCTTCTCGAGGTCGTATTTTACCGCCGAAGGTATGCTGACGCGGGCCTGGGTCGACGCAACCTATCCGCTGGAACAAATGCGCGAAGCACAGGCGGCGTTCATTGCCAAGAAACACACAGGTAATATCGTGGTGACGCCATGAAAATCACTCGGATTTCGGTCTACAATATCGACCTCCCGCTTGCGCACCCCTACTGGCTGTCGGGCGGGCGGCTCAAATTTGAAACTTTGGATGCGACCTTCGTCAAGGTGGAAACAGACGCAGGGCTAATCGGTTGGGGGGAAGGCACGCCTTGGGGGCACACGTATTTACCCGCCCATGGGCCGGGTATTCGCGCTGGCTTGGGCATACTGGCACCGCATTTGATCGGTCTTGATCCCCGCAGCCCCGAAGCCGTGATGCACATAATGGACCTGCAACTTCCCGGTCATCCGTACGTCAAATCCGCCATTGATGTGGCGTGCTGGGATATTCTGGGGCAGTTTGCAAACATGCCGATCTGGCAATTGCTTGGCGGCGATGCGCCAAATAAGGTTTTGATCAATTCGTCTATCTCAACGGGAACGCCCGAGGATATGCTGGCGTTGATTATGGCCGCCGCAGACAAGGGCTACAC
>NZ_JBAUHO010000268.1:0-5925 GCF_049680325.1 Planktotalea sp.
CGGCGAGCAGATGATCCTGCGCGGGTTCAATGATGTCTCGCACCTTCCCGATTAATCCATCGTGACCACGACTTTGCCCAGGACCTTGCGGTCTTGGAGCAGTTGCAGCGCATCGCCGGCTTTTGCCAAGGGATAGCTGGCAGAGATACGCGGCTTGATCTTGCCTTCACCATAAAGGCGGAACAGATCACCCATGTTTTCCGCATGGTTCTGCGGCTCGCGCATCGTATGCGCGCCCCAGAAGACGCCGACGATCTGGCATCCTTTGAGCAGCGTCAGATTGAGCGGGATTTTGGGAATGCCAGCGGGGAAACCAACGACCAGATAGCGCCCTTTCCAAGCGAGCGAACGCACCGCAGGTTCGGCGTAATCGCCACCCACCGCGTCATAAATAACGTCGACGCCGTCACTACCTGACAGCGCTTTGATCTGGTTCGAGAATTCTTTCTGGGCGGCCCGATCCGACATATCACGCGAATAGATCAGCGTTTCGTCAGCCCCGAGATCGCGACAGAATTGCGCCTTTTCTTCGGAAGACACTGCCGCAATGACCTTTGCACCCGCTGCCTTGCCCAGCTCGATCGCAGCCACGCCAACACCGCCCGCAGCACCAAGGACGAGAAGGGTTTCGCCCGCTTTGATTTCGGCGCGGTCTTTCAATGCGTGATGCGATGTCCCGTAAGTCAGTACGAAACACGCTGCCTCGTCATAGGGCATGTTGTCGGGAATTTTCACAACGCGGTTGGCATCAACGATTGCTTCGGTTGAAAAGCCGCCAAAGCCGATCATGCCAAGAACACGATCCCCGATATCGAGTCCCTTAACACCTTCGCCAATCGCTTCAATCTCGCCCGCTATTTCACCGCCGGGCGCGAAAGGGCGGGGCGGTTTCATCTGGTAAAGATCGCGAATAATCAAAGTATCGGGAAAGTTAACGCCTGCGGCGTGAACCTTGATGCGAACCTGTTTCTTGCCGGGTTCAGGCGACGGCATTTCGGTTAGAACCAGTGTTTCGGGTCCACCGACTTCAGTGCTTAACATCGACTTCATTATGAATTCCCCCCATCGGACTTTCGTCAAGGGTGAGACGTGGCGTCGCATCTTGTCAATCGCAATTCCGCTCGCCATTCTGCACAGCGGAATAGATGTCCGCATTTTGACGTGACGTCTTTGCGGGAGGAATTTTGAATGACGGTGAACCCCCTAGATGGATTCCGCGCAGAGCTTCGTGCCTGGCTGGAAGAAAATTGTCCCGAAGAGATGCGCGATGGTTTGATGACCGAAGAGGGCATCTGCTGGGGCGGCAAGAATTGGGTGTTCACCAGCGACGCGCAGAAGGTCTGGTTAGAGCGTTGTGCATCAAAGGGTTACACGGTGCCGACATGGCCCGTTGAGTATGGCGGCGCGGGGCTTAACCGCGATCAGGAAAAGATTTTCGATGAAGAAATGGCGCGGATCAATGCGCGCTCTCCACTGGAAAGCTTCGGCATCTGGATGCTTGGGCCCGCTTTGTTGCACTTTGGAACGCACGAGCAAAAGCTGCACTACCTGCCCCCTGTGGCGCGCGGCGAAGTGCGCTGGTGTCAGGGGTATTCCGAACCGGGAGCCGGGTCAGATCTGGCCAATGTGCAGACGCATGGCGCGGACATGGGCGATCATTGGTTGGTAAACGGTCAGAAGATCTGGACCTCTTACGCGGATAAGGCTGATTGGATTTTTGCGCTGGTTCGCACGGATCGTGAAGCGCCAAAGCATAAGGGAATTTCGTTCCTGTTGATGAGCATGGACGATGCAGGCGTCGAAACGCGCCCCATCAAGATGATTAGCGGTATTTCCCCGTTTTGCGAGACATTCTTTACTGATGTGAAGGTGCCCAAAGAGCAGATCGTCGGCACTGAAAACCGTGGCTGGGATGTCGCGAAATACCTGTTGACGCATGAACGTGAGATGATTTCCGGCGGCGGTGCCGGCCTGTCTGGTGGCGGGCGCGCTTTGGGCGCTGTGATTAAGGATACGATGGGCGAGCTGGACGCAGTTCTGCGCGCAGACGCCATGCGCTGCGAGGTGGATGCGCTGGCGATTGGCCTGACTTTGGAGCGCTACAAGGATCAATCCGAAGCGGGACAGGGGGCCGGGGATGCCTCTGCCATGCTCAAATATATGGGCACGGAACTGAACAAACAGCGCCACGAATTGATGATGACAGCGGGCGGTTCGGATGCGCTGGAATGGGACGGGCCACTTGGCAATCGTGCAGGCGACTGGCTGCGCACGAAAGCCAATTCGATTGAAGGCGGCACGAGCGAGGTGATGCTAAGCATCGTATCGCGGCGTGTTCTTGGACTTCCGGGGTAAGAGATATGGCAAAACTGGTTAAGACTGATGAAGAGACCATGCTGGCCGATATGGCGCGTGGATTTCTGGACGGCGCGGCCCCTGTGAGCAAGCTGCGCGCATTGCGCGACGCGGGCGAAACGCATGACGGGGCAACGTGGAAAGAAATGGCCGACATGGGCTGGGCCGGTGTGCTCGTACCCGAAAGCGCGGGCGGCTCTGACATGGGGTTTGCAGCGGCGAATGTGATCGCCGAGGAAATGGGCAAGACGCTTGCTGTTTCACCGTTCCTGTCGAGCGCCGTGATCGCAGCGACGGCCCTGCGGCAAGTGAGCGACAGCCGTGCGCTGGCGGCTTTGGCCAAGATCGCATCGGGCGAAGCGACGTATGCTTTGGCGGTGGATGAAGGGATCAAGTTTGATCCCGAAGGCACGCAAATGGAAGCGCGCGCAGATGGCAACGGGTTTCGGTTGAGCGGCAAAAAGCAGTTCGTTGTCGATGGTGCCTTGGCGGATCGTTTGCTGGTGCTTGCGCGTACAAGTGATGGCTTGACGTTATTTGATATTCCAGCCGATCGCGCAGGCGTGACGCGTGACAAGACGAACATGATTGACGCGCGCGACGCGGCCCGCATCACGTTTGAAGATGTGGAAGCAACAGGCGAAGATGTGCTTGGTGCGGTTGATAGCGCAATGGATGTTTTGAAACCTGCGCTGCAAGCGGGGCAAGCGGCCTTGGCGGCGGAAATGACGGGCCTGTCTGCGGGTGCTTTTGGGATGACCGTTGAATACCTTAAAGAACGCAAGCAATTCGGTATCGAGATTGGCCGTTTCCAAGCCTTGCAACACCGCGCGGCACATTTGTGGTGCGAGATAGAAGTCACTTCGAGCGCGATCCTGAATGCGGGGCGCTTGATGGATGAGGATCCGTCTAGCGCGGACCTGGCTGTATCGCTCGCCAAAGCGCGCGCGACGGAGACGGCAATTTTGGCGGTGCAGGAAGGCCTGCAAATGCACGGCGGTATCGGGATGACCGATGCCTTCGATATGGGTTTTTACATGAAACGGGCGCGCGTCGGCGCGGAATGGTTGGGTGATTACAGTTACCACGCCGAAAAGATCGCAGCAGCGAGGGGATTTTGATGGATATTCAGACATTATTTGGCCTGGGCGGTAAGGTCGCTTTGGTCACGGGCGGCGCAACTGGAATTGGCCGCATGGCCGCAGAAGGCTTGGTACGCGCGGGCGCGACTGTGCTGCTGGCCAGCCGCAAGGGCGAGGCCTGCGAGGCGGTCGCAGCAGAGCTGAACGCGATGGGCGCAAGCGGCAAGGCGATTGGTTTTGCAGGCGATGTTGGCACCGAAGAAGGCGTCGATGCGCTGGTCGCGGCAGTCAAGGAACGTACCGACAAACTAGACATCCTGATGAACAACGCGGGCATCACATGGGGCGCGCCCTTGGGTGATTTTCCGTTCAAAGCCTGGGACAAGGTGATGAACGTCAATGTGGCGGGCCTGTTCGATCTGACGCAAAAGCTGCTGCCGATGCTCAAAGCGTCGGGCACAGTGGATGACCCTGCGCGTGTGGTAAATGTCGGCTCTGTCATGGGCGAGCGCGAGATGGGCGATGGCGCTTATAGCTATTCCGCCTCCAAAGCGGCGGTGATCCACTTGAGCAAGATTTTGGCCAAGGAACT
Source organism: Planktotalea sp. (assembly GCF_049680325.1). GTDB lineage: Bacteria > Pseudomonadota > Alphaproteobacteria > Rhodobacterales > Rhodobacteraceae > Planktotalea. The sequence goes on from NZ_JBAUHO010000268.1 coordinate 4,030, forward strand.
GGCGGGCGAGGCGATTACGGTCAATTCGCTTGCGCCGGGGCCATTCGTGTCACGCATGACGGCCTTTGCGACCCATGACGAGGATATGCGCAGCAAGGTTGGCGATGATGTTCCGCTGAAACGCGTTGGCCGTGATGAAGATATCGCGGGTTGCATGTTGTTCCTTTGCGGACGCGGCGGCGCCTATATCACGGGTGCCGTTATTCCCGTGTCCGGGGGCATCAACGTGATGTCAGGGCCGAACATCTTTGAACAGGCGCTGCACTGATGAGCGATATCCGATTTGACGGACGGGTCGCGATCGTCACCGGCGCGGGTGTCGGGCTTGGGCGCTCGCATGCATTGGGTCTGGCGGCGCGCGGCGCAAAGGTTGTGGTCAATGATCTGGGTGTTTCGCGCGACGGGACAGGATCAACGTCAACAGCGTCCGAAGCGGTTGTCGCAGAAATCAAGGCGATGGGCGGCGAGGCAATGGCGCACGGCGCGGATGTTTCGGATGAGGCAGGCGTCAAGGAGATGGTTGCGCAGGCGATGGATGCTTGGGGGCGCATAGATATTTGCGTCAACAACGCAGGCATCTTGATGGATAAGACATTCGCCAAGATGGAAATGGCGGCCTTTCGCAAAGTCGTTGACGTGCATCTGATCGGCTCTGCCAATGTGGCGCATGCTTGTTGGCCGATCATGCGTGAGCAGCAATACGGGCGGATCGTATTTACCTCTTCTGGGTCGGGCCTTTATGGCAATTTCGGTCAAGCGAACTATGGCGCGGCGAAGGCTGCGATGATGGGCTTGATGAACGTGCTGCATCTGGAAGGTGCGCGCGACAATATTCGTGTGAACACGCTGGCCCCAACAGCGTTGACGCGGATGACGGAGGATTTGTTTCCACCCGAGGCCTCTGAATTGCTTGCGCCTGAGACGATCACGCCCGGGCTGCTCTACCTCGTTTCAGAGGATGCGCCGAGCCATATGATCCTTGGTGCAGGTGGTGGTAGTTTCGCCCAGACGCGCGTTTACGAAACGCAGGGGATCACCCTGACAGGTGATGAAAACACGCCTGAAGCAGTCGCTGCGCAGTTCGATCAAATCACTGATCCAAACGGTCAAGCCGAGATGGCTGACGCGTTCAGCCAGACCAAGAAATACGCTCTCAATGAAGCCAAGGCCCGTGGCCTGACGCTGAATTGGTAACTCAAATAATTAAGGAATTTTCACATGCGTGACGCAGTTATCGTTTCCACCGCCCGCACACCGATTGGCAAAGCTTATCGCGGCGCTTTCAACAACACCACACCGCAGCAATTGGCGGGTCATGCGATCGAGCAAGCCGTTGCACGCGCTGGCATTGATCCAGCACGTGTGCAGGACGTTATTCTTGGCGCGGCCTTGCAGCAGGGCCATTCGGGCGGCAACATCGCGCGCCAAGCCGCGGTGCGCGCAGGTCTACCCGTCAGCGTGGCTGGCATGTCCGTTGATCGTCAATGTGCATCGGGCATGATGGCGATTGCGACGGCGGCAAAGCAGGTTGTCATGGACGGGATGGACGTGGCTATTGGCGGCGGCGTCGAGAGCATTTCGATGGTACAAACCAAAGAACTGCGCGTCGCGGCGGACCCGTGGCTGATGAAAAACAAGTCAGACATCTACATGTCCATGCTTGAAACGGCAGAGACAGTGGCGGAACGTTATGGCGTGACGCGCGAGGTGCAGGACGAATATGCGGCACGCTCGCAAGCAAAGACGCATGCGGCGCAGGAAGCCGGCCGCTTCGATGCGGAAATCGTGCCGATGACATCGACAATGCTGGTGCAGGATCGTGAGACAAAAGAAATTTCCGAGCATGAGGTGACGCTGGCCAAGGACGAAGGCAATCGCCCAAGTACAACGTTGGAA
>NZ_JBAUHO010000269.1:0-4393 GCF_049680325.1 Planktotalea sp.
ATAGAGCCGTATGCGGCTACTGCGAGGCCAACAACTGCAGCTGTCAGAACAACCCAGTCAACTGTTACGGCGCCATTTTCGTCACGTGCGAATGCTTTGATGAAGTTAGTCATGTTGTATTTCCTTCTAAGGATCAGGTTTCATTTTACTCCAAGCGCTGGGTAGTCTGCTCCGCCTCTTTGTGCGCTGCGGCCCGTTACTTGATATGGTTTGTATCAATTGCAAGTTGGGCGCGAATGTGGCGTGTGCGGGGCTATTTTTGGCAATTAACTTTTTCTTTAGAACTATGTGCTTTCGCGCCAAACGGGCGGTGTCGGTCAATTGAGCAGGCAAAGAAAAATAGCCGACCCGCTTCCGGATCGGCTATTTTGTTTGGTTGACGCGCTATGCTGAAGCAGCGTTGGCCTAAAAACCTGCAACAAAGTTGTTGAGCGCGACATCGGGGTCAACGTTCACAACCTTTTCAGGACCGCTGTTCATGCCCGCATAGCCAATGACGCCAAATCCGACGACAGCGGCGACGAGAACCAAGAATTCGGTCGTGACGGCACCGCCTTCGCGTTTGGCAAATGATTTGATTAGATTTTTCATGTCGATGTTTTCCTTTATTTGGTGGCGTTTGGCCCGAAAATGTTTGTGTTCAGTATTTGGGATGATGCCCTCGACAGTGGGTGTCACATAAAATCTTGGCAGTTTCGTGGCATCTAGCGAGAAATATTGGTTAGGCTTTGTGTGCCTAAAGCGACGAATTTTCTGCAATCTGTCAGCGCGTATGGTTTTAGGTGCAATTCTTTATAAAACCTTGGATACTGGGTAAAACGCAAAAGACGTTTGTTGGATTGAGCATGATGAATCGCCCTTTTGTCGCATTAAAGTGTCTGATGTTTGCATCGGCGATGCTGGCTGTCGGCTCGGCCCAGGCCGAGACGAGCAAACCCAAACCGTTCCCTGAGTTCTCGGCCAAACGGCAAAAACCGCCAAAAGCTGGTAGCCGCAAACGCATTACCATCCAGATCACGCCGCAAGGGCCCAAAGCAGGCGCTGTGATAAGTGGTAAAGCGAATGGTCAAACAGGAGGCGGGAGCGCGGGAACGCCAAAGTCCGCTTCATATGGTTGGTTCTGGGAGACGGTTGCTAGCGATCTTGGCAGTAGCGCGGGGCGCTACCAGTCTGCCTTGAACCGTCTATCCAATCCCCCCTCTGGCAGCGGTGTTCGCGCACCGCGTTTGCAAACATTGCATACGATCAGTCAGGCCCATGGCATTGATATTCTCAAAGCGACCGTCGGGAAAAAGGTATCTCCAGCGCTGGTTCTTGCCGTGATCGCGGTTGAATCAGCGGGCAAGGCCGATGCTATCAGCTCGGCAGGGGCACAAGGGTTAATGCAATTGATGCCCGACACGGCAACGCGCTTTGGCGTGAGCGACGCGAGCATTCCTGCGCAGAATATTTCTGGCGGTGTGGCCTATCTTGACTGGCTGATGGGAGAGTTTTCAAATGACCCGGTCTTGGTTTTGGCTGCTTATAATGCGGGCGAAGGGGCCGTGCGCAAAAATGACGGTGTGCCGCCCTATGCGGAAACGCGTGATTATGTGCCAAAGGTGCTGGCCGCGTTTCAGGTCGCGCGCGGGCTGTGCGTGACTCCGCCGCAATTGGCCACGGATGGCTGCGTTTTCAAGAAACTCGGCGGGTAAAGTAGGGCACGTGATATCACGCACCCTACATTTTTGTTAAACGATTGTCGCTTCTGTCGCTGCGCGCAGCTCGTCTTCGGTAACGCCGTCCGCGCATTCGACGATCTTCAAGCCACCCTCGACAACGTCAAGCACACCAAGATTGGTGATGATGCGATCAACAACTTTCTGACCCGTCAGTGGCAGCGTGCATTCTTTCAGCACTTTGCTGTCGCCGTGTTTGTTGGTGTGATCCATAACGACAACAACGCGGCCAACGCCTGCAACCAGATCCATCGCGCCGCCCATGCCCTTGACCAGCTTGCCGGGAATCATCCAGTTCGCCAGATCACCGTTCTCTGCCACTTCCATCGCGCCAAGGATCGCCATAGCGATTTTACCGCCGCGGATCATGCCGAAGGACTGGGCGCTATCGAAATAGGCCGTCTGCGGCAGCTCTGTGATCGTCTGCTTGCCTGCGTTAATCAGGTCAGCGTCCTCGTTGCCCGAGATCGGGAAAGGGCCCATACCCAGCATGCCATTCTCTGATTGCAGCGTCACTTCAACGCCCTCGGGAATGTAGTTGGACACCAGCGTCGGAATGCCGATGCCAAGGTTCACATACCAGCCATCCTGAAGTTCGAGTGCGGCGCGCGCCGCCATTTGATTACGATCCCACATGACTTATGCCTCCCGCACTGTGCGTTGTTCGATGCGCTTTTCGTGATCGCCCTGAATGATACGGTGCACATAGATTCCCGGCAAATGGATGCTGTCAGGATCTAGCGAGCCTGTCTCAACGATCTCTTCGACCTCGACGATGCACATCTTGCCACACATTGCAGCGGGCGGGTTGAAGTTGCGCGCGGTCTTGCGGAACACGAGGTTGCCCGTTGCATCCGCTTTCCACGCTTTCACGATGGCGAGGTCTGCGAAAATGCCGTTCTCCATGATGTAGGTTTCCATCGCGCCGTCAGGGCCGGTCGGAAATTCTTTATGCTCTTTGCCCTCGGCAATCACCGTGCCGACACCCGTTTTGGTGTAAAAACCGGGGATGCCGCAGCCGCCAGAGCGCATGCGCTCGGCCAAAGTGCCTTGGGGGTTGAATTCCAGTTCAAGCTCGCCCGAAAGATACTGACGCATGAATTCCGCGTTCTCACCCACGTAGGAGGAGATCATCTTTTTTACTTGCTTGGTTTGAAGCAAAATGCCGATGCCGAAGTCATCCACGCCCGCGTTGTTGGACGCAAATGTCAGCTCCTTCGTGCCTGCTTCCTTGATCGCTTGCAAAAGCAGTTCTGGAATGCCGCACAGGCCAAAGCCGCCCGATGCGATGAACATGCCGTCAAAAAGCACGCCCTCCAGAGCCTCGGCAGCGCTGCCATAGACTTTTTTCATGAAAATTCTCCTGACCCTAAGTATCGCGCAAATATGTGACGAAGGGTCAGGCGAGAGTCAATGAATATGCCGCGCTGCGGCGACAGTTAGATGACCCGCACCTGCGTGCCGATAGGTGTGAGCGCAAAAAGCTCTTCGATCTTCTCATTATAAAGACCAATGCAGCCCGAGGACGAACGCCGTCCGATCTTGCGGGTGTCATGCGTTCCGTGGATCAAATAGGCGGGCCAGCTGAGATAAATGGCGTGCGAGCCAAGCGGATTACCCTCGCCTGCTTCCATATGATCGGGCAGGGTTGGATCGCGCTCGCGCATGCTTTTGGTCGGAGTCCAGGTCGGACCGACCTTCTTGCGCACGACTTCAGTATACCCGCGTTTGGTTAGGTCTTCGCTCATCGGGACCGAGGTCGGATAGATGCGATAATCGCTTCCATCGGCGCTCCAATAATGCAGTGCGCGTGACGTGGTATCGGCAACGATCACGCCTTTGCCTAGGCTTTCGAAGTGGTCGCGCCAATCTTGGGTCACAAAGCTGGACGCATTACGGCGTACCGCTGAAAGTTCGATTGGGGTGGCATCTTGAGCACGCAAAAGAGCCGGGGCGGCGAAAGCAGTGGTCAAGCCCAACAGGGCACTACGGCGGGTCAAATTAGATGTCATCTTATGGTCCAAATGAAGAAAGCTGCACTTTGATGCAGCTTTCTCACGAGTTCGTCTCATATGCTATTCACATTTGAGTCAACGGCGCTATTCCGCCTCTTTCTTTTTGGCGGCCGCTTTTTTCTTGGGCGCGGCTTTCTTCTTGCCACTTTTCGCAGCGCGTTCGGCGATCAACTCCACGGCCATTTCCATGGTTATTTCCGCAGGCTCGGTGCCTTTCGGGATCGTTGCGTTGATCTTTTCCCATTTCACGTAGGGGCCATAACGCCCTTCCATGACATTGACCGGGCCGCCATCGCTGGGGTGTTCGCCAAGCTCTTTGAGCGGTTTCGCGGCCGTGCCGCCGCCGCGGCGCCCGGGGTTCGCGCGCTTTTCAGCGAGCAATTCAACCGCGCGGTTCATGCCGATTTCAAACACATCATTGGGGTCTTTGACGTTCACATAGACAGGTTTCGCATCTTCTGGGCCTTGATGCATAATATATGGACCAAAGCGGCCGAAGTTGGATTTAATCATTCCGCCTTCAGGGTGTTCGCCAATCTCGCGCGGCAGACTGAGCAGGGTCAGCGCCTTGGCAAGATCCATGTCGTCCTTTTCCCAGCCACGCGGCAGCGACGCGCGCGGCGGCTTTTTATTTTCGGGGGTCGGTTCGCCGCGTGGAAC
>NZ_JBAUHO010000270.1:0-42329 GCF_049680325.1 Planktotalea sp.
AGGCCGCTGTTGGTTCGGGGGCTCGCTTTGCGCAGTTCGTCAATACAAGAAGGGCGCCAAGCGCGAGTGCGGTGATGCGGATGCGGGAATGATTTGGCACGCGCGTACCCCTTATGAACCGATTTTGGCAAAAGTATTGAAGATGGATGTCACGGGCAAGTTATATGGGCATGCCTGCCGTGCCCCGCCGTGTCCAACGGCGTAATTTCGCGCACGTGTGCAACATGCACATCCAGAAATCCACCCCTGTCTTTCCAGACGAATTAGCGTAAGGGATGTGGAACCATGAGGAGATAGATCAATGGAAGCCACATCGAGCGTTCCAGAGTTGGTGACTGCGGCGCAAGAAAGCGCAAAAGCATCGCTTGCGCGTATAGAAGGGCACGCAGGTAATGCGGAAGAGCTTCACGCGGCTGTGAGCGAGCTGGAATTGACGGCGGTCGATATTTTTTCAGCGTTTGAGGCGCGCATGCAGCATCATTTCAAACGTGGTCCGTTCTCTCGCAAGCTGAAAGCAAAGCTGTTGGACGCAGGCGAGGGCGATCTCGCCGACAGGCTTCACCAGCACTACCTTGCGATCAATGTGCTCAAGCACGGAACGGGGGCAAGCTATCGTGAGCTGCTGGCGCATAAACAACCGCTGTTCATTCTCAAGCCTACCAGTGCCCCCGAAGAGCTGGATGCGCAGAACACTACAGGGTTGATTGATGTCACGGCTGCGGGATTCTTCGAGGGGCTGTCAGCAACGATACTTGATGCATACAATTTTCTTGAGAACAAATAGATCTCATCGCAGCGACTGTAGATCAACATAAATGCGCAGCCCGGATCAAAGGGCTGCGCTGTTTTTGAAGCGATTATAGCTTGATGCGGAAGTTGGCAAAGCCTGTGTCAGACATGCCTGCGGGTTCGATGCTGACGCCTTCCACGCTGCTTGCATAGCCCGCGCCTGCGGGGCCGGTTTCGAATATGACACTTGTGCTTGCCATTGGGGCAAAGGACCAGTTGGCATCGGCTTTGGGGTTCACTGTGCCTTGCTCGACCAGATAGCGCACGATGATGTCGCGGTTGGTGTCCGGACCTTCGAACACCACCGTATCACCCATTGCACCCGGAAAACTGCCGCCGCCAGAGGCGCGATAATTGTTGGTCGCAACGATGAATTCCTGCGCCATGTCGACCGGCGCGCCGTTGAACATCAGGTTGGTGATGCGGCTTGCCTCTGCATTGACAACAACACCGTCCTTATCAAAGCGCGAAGGTTGCGAAAGGTCGATCTGATAGCTGACCCCGTCCATCACATCAAAGTTGTAGCTGGGGAAGCTGGGATTAAGCAGGGGCGCGTCCTGCGCACCCGCCTCGATCTGGTTGAACATGCCTGCGGAACGCTCCAGCCAATCCTTGACCTGCTGGCCCGTCACCTTCACCGCACGAATGGTGTTGGGATAGAGGTAAAGGTCAGCGACGTTCTTAATCGCCACATTGCCCACCGGCACATCGGTATAATACTCGGGCCCGCCGCGCCCGCCTGCCTTGAATGGTGCGGCAGCAGACAGGATCGGTAGGGCTTCATAGGCCGTGCCTTGCATCTGTTCCTTTATGTACCATGTCTGCGCATTGGAAACGATCTGCACCGAAGGATCATCAGCCACGAGCGCAAAGTAGCTGTGCAGCGGGGCGTCGGTCTTGCCAACAGCCGTGCGCACATATTTCAGCGTGGCCTCATGATCGGCGCGTACGGCGTCAAGCACTGGCGCGTAATCCTCGGCAAGTGCTGTGTAGGAACGATCCTCGTTGCGCTTGGAGATCGGACGCGCTTCAGACGTATGCGAGAGCACGCGCCAGCCATTGCCATCGCGTTCGATCAAGAGATCAACAAGGCCCATATGGCTGCCCCAGAACCCGCCCATGACGCCGGGCTTGCCGCCGATTGTGCCCGCGTTGCTATCAACGCCAGCGACCTCCGCGTAGTTGGACGAGGGGAACACAAGGTGGCTGTGGCCGGTCAAAATCGCATCGATTCCGTCCACCATAGCCAGCGGAATCGCTGCATTTTCCATGCCGTCTTCTGCATTTGCCGCGCCAATGCCCGAATGGCAAAGCGCAATAATCAGGTCCGCGCCTTCCTCTTTCATTTGTGGCACATAGGCTTTGGCGGTCTGGACGATATCGCGGGTCTGTACGCTGCCCTCCAGATGCTTGCGGTCCCAGTTCATGATCTGGGGCGGTACAAAGCCGATAAGGCCGATCTTGATCGGGTGGGCATTACCTGCACCGTCTTTTATCTCGCGCTCGATCATCACATAGGGCTTGATAAGCGTTGTATCTGCCGTTGGCTCTGCGCCCATTTTCTTGACCACGTTGGCCGAAACCACAGGGAAATTCGCGCCCGCCAGCGATTTCATCAAGAAGGAAATGCCGTAGTTGAATTCGTGATTGCCAAGGGTGGAGGCATCAAAACCAAGCGTGTTCATGGCATTGATAACGGGGTGGGTGTCGCCGTCTTTCATTCCGCGTTCGTAGGCGATGTAATCGCCCATCGGGTTGCCTTGCAAAAAGTCACCATTATCGATCAACAGCGAGTTGGTGGATTCCGCGCGTACCCCTTGGATGATTGACGCGGTGCGCGACAAGCCAACTGTGTCGCGGGGGGTGTCGGCATAGTAATCATAAGGAAAGACATGAACGTGCAGGTCAGTCGTTTCCATCAAACGCAGGTGCGCTTGGTTGCTGGCTGCGGATAGGGAAAACGGATGCATGGCGACAAGGCCAGCGGTTCCTGCAAGAAAATGGCGGCGATTCATTGTGAGAGGCATCTGAGCATTCCTTATGTGTTTGAGCAAAGTCAACGAAAGGGTCGTCGATGAATGCAATAAGCATGTGACAGTTTGCGGATTCGGGCAACTCTCTTGAAATCTAGTAACGCACAGTAAAAGGCCCGCTGAACGAGGTGTTCAACGGGCCCGATTTATTCAGATTTTGGTGCCGCTTATTCGCGGTTGCCGAAGAGCTGAAGCAGCATCATGAACATGTTGATGAAGTTCAGATAAAGGCTCAGCGAACCCATCACAGCGGACTTGCCCAGCCATTCGGTGTCACCGTGATGTGCGTGTGCAAGGTACTCTGTTTTGATGCGCTGCGTGTCATAAGCTGTAAGGCCAGCGAAGATCAGAACACCGATCGCAGAGATCGCGAACATGATTGCAGGGGAGGCCAGCCAGATGTTGACGATAGATGCAACGATAAGGCCAATGACGCCCATAATCAGGAAGCTACCCCAACCGGAGATATCTTTCTGAGTGGTATAGCCCCAAAGCGACAGACCCGCGAAGGCGATGGATGTAATCAGGAAGATCTGCATGATCGAATAGCCTGTGAAGACCAGGAAGATCGAGGAGATCGACACACCCATGACGGCTGCAAAGACGTAAAAGACCGTCTGGGCCGTTGCGGCAGACATACGGTTGATCGCAGCGCCAAGGCCGAAGACGAAGGCGAGGGGGGCAAACATCACAACCCATTTAAGCGGGGACAGATACAGAGCAGAGCCCAGTGACGTCAGATATTTATCAGCACCGATTTGTGCGACTGCCTGGGACGGATCAGTTGTGACCGCAAGGCCAGCGATCGCCCAAGCTGCAAGAAATGTGATGAACATACCCACGGACATTGTGCCGTAGACCTTGTTCATATGGGCGCGCAGGCCCGCGTCGATATTCGCGGCCGTTGTTCCTACGCCGCTGCGAATTGTACCATATTCAGCCATGAATACTCTCCATTGGTTAAGCAGTCCGCTATTTTAGCGGTCTTGAAGAGAATATCGTGAGCCTGGCAATCAAATTCAAGGGTTTTCGGAGCGAAGATATAGAAAACCTTACCGTTTTCGTCACATTCGCTCCGAAGGCCCCGATTTTACTTCATCCATGTTGTCGGCGCATCCCAAAAGGGACGTGTGGCTTCACGCTTTGCTGCCTGCCTTGTAAGGCCGATATCGCAAAGTTGCTCGGCGCTAAGTTGCGCAAGCGCGCGCCGTGAACGTGCAACACGGATCATATGAAAAATTTTCGCCAAGGGGCTTATAGGGCGCGCTGTAGGTGCGCAGTTCAGGGCAACGTTACGTGTGATGGACTGTGTCATGGTCTTTACCTTTCGTTTTGTGATGGGTTTGTTGTGATCAATTCTTTATGTTGATGTATGTGCCCTTTCGTGCTTCATATTAAAAACGAATTGTTTTGACCTTACACATCACGAATTTTGATACATGAGAAATCTCGACCTGACCGCGCTTCGATCTTTTGTTGCCATTGCTGAAACTGGCGGGGTCACCCGCGCAGCGGGCTTGTTAAACCTGACGCAATCGGCGGTCTCGATGCAGATCAAACGTCTTGAAGAAAGTCTTGATCTGAAACTGTTAGAGCGTTCGGGACGTCAGGTGGTTCTTAGCCCCCAAGGTGAGCAATTGTTGACCTCTGCCCGTCAAATGGTGACGTTGAATGACGACATAATCATGAAGCTGACGGACAAGGGTTTCGAAGGTGAAGTGTCGCTAGGCGTGCCGCATGACATTGTTTATCCAGTGGTTTCCAAAGTGCTTCAGCAATTCCGCACGCAGTTCCCCCGTGTGCATGTGAACCTGAACGCCTCGTTCTCACGCCAGTTGCAGGAAGGGCTTTCGCGCGGTGAATATGATCTCATCCTGACCACTGAAGAAGGCGTGATGCCCGGCGGGGAAACGCTTAGCCAAGCGCGTCTGAGCTGGACAGGGGCCGAAAACGGAAATGTCTGGCGCCAGCGCCCTTTGAAACTGGGATTCAGTCGTCACTGCATGTTCCGCCCCTTGGTGCAAAAGGTTCTGGATCGCGAAGGAATCGCTTGGGAAATGGCGACCGAGACTGATTCAGATCGTACCATCGAAGCAACGATTGGTGCGGACCTTGCGATATGCGTTGTGATCGAAGGAACCGAACCGCCGCATATGGTGCCTATTCAGCACGGTGGCGCGCTGCCCGAAATGCCCGCGTCCCTGATTAACTTGTATGGCGCAGATCAGGCGCAGTCACAGGTCGTATCTGCCTTGGCTGAATTACTGCGTCAGGGCTATAGCGATCTTAAGGGCGGCAGCCGCACAGCGCTTGCCCAGCAGCTTAAGGAAGCGAGTTAATGGCGATCAAGCGCATCGTCGCGAATATTGCGGCGCAAGACATTGAAGCGGTTAGGGCATTCTATGTTGCGCTGTTCGAACTTGATGTGGTGATGGAGTTTGACTGGATTTCCACCTTGGCAAACGGCAACACGGCGCCTGTTCAACTAAGCATTGCCAGCGAGGGTGGCTCAGGCACGTCCCTGCCTGGTCTTTCGATTGAAGTCGAGGACGTGGATGCGCTTTACACGCGTGCCAAAGAGCTGGGCATGAGCGTGGAATATGAATTGACGGATGAACCATGGGGCGTGCGGCGCTTTTATTTGCGCGACCCCGCTGGAACACTTCTCAATATTCTGTCGCATGGGGCAGGGTAGGCAACTGCTTATCCCGCCGAGATTTCGATCACCACTTTGCCTGTAGATTTCCGACTTCTCAGCAATTCGATGCCTTCGCTTGCCTGTTCAAGTGGCAGAACGTGGCTTACGTGGGGGCGTAGCTTGCCTGCTTCGAACCATTTGAACAATTGGCGCAGTGAGTCTGTGATTACCGAGGGTTTGAATTTCATATAGCCGCCCCAGTAAAAGCCCATCACATCAATGTTCTTTACCAACAAGTGGTTCGTCTGGACTTTTGGCACGTCGCCGCTGGCAAAGCCGATGGATAGGATGCGCGCCTCTGGATTACAGGCGCGAAAGGCCGCCTTGAATAGATCGCCGCCAACGGGATCATAGACCACATCAACACCGCCAAGCGCCTTGAGCGCGCCGCGCAAATCCTTAACACCTGCGTCTATCAAATGATCTGCGCCAGCCTTGCGCGCGACCTCAAGCTTGTCCGCGCCGCGCGCGACAGCGATCACATGTGCGCCCATTAACTTGCCAATCTCGACAGCCGTCAAACCAACGCCGCCAGCTGCCCCAAGGACAAGCAAAGTCTCTCCTGCTTGCAGGTTCGCGCGGTAGCCAAGGGCGACATGACTGGTCCCATAGGCAATTTGAAACGCGGCAGCCTCTGTCATGCTCATGCTATCCGGAATCGCGAGCGCGAGGCGCGCATCATAGCAGCCATATTCGGCCAGCCCACCCTGACCGCCGAAAACAGCAACCCGTGTGCCTATGGCTGGGGCAGTCACGTCTTCACCAAGTGAGTCGATTGTGCCCGCAATTTCCATGCCCAAAGTGAAGGGTGCCGGTGGGGTATCCTGATACTGACCCGACTGCATCAGTATATCGGCGAAATTCAGCCCACAGGTTGCAATCTTAATTCGCACTTCTCCGCTGGCGGGTTCAGGCCTTTCTGTATCCAGCAACTTTGGCGGTGATCCAATTTCCGAAACCTGAAATGCGCGCATGAAAAACCCCGTGTTCTCTGATGTTTAGGCAAGTTTTGCGCAAGTTAACTGAAAACCACATACCGAAAAAGCGCCAATTGGCCGCGTCGGCAGAGCCGTCTAACAATCACGCGAAAGCCGAGCCGACAGGTTACAATCGTGAAGAAATATGAAATTTCATACTTGCTCGAAAAAGGTATTATCGTAAGGTTGCGCTACCTAGCGTTGAGTCAAACTCTCTTGGCGCAAAGAAAACGGTGTTGATTTTATTGCTCTGCCACTCAGAGCAAGTCGCGCCAAACCTGGAAGGGAACCACTCCATGGCACATCCTGTGGACGTGCATGTCGGCAAGAGGATTCGGCACCGCCGATGGCTTGTTGGTGTCACACAGCAACAACTGGCCGAGAAGGTCGGCATAAAATTTCAACAGATCCAAAAGTACGAAACAGGTGCAAACAGGGTCAGCGCATCGCGGCTTTGGGATATCGCAGAAGCGCTGGAAGTTGACGTCAGCTTCTTTTTCTCGGGCATGGATCAGGCTGAAGCTTCGGGGCAAGACGCGCCGCAAAATCCTGTGCCGTAAGATATTCTAAATGACAAAGAGGCGCTGGATCTGGTGCGCTCCTACTATTCGATCCCAGAAGAACAACGCCGTCGCCTGTTTGATCTGGCGCGCGTTTTAAGCGACGTTGCTTGAAGGCAGCATCTTGCTGCAATAGGTTGGCATTTCGTGCTATTTGACACGGTGCCAACCCAAGCAGGATCTCATGCAAGATATTGAAAACCCAGAAGTACAGGCCGAGCTTTGGTCCGTCGCCGAAGAACTGGCCGAAGCCGCGCGCGCGGCGATCTTGCCATACTTCCGCTCTGCCGGGCTAAGAGCCGAAAACAAAGTTGAAGGCGGTTTTGATCCTGTCACATTGGCAGACAAAGGGGCCGAGCAAGCAATGCGCGCTGTATTGGCGCGCCGGCGCCCTGATGATGGTATCTTGGGCGAAGAATTCGGAACTCTTGACGGAACCAGCGGTCTGACATGGGTGCTTGATCCCATTGATGGCACGCGCGGCTTTATCAGCGGCACACCGACGTGGGGCGTTTTGATTGCATTGAACGATGCCAGCGGGCCGCGTTTGGGGGTCATTGACCAACCTTATATAGGCGAGCGGTTTTGCGGCGGTTTCGGGCGTTCTGACATGACGGGCCCACACGGGGGCGCGCGGCTAAAGGCCAGCAGCACCGCGCAGCTAAAGGACGCTACTTTATTCTCTACATTCCCTGAAGTCGGCAGCCCAGTCGAGCGCGCGGCATTTGAAACCGTCGCCGCGCAAGCGAAATTGACGCGTTTCGGCTGTGATTGCTATGCCTATGCACTTTTGGCGGCCGGACAAATCGATTTGGTGATCGAGGCGGGCCTGAACGCCTATGATATCGCAGCACCTATCGGCGTGATCGAGGCGGCGGGCGGCATTGTCACCGACTGGAGCGGCGGCAAAGTGCATGATGGTGGTCGCGCGCTGGCCGCAGCGACGCCGCAACTTCATGCGCAGGCTTTGGAATTGTTGCAACGCGGCTTGATCGAGGCACAGGCCTCGGCTTAAACTTCACAACACTGGCTGCAAGTCCTTCGCTCTCTTCTGTTGCAGCCCCGAACCGGAATGGTTTGGCCCTAGCCCGAGGAGAGCGTGATTGCACGTAGAAGGAATGCCAAGTGAGCCAATCAAACGAAACCATTATCCGAAACGCACAACTTGTTCTGACGATGAACGATGCCGCAGACGAGCACGCCGCCTGTGACATCCGTATAAAAGACGGTGTTATTGCTGAAGTGGGGCACGGTCTGATCGGGCAGGGCGCTGTGCTGGATGCGAAGGGGTGTTTGATTACGCCCGGCCTCGTAAATACGCACCACCATCTTTATCAATCGCTGACCCGGGCGGTTCCGGGCGGGCAAGATGCGCTGCTCTTTGGGTGGTTGCAAACGCTTTATCCGATCTGGTCGCGCTTTGGGCCAGAGGAAATGTATGTCTCTGCGCAGGTTGGCTTGGCAGAGCTGATGCTATCTGGCTGTACGCTGACCTCGGATCATCTTTATCTTTATCCGAATGGCGCGCGGCTTGATGACACCATCGCGGCGGCGGCAGACATTGGCATGCGCTTCCATCCGACGCGTGGCTCCATGTCGATCGGGGAAAGCGATGGGGGTTTGCCGCCCGATGCATTGGTTGAAAACGAACGCGCAATTCTGGAAGACTGCATTCGCGTGATCGACGCCCATCATGATGCCTCGGACGGCTCAATGTGCCGCGTCGGTGTTGCGCCGTGCTCGCCCTTTTCAGTTAGCCGTGATCTGATGCGCGACGCTGCGATTTTGGCGCGCGACAAGGGCGTGATGTTGCACACCCATCTGGCCGAGAACGATGAAGACATCGCCTATTCCCTTGAGAAATTCGGCTGCCGCCCCGGGCAATACGCCGAAGATCTGGGCTGGACCGGGGATGATGTCTGGCATGCGCATTGCGTCAAACTGGACGGGCAGGAGATTGATCTATTCGCGCGATCAGGCACAGGCGTTGCGCATTGCCCGTGTTCGAACTGCCGTCTGGGATCTGGCATCGCGCCCGTGCGTGCAATGCGCGATGCGGGTGTAAAGGTCGGGCTGGGCGTTGATGGTTCAGCATCCAACGATGCCGGCAACCTTGTGCTGGAAGCGCGTCAATCCATGCTGTTGCAGCGGGTCAATCTGGGCGCAGATGCGATGAGCGCGCGCGAAGCCCTGCGTATCGCCACACGCGGCGGTGCAGAGGTTCTTGGGCGATCAGACTGTGGCCAGATCGCCGTTGGAAAACGCGCAGACATAGCGATCTGGGATATGAGCGGGATCGAAGCCGCAGGAAATTGGGACGCTGGTGCGCTCTTGCTAGCAGGGCCGAGCCAAGTGCGCGATTTGTTCATCGAGGGCCGCCGCGTCGTTGCCTCTGGTCAGGTGACCTCGATTGATCTTCCCAAAACCATTGCGCGACAAAACCAGTTGGCTCGGGTATTGTCGCAAGCATAGATGTAGACCGAAAAGGAATTCATCATGCGCGTCGTCTTGGTTTCCCTGTGTTGCGCGGCCCTTCTTGTTGGCTGCGTGCGCTCTGGTGCAAACGTAACGCCTAAGGGCGCGGTGGCCGCTGCGCAGCCTGTGGGCGGCCTAAGTGCGAGCATTGCGCCTGAAGTGAATGCCTTTCGCGCAGCAAATGGCAAAGCGCCGCTTGCAGCGGATGCACGCCTTGCGCGCGCGGCGCAGGCACATGCCAGCGATATGGCGCGCAAGGGATACTTTAATCACACCGGCAAAGATGGCTCCAGCGTCGGGGATCGGGTGAAACGCCAAGGCTATGGCTTCTGTTTTGTCGCGGAAAACATTGCCCAAGGTCAAAGCGGTGCGACGCAGGCGCTTGCAGGCTGGCAGAAATCCGAAGGCCACCGCAAGAACCTTCTTAGTGGAAATGCGATCCATTTCGGCATGGCTGAAGCAAATGGATATTGGGTGATGGTGCTGGGCAAGACAGGTTGCTAGCGACCTATGGGGCCTAAACCAGCCCCTGCTTCTTGCCGCCAATCCAGACCTCTTCGATTGCACGATCATCGCCCATCATAAGGGTCGGAAAAATTGCGTCCCAGTGATGCTCTGCATTTGCGTGGCGCTGGGCAATTGCAGGGGTGGACGCCAGATCAAGCACGGCGATATCCGCCTCCATCCCGACCTCCAGCGCACCGATTTTATCCTGTAGATGCAGCGCTTTGGCTGAACCACGGGTTGCCAGCCATAACAATTGCGCGGCATGCAGAACATATCCATTCAGCTGACCGATCTCATAGGCTGCCGCCATCGTGCGCAACATGGAAAAACTGGATCCGCCGCCTGTATCCGTTGCAAGGCCGACAGAAATACCGCGCGTTGTCAGCCCTGCCATGTCAAACAGGCCAGAGCCTATAAAGGTGTTCGATGTGGGGCAATGCACCAGTGCGGCACCGACCTCGGCGATGCGATCAATCTCGCGCGGGTCCAGGTGAATTGCATGCCCATATAGCCCGCGTTCACCAAGCAATCCGAAGTGTTCATAGGTATCGAGATAGTCACGCGCGTCGGGGAATAATTCGCGGACCCATTCGATTTCATCGAGCTGCTCGCTCAGATGGGTTTGCATCAAACAGTCGGGAAACTCGGCCCATAAAGCACCCATCGCTTCAAGCTGCTCTGGCGTGGAGGTCGGCGAGAAACGGGGTGTAATCGCATAGGATATGCGCCCTCTGCCATGCCATTTTTCCAACAGGGCCTTGCTGTCTTCATATGCGCTTTGTGCAGTGTCTTGCAGGCCCGCAGGCGCATTGCGATCCATACATGTTTTGCCCGCTACAACCCTTTGTCCCCGCTTGGTCGCTTCGCGGAAGAACGCATCTACCGAGGCGGGATGAATCGTGCAGAAACTGGCCATGCTGGTCGTGCCATGCGCGGCGCTCAGGTCCAGATAACGCGCTGAAATTTCGGCAGCATATTCGGGATCGGCAAATCGCATTTCTTCCGGGAATGTGTAGGTGTTCAACCAGTCAATCAGCCGTTTACCCCATGACGCAATCATGGCGGTCTGGGGATAATGTACATGGGCGTCAATAAAGCCGGGGCAGATCAGTTTGCCAGGGTGCGCATGATGGCGCGCACCGGGATGGGTGCGCACAAGGCTGTCGCGAGGGCCCCGATCGGTGATAATACCATCCTCGATCAGCAACGCGCCATCGCTTTGAATTTGCACGGCTTGCTCGGGCGCCATCTGAAAGGGGTCGCCAGCAAAGACCAACAGATCACCCGAAAGAATATGCTTTTGTGTCATCCGTTCTCACTATCAGAAACATTGCCCAATACCATGGGAAATTTGCATCTGCCTCTGTTGCTTGGCCCGCGCTATGGGTATGGTCCGCACATCCGCCATACGTTGCAACAGAAAGGCAAAACCTATGACCGAACCCGATCTGTTGAATGAACATCGTCATGACGCCGAAGAAAGCAGCTATGAGCTGGAACGCTCGGACGTTGCGGCCATTCTAGACGCGGTCGAACGTGGCGATCAGGCCGCTCTGATCGCCCGGATGGAGCCGCTTCACGCGGCGGATATCGCTGACCTTCTGGAGCAAATCAGCACCTCCGAACGGCGCAAGTTGATCCATCTTTATGATCGCGAATTCGACGGTGAAATCCTGTCGGAACTGGACGAAAGCATCCGCGATGATGTGATCGCCACGCTGCGCCCAGAGGTTCTGGCCGACGCTGTACGCGAGCTTGAAAGCGATGACGTCGTCGATCTGATCGAGGATATGACAGAGCATCAACAGGATGCCATTCTGGATGTTCTTGAGGACAGCGATCGTGTCGCAGTCGAACAATCGCTGACCTATCCGGAAAACTCTGCTGGCCGTTTGATGCAGCGCGAGGTCGTCATGGCCCCGGAACATTGGAACGTGGGTCAGGCAATCGACTTTCTGCGCGGGCATGAAAGCCTGCCTGAACAATTCTATCATATCATTCTGGTCGATCCGCGCCTCAAGCCGGTCGGCAATGTCACCCTCGGCAAACTCATGGGCTCGCGCCGCGATGTTCTGCTTTGGGAACTTACCGAAGACGTCTTTCGCGTCATCCCCGCAATGCAGGCCGAGGGCGAGGTCGCCTATGCCTTCAACCAGTATCACCTGATTTCTGCACCCGTCGTTGATGAAGACGAACGTCTTGTTGGTGTGATTACCATTGATGATGCGATGATCGTTCTGGATGAAGAGCACGAAGAAGATATCCTGCGCCTTGCGGGTGTCGGCGAAGGGTCTTTGACCGACCGTGTTATCAGCACAACAAAGCAACGCCTTCCATGGCTTGCGGTTAACCTTGTAACCACAATCGCGGCCAGCCTTGTGATCGCGCAGTTCGAGGTGGCGATCTCGCAAATCGTGGCGCTCGCGGTTCTGATGCCAATCGTGGCCTCCATGGGCGGTAACGCAGGGACGCAATCCTTGACGGTTGCCGTGCGCGCCATCGCAACGAAAGACCTTACCGGTTCAAACGTGTGGCGGGTTATCCGCCGAGAGGTCCTTGTCGGCCTGATTAACGGCTTGGTCTTTGCGCTTATTATGGGCGTGGTCGGGTTGCTCTGGTTTGGCTCGCCTGCGCTTGGTTACATCATTGCCACTGCGATGGTCATCAACATGGTTGTGGCGGGGCTGGCTGGGACAGTCATTCCAATCCTCTTGGATAAGCTTGGCGTCGATCCGGCGCTTGCCTCGGGCGCTTTTGTGACAACGGTGACGGATGTCGTCGGCTTTTTCGCCTTCCTTGGGCTTGCCGCTGCGGTGCTGTTGTGAGCGATCTCGCTGCGATAAAAACTGCCGCTCGCAAGGCCGGGTTCGAGCGCCGCAAGCAGGCCTTTGAGACAGCGCACCCTGCGCAATCCAGCTATCTGAGCGAAGTTCTTGCAGGCTATCGCGGTGTGCCGCTGTCGGGCTATGTGCCGATGCGCACGGAAATTGACCCGCTTCCTGCGCTGGGCGAAGCGGCGGCGCACGGCCTCGTAGGCATGCCTGTTATCAAAGCCAAAGCAACCCCTTTGGATTTTCGCGAATGGACACCCGAATGCGCGATGCAAGAGGGCACTTTCGGCGCGTGGATTCCTGCCACCGGAGAATGGATCGAGCCAGAGATCGTGATTGTCCCGCTCGTCGCATTTGATCGCAAAGGCGGGCGGCTGGGCTATGGGGGCGGCTTTTATGATCGCACATTAGAGCGGTTACGCGCCCGCCGCGCCACGCTCGCCATCGGCTTTGCCTTTGCCTCGCAAGAGGCCGATGATCTCCCGCTGGAGCTGACCGATCAGCCCCTTGATATGATCGTCACCGAAGCGGGGGTCATCACCCCGCGCTAGGCGCTTCATTTTGCCCTTAAACTCTCCCCGAAGGGCCGCTTTGTTTTTTAGAGCGGCCAAAGAAACGGAATCATAGCAGAGGCCAAAATCCCGATTGTCAGATTGAGCGGGATACCAACCTTCATAAAGTCGGTGAACTTATACCCGCCGGGGCCGTAAACCAGCATGTTGGTTTGATACCCGATAGGCGTGGCAAAGCTGGCGGAAGCCGCGACCATCACAGCAACCACCAAAGGCCGCGCATCGATGCCAAGTGCGTCGGCCAAACCAATCGCAATTGGTGTGACAACCACAGCGACTGCGTTGTTGGACACAAGCTCGGTCAGAACGGATGTCAGCAGGTAGATCGCCCAAACGATCATAAAGGGCGGAAGGATCGATATATAAGGCGCAAGGGCGTTCACGATCAGCGTGACCGCACCAGAGCTTTCAAGCGCCGCACCAATCGCCAGCATTGCAAAAATCAGGGTAAGCAAACGCCCGTCCACAAAGCTGAACGCTTCATCCGCATCAATGCAGCGCGCGATAAGTACCAGCGCAACCGCGATGATCGACAAGAAAAAGATCGGAGCAAGACCAAAGCCCGCAAGCGCAACAATACCCACAAGCGCAAGCAAGGCGATGGGGGCATGACGACGACGATAGGCGCGGTCAGATGGGGTCGAGACATCAACAAGGCCCATTTCAAGCGCAAGGCGTTGAATGTCCTCTGGCGAGCCTTCCAGAAGCAGGGTGTCGCCAATGCGCACATTTACAGCATCCAGTTGTCCGCTGATATTCTGGTTCCGACGATGCACGGCAAGAGGGTAGACACCAAACCGGCGGCGCAGTCGCAGCGCGCCCAAGGTGCGCCCGACCATTTTGCATCCCGGGGTAATCAGGACTTCGACCGTGTGGGTTTCGACCGCCGAAACCTGATCGATCCGCTTCAGTTCTTTATTGGTTTGCAGGCTTAAAAGCTCTGAAATCCGGCTGCGCAAAACCACGCGGTCGCCGACCATTAACTTTACCTCCTTCAAATTACGCCGCAGCGAGGTATCCCCGCGTACAACGTCGATCAATCGCACGCCTTCGCGTTTGAAAAGCTGCACGCCCGTGACTTCGCGGTCAATAAGGTTGCTATCGGGGGGGATGACCGCTTCGGTAAAGAACTTCATCTGGCTTTTGTCGGACAGAAGGTTGGCCATGCTGTCACGTTCCGGCAACAAATAGGGACCAACAAAACGCAGGTAAAGCATGCCCCAAATCACCAGAACAATCCCTAGCGGTGTGACTTCAAAGATAGAAAACGCGTCCATACCGTTCTGCCGGGCTACGCCGTCAACCAAAAGGTTGGTTGATGTCCCGATCAGCGTCAGCGTGCCGCCAAGGATGGCAGCATAGCTAAGCGGGATCAGCAGCTTTGAGGCTTTGGTGCCTAAGGTTTTGGAGAGCTGTACAAAAACAGGGATCATTACCACAACGACGGGCGTGTTGGACACAACCGCAGAGGCAAGGATAACAAAGGCCAGTAACATCGCGATAGCAACCGCAGGCCGCGTCTTGGCCTGCCTGTCAGCGAGCTTGGTAAAGGCCTCCAGCGCGCCCGTGCGCACCAAGGCCCCCATCACGATGAACATCGCTGCGATGGTCCAGGGCGCGGGGTTGGACAGCACCGCCAGCGCGTTTTCATAGGGCAGCACGCCAAGCACCAGCAACAGGGCGACACCGGCTATCGCAACGACTTCTGTGGGATAGCTTTCGCGCACGAACAAGACGAACATGCCTAATACGGTCAACATCGCCGCAATGGCGCCTTGTGTTTGTGTTAGTTCAAACAGCATCGGTAAGTCCTTCGATAGGTGCCTCAGCGCGTCGTGGCTGCACCAGAAAAAGCCCGCCTAGCATAAGCGCAAGCGCCGCCCATATATCACTGGCATAAACTTCACCAAGCAGGATAACCGCCCAGAACACGCCGAAAACCGTGACGAGGTAGCTGACCTGCGCAGTAAAAACGGGCCCTGCGCGTCCGACCAGCCAGACATAGCCAGCGTAGACAATCGCATGTGCGACAGAGGCAATCACAAAAGCAAATTCAGCGACGCCCCAAACTGTTGGAATAGCAATGAATTGCCCCGTTTGCAGCGCAAGGAAAAGCGCAGGTAAAAGGCCGACAATGCTGGCCCAAAACAAGGTCTGCATCGCATCAAACCCGTGTGTGCCCCATTTGGCGACGACATTGCCCTCTAACGCATAGAAGCTGGGCGCGATCAGTGCGATCGCAATCCACCAGAGTGAAACATCCCCCGCAAAGCTGTCCCCATTGGCCGCGATCAGCGCTACAGCGGCAAAGCCCAAGGTTAAACCAACGAGCTTGCGCGTAGAAAAACGGTCATTGCCTAGCGCCAAGGCAATAGGAAAAGCGATCATCGGGATCAAGGAGAGCAAAATCGAAATCACGCCGCTCGGCAGATGAACCGCCGCCTGATAGCTGGCTGAATTGGGCAAAAGCGTGCCAATCAGCGCGATCAATGCTGCAAATTTCCATTGCCGCCCGTTTGGCAGCAACAGTTTGCCACGCAGTGTCAGCACAGCCCCCAAAAGCACCGCTGCGATGGCAAACTGCCAGAAAATAAGTCCGAATTGTTGATAGCCTGCACTAACCGTGATCTTGGTGAGCGGCATGGTTATGCCCCAGCCCGCGCCCAGCAGAATCAACACGCCAAACAGCGGCAGGTTTTCTTTCATGGTGCGCTTTGCTCAAGGCCGCCGCCGCGGCGGATCATCGAAACAGAACTCGCTTTACCTGTGCGATCATCGCTAACCACAAAGAGGCCGGACAAAGTAGCATCGCCATTGGCAGGGGTGAAACGCGACTTCGCCATGCCTGTGATAAAGCGGCGCATGGGTTCTTCTTTTTCCATTCCGATCACAGAATTATAATCACCGCACATGCCTGCATCGCTCTGGAAGGCGGTTCCGCCAGGAAGAATCTGTGCATCAGCGGTGGGAACATGGGTATGCGTGCCAACAACAATCGTTGCCCGACCATCGCAATAATGCCCCATGCCCATCTTTTCCGACGTTGCTTCGCAATGGACGTCCACGAGGATCATCTGCGCAAGGCCACCAAGCGGATGCGCACGCAGAACGGCGTCCACAGCAGAGAAAGGATCATCAAAAGCGCGCTTCATAAAGACCTGACCAAGCACCTGAAGCACCAGAACCTTCTGCCCGCCTGCCGCCTTGAACAACCTGTGCCCGCGCCCGGGGGCAGTCTTGGCAAAGTTCAAAGGCCGCAAAATTCGGTTATCTTTTTCGATATGCTGAAGCATATCTTTTTGGTCAAACGCATGATCGCCCAAAGTCACGCAATCCGCGCCTGCCGCGAAAATAGCGTTCGCGTGCTCTGCATTCAGCCCCATACCGTTAGAGGCATTTTCGCCATTCACGACAACAAAGTCAGCGCGCAGTTCCTCGCGCAGCTTGGGCAGCTGTTCCGTGATTGCGCGCCGACCAGCGCGGCCCATCACATCGCCTAAAAATAAAGTTCTCATGTAATCCGATTATCATGCATTGCGCGCGGCGCAAGCCGTGAAGCCACTTCAATCCTTTTCAGCTGATTTGATATTGCTTTGAAGGGTGTTACTCATATTCGATAACTTGAATGAAAGCGAAGATATGATTCGAGCCACTATTCTGGGCACTATTGCGGTTTTCCTGACGACGAACGCGCTGTGCGCGGGGATGTTCGAGGTCCAACAGGTTGCGGATCATATCTGGGCGCTTGAAGGCCCTGCCGAAAACCGAAACGCTGACAACCTTGCCAACAACGCGACATTTGGCTTGATTGAAACCAGCGAAGGTGCGGTCTTGGTTGATCCCGGTGGCAGTTACAAAGGGGCAGCCGCGATAGATGCAGTGATCGCCACGCTCACCAAGCAGCCTGTGAAATATGTTATCAACACAGGCGGGCAGGATCATCGCTGGCTTGGGAACAGCTATTGGCAGGCAAAGGGCGCAAAGATTGTAAGCTCGAATGCAGCCATTGCGGATCAGAACGATCGCGCATCCATGCAACTGACTGTTCTATCACAACTTATCGGCGCGCAAGGCTTGGAAAATACAAAGCCTTCAAGCGCGGACATCAGATTTGATACCGCTTATGATCTGTCATTGGGCGGGGTCGAAATCGCAGTGCGTCACGTCGCACCAGCGCATACGCCGGGCGATAGTTTTGTTTGGCTCGCGCAAAGCAAAACCGTTTTCACGGGGGATATCGTCTATGTTGGGCGCGTTTTGGGCGTTATGGAGTTTTCCAGCTCGCGCAATTGGATTGCGGCATTCGAGGCGGTGGCAGCGCTAGAGCCTGCGCATCTTGTTCCGGGTCATGGGCCAGCGACGACACTCGCGGCGGCGAAGGCTGATACCTATGACTATCTGGTCAATCTGCGCACAGGGATGGCGTCGCATATCGACGAAGGCGGGGACATCATCGACGCGGTAAATGTGGATCAATCTGCCTTCGCCCGCCTCGCGCAGTTTGATGCGCTTGCAGGGCGCAATGCGCAGCGCGTTTTTGAAGAAATGGAGTGGGAATAGATCGCTCTATCCCCAAACCTGCTTTCAGGCATTTACATAATGCAGCTTATCAAAGGTTTCCCGCAGTGCGCGCACCTCAGGAGCCAAAGCCTCTGGTGCGTTTGATCGAAGGGCTTTTGCGATAAGTGCCGCCAGCTCTGGCGCGTGATCCGCCGTGATGCCCCAGCGCACCAGTTCGGGCGTTCCAATGCGCAAACCGTTCATGTCGCCCGCGACCTCGGCAATGGGCAGGCCAATGCCACAAGCAAGAAATCCAGCCTTGCGCAGGGTCTTTGACGCCGCTTGTCCGCCGCCGAAACCTGCCGCCTCAACCGCGAACTGGTGCGAATTGGTAAAGCCGTGCGCCTTGGCAAAGACAGGAAGTCCTTCAGCCTCTAGCGCGGCGGCCATCGCGCGCGAGGTGTCGATCATTTGCGTGCTATAGGCCGCGCCGTGCTCGATCCAATCGAGCATTGTAATCGCCAGCGCCGCTGACTTTGCCGCATCGAAATTGGCGGTCATCCCCGGAAAGGCAATCGCGTCAATACGTTCCATGATTTCTGCATCATTCGAGACAATCAACCCGCTCGCGGGGCCGCCGAGGCTTTTGTAGGTGCTCATTGTCATCAAATGCGCGCCCTCGCTCAGAGGGTTTTTCCATGATTTGCCTGCGATGATCCCGCATTGATGGGCCGCATCGAAGAGAACTTTCGCTCCGATTTCATCCGCGATCATACGCACGTCGGCAACGGGATGCTCGAACAGGTTAAGCGAACTGCCAATCGTAATCAGCTTTGGCCGGACGTCATGGGCCAGTTTGCGAAGCCCATCAATATCAATGGTATAGCCGTCTGCGTTTACAGGGGCAGGAATGGTGTTCAACCCGAACAAGCCCGCACAGCCCGCGCTATGGTGGGTGACATGCCCGCCAATCGAAGCGGGCGGCGCGATGATTGTATCGCCCGCTTTGCAGGTCGCCATAAAGCCATAGAGATTGGCAATTGCGCCAGATGGCACACGAATTTCTGCGTATTTGGCATCAAACACCTGTGCGCACAGCTCGGCTGTGATGACTTCGATTTCCTCAATGGCCTCCAGGCCCATTTCGTATTTGTCACCGGGATATCCCAAGGACGGGCGTGATCCGATGCCGCAGGCCAACATCGCCTCTGCGCGCGGGTTCATCACGTTGGTCGCGGGATTAAGGTTAAAGCACTCGCGCTCGTGAATATCGCGATTTTCTTCGATCAATGCATCAAGGCGTGCGGCATTGTCGGCGCTGCTGCGGCCAGCGGTTTCTTTGGCAATCAGGCTTACACGGCTTTCGCAATCCGCAGGCACCCAAGGACGATTTTCTAGCATTTGATAACTCCAAAAGATTGATTGCTTATCACGGCACTTGAGGAAACTTTGCAAATGAGTTTTTCTGAAATTAGCCGTAGAAAAACTAAGGGTAGTAAATGCCAGTCCATCCTTCCCGTCCGCGTGGGCCACACCTGAATGCAATGCGCAGCTTTGAAGCCGCAGCGCGTCTGGGCGGTTTTGCAGCCGCAGCTGAAGAGCTTTGCGTAACCTCCGGCGCGATTTCCCAGCAAATCAAAGCGCTTGAGGATTGGGTCGGCGCGCCGCTGTTTGAGCGGCGCAGTCAAGGCGTTCGTCTGACAGAGCTGGGCAGGCAAGTGGCGGGTGATTTTTCGCAGGCCTTTGATGCCCTTGGCGGCGCTTTACATCGTTTGCGCGCCCAGGCACCCGAAGCGGCGATCAACATTGCAGCACTACCTGCCATTGCCCAGCTTTGGTTGTCACCCCGTTTGCCACACCTGCGCAGAGCTTTCCCGAACCAAACCGTTTCTGTCACTGCGCTGGAACTCGCACCAAACCTTGCGCGCGACCTTTTCGATGTCAGTCTGTTTCTAGGCACGCCGTGTAATGACCCCGCCGAATTCGAAATTGCGCAGGATATGATTTTTCCTGTCTGTGCACCCGAGATAGCCGCACGGATCGCCGCTGCAAAGGATCTGGATAATGTGCCGCTGATTCAGGACACCGCTTGGAGCGGGGATTGGCCACTATGGCGTGCGCGGATGGGGTTGGACGAGCGCAGGTTTTCAGGCGCGCATTTCTCGCTCTATAGCATTGCATTGGAAGAGGCGCGCAATGGGGCAGGGGTGATGATGGGCCATTCCTGGCTGGTTGCGCGCGACCTAGCACAGGGAACGCTGGTCGCGCCTTTGCAAGGGCAGGTGGCAACGGGCCAGTCGCTTTTGCTTCGCACGCCAGCGCCGATAAAGCCGCAGATGCGGCTCTATCGGTGGATACGCGCCTTGTTGGAGGGTGACTAAAGTGGCCAGAACACAAGGATCGCGGGAATAGAAACAGCGACAACGACGACTTCCAAGGGCAGCCCGATTTTCCAATAATCGCCAAACTGATACCCGCCGGGACCCAGGATAAGCGTGTTGTTCTTATGCCCGATTGGCGTGAGGAAGGCCGATGAGGCCGCAATCGCGACGGCCATCAGGAACGGATCCGGAGAAACGTTCAAGGACTGCGCCATCTGGATGCCGACGGGCGCGGCAACAATGGTTGTCGCCGTGTTGTTCAGCACATCTGAAAGCGTCATCGTCACAACCATCAGAACGGTGAGGATCGCCCAAGCAGGCATGCCCTCGGTCGCGCCGACCAATGCGCCAGCGATGAGCTCTGTGCCGCCCGCCTTTTCCAAGGCCGCGCCAAGTGGGATCATGGAGCCAAGCAAGACCACAACGGGCCACTCGATGTGGGTGTAGAGTTCCGAAAGCGGCACAATCTTTGCCAGCACATAGGCAACAACCACAAGGCCTAGTGCAATCGGCAGATAAACCAGCCCAAAACTGGCAGCAGCAACCGCTGCGGCGAACAGGCCAATCGCAAGCCATACTTTGCTGTCTTGGGTCACTGACAGGCCGCGCGCAGCTAGGGGTAAACAGCCAAGCCATTCCGTCACGTCGGGGCCGCGGTCCTTTGGAACCAGCAGCAACAGAATGTCACCGGCACGTACTTCGGTACGGCGCACGTGATCGCGGATCGCTTTACCCTGTCGCGAAATCCCCATCAGAACGGTTCGTTGACGCCAAGCAAGGCCGATAGCCTGCGCCGTCTTGCCTGCGATACGCGCGTTTTCACTTACGACGACTTCGATAATATCCAGCCCGTCGCCCGCAGCTTTGAGGTGCTCTTCACGTTTGTCATCTGCGAAAGCCAGTGAAAGCGCGGCGCGAAATTCGTCCAAAGCATCGGGCGAAGCTTCCAAAACCAGCGTATCGCCGCCTTGCAATACCGAATTGCGCGCGCGCCCATAGCGCCGCTTGCCATCGCGGATCAGGCCAAGAACCGCCACATCAGCCTTTTCAGCGTCGCCTTCTATTTCCGAAAGGCGCTTGCCGATAAGTTTGCTTTCCTTCGGGACGGTCAATTCGGCAATATAATCAGATAGATCACCACCAACGCCCGCATCATTTCCACGTGCAGGAATAAAACGCCAACCAATCAGCGCAACAAAGGCCAGGCCGGCAATCGCGGTAATGCCGCCAACAGGGGCAAAGTCGAACATCTTGAACGGCTCGCCAAGACTTTCTTCGCGGATTGCGGCGATAATGATGTTGGGCGGTGTTCCGATCAACGTGACCATCCCGCCAAGGATCGTCGCAAAGCTAAGGGGCATCAGCGATAGCCCCGGCGCGCGCCCGGCTTTGCGCGCGGTCTGGATGTCTACGGGCATAAGCAGCCCAAGTGCAGCAACGTTATTCATAAAGGCCGATAGAACGCCGCCGATTCCACCCATCAACGCGATGTGCCCACCAAGCGAGCGAGAACTGTCTACAAGCGTGCGCGTGATAAGGAAAACCGCCCCGGAACGCACCAGACCAGCAGAGACAACCAGCACAAGCGCAACCACCAAAGTTGCGGGGTGGCCAAAGCCGGAAAACGCGTCCTTGCTGTCAACAACGCCCAGCAGCACACCCGCCAAAAGCGCTGTGAAAGCAACAAGATCATAGCGAAAGCGGCCCCATAGCAAGAGGGCGAAAACAGCGCCGAACAAGGAAAACAGAATGATTTGATCTTGGGTCATAACAGGCCTTTCAGGTTGTCGTCAGCTTCACCTCAGTTTCGCGGGATATGCAACCGACTTGCGGGCGCGTCCTGTGCTGGCCTATATGGGCGGGATTATTAGTATTCTCATCTGGAGAGAGACATGGCCGGCCACTCAAAATGGGCAAATATCCAACACCGCAAAGGGCGTCAGGACAAACTGCGCTCGAAACTGTTTTCCAAGTTTTCCAAGGAGATTACGGTTGCCGCGAAAATGGGTGACCCCGATCCGGACAAAAACCCGCGCTTGCGATTGGCGATCAAGGAAGCCAAGTCCCAATCGATGCCGAAAGACAACATCGACCGCGCGATCAAAAAGGCCACGGGCGGCGAGGGCGAAGACTATGAGGAAATCCGTTACGAAGGTTACGGCCCCAATGGCGTCGCTATCATCGTCGAGGCGATGACAGATAACCGCAATCGCACAGCGTCTACAGTGCGCTCGACGTTCACCAAGAATGGCGGCAATCTGGGCGAAACCGGCTCTGTCGGATTCATGTTCGATCGTAAGGGCGAGATCACTTATTCTGCCGATGCTGGCGATGCTGACACAGTGATGATGGCCGCGATTGAAGCTGGCGCGGAAGACTGTGAAAGCTCTGAGGATGGTCACATGATAATCTGCGCAGACACCGATCTGAACGAGGTTTCCACGGCGCTCGAAGCCGCGCTTGGTGAAAGCGACAGTGCAAAATTGATCTGGCAACCCAACATTTCCACAGAGATGGATCTGGAAGGCATGACCAAGCTAATGAAACTGATCGACGCGCTCGAGGATGATGATGACATCCAGCGCGTAACGGCAAACTTTGAAGCCTCCGACGAGGTTATGGAGCAGCTTTAAAGTATAGCATGAAGTGTTTGAGCGGCCTCCAACCTATTTGGGGGCCGTTTTACATTTGACGAAGCGTTGCTAGCTCCTGCTCGGTCTGTGGGTCACGCACAAGCGTTTCGCCCGCCGCAGCATCGCGTTTGCGTTTCCAACCGTTCGAGACGTGCTCGCAATGCACAAACCGCGCGTCGTCGCGCATCGCCAGCTTATTAAACATATAGCGGCGCAGCCCGTGGATGTCCCAAACCGTATCTGTGAACCATCTCCCGGGCGTCAGGCAATATTTTTCCTTACTCACGGCGTCGGGGTCACGTCGCCAGACGTGATCGCTATGGCGAGGGCGCTGTTCAGGCGGAAGATTAGAATAGCGCCAAACGCCGGGAATTGTCACATACCCGATGCGCGAATGAACCGCGGCATCGAACATGCTGGCCCCGACGACCAGCTCATCCACATCTATGGGCAAAACCGCGCGGGCAGCGTGCAAGAAACGATGCCGTGCGATGTTAAGCATACCCGCCTGATAGAACATCGAGCGATGGATCAACTTGCTCGCTTTCCAGCTTCCAAAAGGAAAGCTGGAGGCGACAGCGCCTGCAACATCAAAGCCCGGCACAGAAACCATCGATTGTTCTAATTCTGATAGGGAATATCGCGTCGATCCGTTGTCGAAGATCAGTGCGGCGGTTGCCGATTGGGCAACGTTATGATGTTGCATCCAATCTTTTACCCAAACCAGATCGTTGTCTTTCGATTTGGTCATGAGAACGTTTTTATTATTAAAATCAGTTTCTTGATTACTGACATTAGCGCGAATTGTGAACTGATCCAACTCAATCGAGATCTGCTCGGGGCGTGTCGGCAGGCTTAGCCACACTTCATCGTGACGTCGATAACGACGAATACGTATGCTCTTAATGACTTGACCAGAAGCTGTTATTTTAGAGGTGGTTAAAAGCCGTTCAAGATTTAGAAGTTTTGGACAGATCAATAGCAACGATTTCTGGCGTTCCATCCAGATCACATCATAGGCAATTGTATGAAAATCATAAGTCTGGTCAAAGCCATCTAAACGATACTTGGCCGGAACAACGTGCGCGCGCTGGATTGAACTTCCATTCGGCAGCACAAGTGGATTGAGTGTGAACTGGGTCATATCAAGTGGGACTCATGCTGAAATCAATCTGGTAGATCGGGACGGTAAATGACGCTTGCACGGCATCAACCGGTCTTGCTGTGTTTGATCGCAATGGCCTTGAGCAATCTGCGTTGCTCAGGAACCGGGCTACGCAATCTGGACTGCCTGTTTTTAGGTCTGCGCCAAGCGCGCGTGTGTGATCGGCCACTGTATGCATAGGCAATACTTATGCCAGCTTGGCTTCTTTAACTAGCCTTGTTCGAAACGTAGCTTTAAAGCAATGGGACTTCATGACTAGGAAATACAAATGTCCCCTTTCTTTGCATCCTTTCTGCCCGGCTTTGCCCTTAGCTTTTCGCTGATCCTTGCCATAGGCGCGCAGAATGCGTTCGTGCTCAAACACGGCCTGCGCCGCGAACATGTTTTGCCTATCGTGCTCACCTGCGCGATCTCGGATGCGATATTGATTATTTGCGGGGTGGCTGGTTTCGGGGCTCTGGCGCAGGCTGTCCCATGGTTCGAAACCGCGATGCGCTATGGCGGGGCGGCATTCTTGCTGTGGTACGGTTTGCAAAATGCGCTTTCAGCATGGCGCGGCGGGAACGCGTTAGAGGGCGAAGGGCAAGGCGCGGCACCCTTATCCAAAACGCTTCTGACATTGCTCGCAATCACGTGGTTAAACCCGCATGTCTATCTCGATACGGTCGTCCTGATCGGCTCCATCTCTGCGCAATACGAAGATCGGCTCGCCTTCGGAGCGGGTGCCGCACTGGCAAGTTTTGCGTTCTTTGCTCTGCTCGGATTTGGCGCGAGATTGCTTAGCCCGTTCTTTGCGATGCCTATGGCTTGGCGCGTGCTGGATGCAATAATTGCCCTCACCATGTGGGCCATCGCTGCGTCACTTCTATTCTGAGGCTTGCGCTACGCCTAAGGGTTTGATCTGACAGGAACATGGAAAAAACAGCGCAGCGCCCGATCGTCGGCGTCTTTTGGATGGTTGTAACGGGGCTTTGTTTTGTCGCTGTGACAGCTTTGGTCAAGATTAACGGGCCACGCATTCCCGCGGCGGAGGCTGCATTTCTGCGCTACTCTCTTGGCCTGATTTTTCTGATACCTATTTTCGGCGCGTTGAGACGGACGCGTCTAGAGCCGCGCGTTTGGCGGTTGTTTGCAGTGCGTGGTGGATTTCATACCTTCGGCGTCACGCTTTGGTTCTTTTCCATGACGCAAATTTCCATCGCGGAAGTCACTGCGATGAACTACCTGACGCCTGTCTACGTAACCATTGCAGCCGCATTGTTCCTTGGTGAAAAGCTGGCGATGCGCCGTTTGATTGCGGTGCTCTGTGCGCTGGTTGGGGCCGTCATTATTCTGCGCCCCGGCTTTCGCGAATTGAGCGTCGGGCATTTTGCCATGCTCGCCGCTGCTTTGGTGTTTTGCGTGTCCTACCTGACTGCAAAGCTGCTGGCGGATGCTGTGCCTGCCTCCATCGTCGTTGCGATGTTGTCGATCACCGTCACTATTGGACTTGCGCCATTGGCCTATGCAGTATGGATACCGCCGACATGGCATGAGGTTGCAATGCTTTTCGCGGTCGCCTGCTTTGCGACGGCGGGGCATTACACGATGACGCTGGCATTTGCCTCTGCGCCCTTGACCGTGACGCAACCGGTCACTTTCCTGCAACTGGTTTGGGCGGTGTCGCTGGGTTATTTCGCATTCGGCGAAGATGTGGATATCTGGGTGGTCGTAGGGGGCTTCGTGATCCTTGGGTCCGTTTCTTTCATCACATGGCGCGAAGCGATGCTGAAACGCGGCGTGATTACCCCGACTGCGAATGAAACCAAAGTCTAGCGCGTTTTGACGGGCCGGATGAGTTTACTGGCAAAATGAAGCGAAGGCGTTAGGCCCTTGGATCAAGAAGCTTTTTCATAACTGAAGCCGAAGTGATCTGGCCTATGGCGCTAGCCTTATGGGTGACGCCGACAATGGATTCGCCATTCTCAAAGTGTTGCATGACTTCCTGAATTGAAGCATCTGATGTTACAGATATTTTCGGTTTACCCACAGGGTCGGTTTCCATGACATCACGCGCGCAAAGCACGCCAAGCGGGTTCATGTGTGCAACGAATTCGGCCACGTAATCGGTTGCTGGGTTGGTGAAAATTTCTTGCGGAGTGCCGCATTGCACGATGCGTCCGCCTTCCATAATGGCGATGCGCCCGCCAATTTTGAACGCTTCATCAAGGTCATGGGAAACGAAAATGATCGTGCGGCCAAGCTTGGCTTGAAGTTCGAGCAGCTCGTCCTGAAGGTGGGTGCGGATCAGAGGATCAAGCGCCGAGAACGGCTCGTCCATCAGCAGGATCGGAGCCTCGGTTGCGAAGGCGCGCGCAAGGCCGACACGCTGTTGCATTCCACCGGAAAGATCGCCAACTTTCCTTTCAGACCAGTCGCTTAAGCCCACCAGTTCAAGTTGTGCATCAACTTTGATCCGGCGTTCTTTTTTGCCCATTCCTGACAGCTCAAGACCCAGTCCGACATTCTCTCGCACTGTGCGCCATGGCAGTAGGCCGAATTGTTGAAAGACCATCGCAACGCTTTCCTGGCGGATGCGGCGCAGATCGGCCGCACTGGCGTTGGTGACATCGAGCATGCCGTCTTTACCGCGCACATGTACCGTGCCGCGACAGACCGGGTTTAGCCCGTTCACTGCGCGCAAAAG
Source organism: Planktotalea sp. (assembly GCF_049680325.1). GTDB lineage: Bacteria > Pseudomonadota > Alphaproteobacteria > Rhodobacterales > Rhodobacteraceae > Planktotalea. Next base: position 26,808 of record NZ_JBAUHO010000270.1, read on the forward strand.
CGTGGATTTGCCCGAACCCGAGAGGCCCATGAGAACAAGGATTTCGCCTTCCAGCACCTCAAGCGAGCAGTCATGCACGCCGAGCACCTGACCGGTGCTTTGTTGAATGTCCGCGCGGTCCTGTCCCGCGTCCATTAGCGGTAGCGCGGCTTCGGGTTTGTCGCCGAACACGATATTGACGGCATCGAAGGTGACTGCTGTACCCATTTTTAACGCTCCACGCGCAGCATGCGATCAAGCATGATGGCGACCACGACGATGACAAACCCGCTTTCAAATCCAAGCGCCGTGTTTACCTGGTTAAGGGCGCGCACAACTGGAACGCCAAGACCATCCGCACCGACAAGCGCGGCGATGACGACCATTGAAAGCGAGAGCATGATGGTTTGGTTCAGCCCTGCCATGATCTGCGGCAGTGCGTAGGGGAGTTCGACTTTGAGTAGCGTTTGGCGCGGCGTTGCGCCAAAGGCTTGGGCCGCTTCGAGTAGCGGCGTCGGGGTCGAAGAAACGCCAAGATGTGTCAGGCGGATCGGCGCAGGCAGAACGAAGATCACAGTCGCGATGAGACCCGGCACCATGCCGATGCCAAAGAAGACAATGGCCGGGATAAGATAGACGAAGGTGGGCAGCGTTTGCATCAGATCCAGCACAGGGCGCATCGCGCGGAACAGGCGTGGGCGGTGCGCGGCGGCGATCCCGATGGGGACGCCCACAGCCATACAGACGACGCAGGCCGACAAAACGAGCGTGAGGCTTTCGGTGGTTTCTTCCCAGTAGTCCTGATTGAGGATGAACAGAAAGCCGAGCGCGATAAACAATGCGGTCTTCCACGAGCGTTGCAGCGCGTAGGTCAGGCCCGCAAAGGCGGCGATCACGATCAGCGGATGGGGGGTTTGCAGCACCCAGAGAATAGCGTCGATCAACCCCTCAAGAACGGTTGCGAGCCAGTCAAAGAACGGCTCGCCCACCTCTTGCAGCCAGTCAAAGACTGTCTTTGCTGTCTTGCCAATGGGGATTTTATGATCTGTAAGCCAGTCAAGCATTAGGGGCCTCCCGAAATAGAAAAGCGCCCCAATTTAGCTTTGGGGCGCTCAAGATTTCGAGCTTACATGCCCAGCGCAGCCTTGACCGCCGCAATGGCATCGCCGCCGTCTTTGGTGGTCACGCCGTCCAGCCATGCCATATAGGCGTCCGGGTTGGCCTTGAGCCATGCCGCCGCAGCGTCATCGGCGTCGTCCCCGTCATTCAGGATCGCGCCCATGATTTCGTTCTCCATCGCGAGCGAGAACTTGAGGTTGCCAAGAAACGTGCCAACATTGCCGCATTCAGCCACATAGCCTGCGCGGGTGTTGGTGTAGATCGTCGCGCCGCCAAGGTCGGGGCCGAAGAACTCATCGCCGCCCGTCAGGTAACCCATGTCGAAATTGGCGTTCATCGGGTGGGGTTCCCAGCCAAGGAAGACAATCGGTTCTTCTTTCTTGGTCAAACGCGCGACCTGCGCAAGCATGCCTTGCTCTGAGCTTTCTGCAACTTCAAAGCCCTCAAGCCCGAAAGAGTTGCCGTCAATCATCGACTGGATCAAACGGTTGCCATCATTGCCCGGCTCAATGCCGTAGATCTTGCCATCAAGTGCGTCTTTATGCGCGGCGATGTCTGCAAAGCTTTTGATGCCAAGGTCCATGGCGGCTTTGTTCACGGCCAACGTGTATTTCGCGCCCTCAAGGTTTTCGCGCACGGTGTCCACTGTGCCCGCTTCGCGGTAGGGGGCGATGTCGGCCTCCATGGTTGGCATCCAGTTGCCAAGGAAAACATCGATGTCGCCCTGCGCCATGGAGGTGTATGTTACGGGTACAGACAGAAGTTTGGTGTCTGTCTCATATCCCAATGCTTGCAGGATAGTGGAGGTCGCAGCGGTCGTTGCGGTGATGTCGGTCCAGCCGACGTCCGCAAATGTGACTTTGCCGCAATCAGCGAATGCGGGGGATGCGGCCAGAAGGGCCAGCGCTGAAATCGTTGTTTTGAAGCTCATCGGAGTCTTCTCCCAGTTGGTGGTGTTTTTATTGATTGACGGATCAATAAAAAACGAATTAGCGTCGCTCGGCAAGAAGAATATCGGAGTCGCAATGCCAAAGCTTGGTATGGAGCCTATACGCCGCGCCGCTTTGGTGAAAGCCACGATTGCGGAGATCGGCGCACATGGGACATTAGATGTCACCGTTGGCGCGATTGCCAAGCGGGCAGGCATGTCGTCTGCTTTGGCTCATCATTATTTTGGCGGCAAAGAGCAGATTTTTCTCGCGGCGATGCGCCATACATTAACAGTCTATAGCGCAGAGGTCCGCGGTGCACTTGTCATGGCCGTTAGCTCCGAGAGTAGGGTCGAGGCGATTGTACGCGCGTCTTTTTCCAGCTCTAATTTTCGCCCCGAAGTGATCGCGGCTTGGTTGAATTTCTATGTCTTGGCCCAAACAGTCCCCGAAGCCAAGCGATTGCTTGGCATTTATCAGGCGCGTTTGCGTTCCAATCTTGTTTTTGCATTACGCCCCCTGATCGGTTCGCGCGCAGGCGAAGTGTCTTCGCGGATCGCAGCGCTTATCGATGGGGTCTATTTGCGACAGAGTTTGGTCAAATCCGTGCCAGACCAAAGCGAAGCGGCCCGTCAGGTTTTGAGCTATCTCGCCCTCGAATTGGAAAGTTACGTCACATGAGCAGGCCGAATATTCTTATCTTCATGGTCGATCAGTTGAATGGCACCTTCTTTCCTGATGGTCCTGCTGATTGGCTCCATGCCCCCAACCTGAAAAAGCTGGCCGCGCGTTCGACCCGTTTCAAGAATGCTTATACCGCCAGCCCGCTATGCGCGCCGGGGCGGGCTGCTTACATGTCCGGTCAGTTGCCGTCCGCCACCGGGGTTTATGATAACGCGGCAGAGTTTGCATCGTCGATCCCGACCTATGCACATCACCTGCGCCGCGCGGGCTATCACACGTGCCTGTCTGGCAAGATGCACTTCGTCGGACCGGACCAGTTGCACGGGTTTGAGGAACGGTTGACCACAGATATCTACCCGCCCGATTTCGGCTGGACCCCGGACTACCGCAAGCCGGGTGAGCGGATCGACTGGTGGTATCACAACATGGGGTCTGTCACGGGCGCTGGGGTGGCCGAGATCACCAACCAGCTCGAATATGATGATGAAGTTGCCTATAATGCGACCCGCAAGATCTATGATCTGGCACGCGGCAAGGACGACCGCCCCTGGTGCGTTACGATCAGCTTTACGCACCCGCATGACCCCTATGTCGCGCGGCGCAAATATTGGGATCTTTACGAGGATTGCGATCATCTGATGCCAGAGATTGGCCCGATCCCCTACGCGCAGCAAGACGCCCATTCCAAGCGCATCCTTGATGCCAATGATCGCGATAATTTCAACATTGCTGATGAGGATATCCGCCGTTCGCGCCGCGCCTATTTTGCCAATATCTCCTACCTTGATGACAAGGTGGGCGAGGTGCTTGAGGCGCTGGAAACGACCCGCCAGGAAGCCACGATCCTCTTCGTGTCCGATCACGGCGATATGTTGGGCGAGCGCGGCTTGTGGTTCAAAATGTCCTTCTACGAGGGCTCTGCGCGCGTGCCTTTGATGATCGCAAGTCCCGACATGGCCCCGGGTCTGATTGAAACACCTGTAAGCAATATCGACGTCTGCCCGACGCTCTGTGATTTAGCAGGGGTAAGCATGGACGAGGTCATGCCGTGGACCGAAGGCATGTCTTTGAAACCTATGGGGCAGGGTGTAGAGCGCACTGCGCCAGTTGCGATGGAATATGCTGCCGAGGCCTCCTATGCACCGCTTGTCTGCCTGCGTTATGGTAAATGGAAATACACGCGCTGTGCGCTTGATCCCGATCAGCTTTTCGATCTGGCAACCGACCCGCATGAACTGGACAATCTGGCAGATCACCCCGATCACCAAGGCACCGTGCAAACCCTGCGCGCAAAATCCGAGGCCCGTTGGGATCTTGAGCGTTTCGACGCAGACGTTCGCCGCTCGCAAGCGCGCCGCTGGGTTGTTTATGAGGCGCTGCGCAATGGCGATTATTTTCCATGGGACTACCAACCGCTACAAAAAGCATCCGAGCGCTACATGCGCAATCATATGGATCTGAACATTCTCGAAGAAAGCCAGCGTTTCCCGCGAGGGGAGTAAGCTAACTTCATTTTGCCCTTAAACTCCCGCCGGAGGCGAATATGCCCTATCCAACACAGCCGACCGCCAGCCACTTTATCAACGGACAGTATGTCGAAGACACGGCAGGCGCAGAAATCCCCGTGATCTACCCTGCGACAGGCGCGCAAATCGCGCTTGTGCATGAAGCCACGCCCGCGATCATCGAACTGGCGATCACCACAGCCAAAGCCGCGCAAAAGGCATGGGCGGCAAAGTCTGGCACCGAACGTGGTCGTATTCTGCGCCGTGCGGCGGATATCATCCGTGAGCGAAACCATGACCTTTCGGTTCTGGAAACCTATGACACAGGCAAACCTTTGTCTGAAACGCTTTATGTCGATGCGACCTCTGGCGCGGATGCATTGGAGTATTTCGGTGGCCTTGCGGGCAGCTTGACGGGCGAACACATCCAGTTGGGCGAGGATTGGGTCTACACCCGCCGCGAGGCGTTGGGCCTGTGCGTCGGTATCGGTGCGTGGAATTATCCGACGCAAATTGCCTGTTGGAAGGGCGCGCCCGCACTGGCCTGCGGCAATGCGATGGTGTTCAAACCCTCCGAAACCACGCCGCTTTGCGCATTGAAAATCGCGGAAATCCTGCATGAGGCGGGTCTTCCGGCCGGTCTATATAATGTCATCCAGGGTACCGGTGCCGTTGGCGCGCCCTTGGTCACTGATCCGCGTGTGGATAAGGTTTCGCTTACCGGTTCTGTTCCTACGGGCCGCAAGGTTTATGCGGCAGCGGCGCAAGGGATCAAGCACGTCACGATGGAACTTGGCGGAAAGTCTCCGCTGATTATCTTTGATGACGCCAGCCTGGAAGACGCCGTTGGCGGCGCGATCCTTGCGAATTTCTACAGCTCCGGTCAGGTCTGCTCGAACGGCACCCGCGTGTTTGTGCAAAAGGGCATCAAAGAAGCCTTCTTGAAACGATTGCACGAACGGTTGCAAACCGTTGTCATGGGCGATCCGTTGGATGAGGCGACGAATTTCGGTCCTATGGTGTCCGAAAACCAGATGAAGATTGTGCAGGGCTATATCGAAAAGGGTCAGGCCGAAGGTGCGCGTCTCGTCTGTGGCGGCAAGCGCCTTGATCGTGACGGTTTTTTCCTGGAACCAACTGTTTTCGCAGATGTTACCGATGGCATGACAGTCGCGCAGGAAGAAATTTTCGGCCCTGTCATGTCAGTCCTTGATTTCGACACTGAAGAAGACGCAATCACCCGCGCCAATGCGACCGAGTTCGGCCTGTCTGCGGGTGTCTTCACCCAAGACCTTGCGCGTGGCCACCGCGTGATCGCGCAGATGGAGGCGGGATCATGCTTCATCAACTCCTATAATGACGCGCCCGTGGAAGCCCCCTTTGGCGGTTCCAAACAATCTGGCGTGGGGCGCGAAAACTCAAAGGCCGCAATCAACCACTATAGCCAGTTGAAATCCGTTTACGTGCGTATGGGAGCAGTCGATGCCCCTTTCTAGATGCCTCTTTGTGAGGCCCTTTCAAGAAGATTTGGGCTACGTTGATGCAAGCTGACTACGTTATTGTCGGTGCGGGCTCTGCGGGCTGCGCCATGGCTTACCGTCTTTCTGAGGCGGGTCATTCGGTGATCGTCATTGAATTCGGCGGCACCGATGCGGGGCCGTTCATCCAGATGCCAGCGGCCTTGAGTTACCCGATGAACATGTCGCGTTACGATTGGGGGTTTTCGTCCGAACCAGAACCGCATTTGAACAATCGCCGCCTTGCGACGCCGCGCGGCAAAGTGATTGGCGGATCATCTTCGATCAACGGAATGGTTTATGTGCGCGGTCATGCCAAGGATTTCGATCATTGGGCCGAAAGCGGTGCGGAAGGGTGGTCCTATGCGGATGTGCTGCCCTATTACAAACGCATGGAAAACTGGCGCAGCGGCGGGCATGGCGGAGACAAGGCGTGGCGCGGGCGCTCGGGGCCTTTGCATGTTGGCCGTGGCCCGCGCGCCAATCCGTTGTTCAAAGCCTTTGTCAAAGCAGGCAAGCAAGCGGGCTATGAAACCACCGATGATTACAACGGAGAAAAGCAGGAAGGCTTCGGCCCGATGGAGCAGACCGTTTACAACGGCCGGCGATGGTCGGCGGCCAACGCTTATCTAAGGCCTGCGCAGAAGACGGGAAAATGCAAACTCGTCAGTGGTTTGGCAGAAAAAATTGTCATCGAAGACGGGCGCGCGACGGGCGTGCAAATTGCGGGCGGCACTGTAATAAACGCGGCGCGCGAAGTGATCGTTGCGGCCAGTTCGATCAATTCGCCCAAACTGTTGATGCTGTCGGGCATCGGCCCTGCCGCGCATCTTGCTCAGCATGGTATCGAAGTCATCGCGGATCGCGCGGGCGTCGGGCAGAACCTGCAAGATCATCTGGAGCTTTATATCCAGATGGCCGCGGCCAAGCCGATCACGCTGTATCGGTACTGGAACCTGCTTTCCAAAGCGCGGATCGGGGCGCAGTGGCTCTTTACTAAAACGGGCCTTGGCGCGTCTAACCAGTTTGAAAGCGCTGCATTTATTCGCTCCAAAGCAGGGGTGGAATACCCTGATATCCAGTATCATTTCTTACCCATTGCGGTGCGCTATGACGGAAAAGCCGCAGCAGAAGGGCACGGTTTCCAAGCGCATGTCGGCCCCATGCGCAGCCCCTCGCGTGGCTCTGTCAGCCTGCGCAGCGCGGACCCTGCGGTGCCCCCCAAGATTGTGTTCAATTACATGAGCACGCCAGAAGATTGGGAAGATTTTCGCACCTGTATTCGTCTCACCCGCGAGATATTTGCGCAAAAGGTTTTCAAGCCTTTTGTGAAGCACGAAATCCAACCCGGCGCAGATGTGCAAAGCGATGCCGAGCTTGATGCGTTTATCGCCGAACATGCCGAAAGCGCTTATCACCCTTGCGGGACGTGCAAGATGGGCAAGGCGAGCGATCCGATGGCAGTGGTCGATCCCGAGTGCCGTGTCATCGGCGTTGAGGGGCTTCGGGTGGCGGACAGTTCGATCTTTCCACGTATCACCAACGGCAATCTGAATGCGCCCTCCATTATGGTCGGCGAAAAGGCCTCGGATCATATTCTTGGGCGCGATATGCTGGCACGAAGCAATGATCGCCCGTGGCTGCATCCTGATTGGGAAACGTCCCAGCGATAAAACCTGCGCCGCACGCCGCTGGCATTTTCGGACCAAAGAAGGGCAGGCGATGCTTTTTGTTAACCTTTGTTAACGAATTGGATTGAAGGGCAGTCGGCAGGCGCTCATATTCGGACCTATGTTAAGGTTTTGTTTACTTGTATCGATGCTTGCCGTTGCGGTGCCTGTTGCGGCGGATGTCAGTGGGCGTGTCAGGGTCATTGATGGCGATACATTTGATGTCGCTGGTGTGCGTGTGCGACTGCACGGGATCGACGCGCCGGAAGGCAAACAAACCTGCGAGACGGAACAGGGCGCAAATTGGGCCTGCGGGGCATGGGTGACAGCGCAAGTTGCGGTGATGTATGATGGCAAACGCGCGCGGTGCCGTGAGGTTGATGTCGATCGTTATGATCGTGTCGTGGCGCGCTGCGAGGTCGAGGGGCGCGATGTGGGCCAGCAGATCGTTTCGCGCGGCTTGGCATTCGCTTACCGCGAATATTCGATGGCCTACGATCTGGATGAAAAGGGCGCTGCGATCAATGATCGTGGCCTGCATTCGGGCCGTGTTCAGAACCCTGCACAATATCGCGCAACCAGTGCAAAGGGGCGCATTCCGGTAAACAAGAACTGCGTCATCAAAGGGAATATCACCAAGAGTGGCCAAATTTTCCACGTTCCGGGCCAGCGCGACTATGAACGCACGGGGATCAACATAGCCAAAGGCGAGCGCTGGTTTTGCTCAGAACAGGAAGCGCGCGCGCAGGGATGGCGAAAAGCGCGCAGATAATCCGGCGGACTTGATGCGTGTCAATGCGGACGGGGCGTGGATCTGTGCAGAGTGCCTGTGACAACGATCAACAGGAGAATCTGACATGTCCCATACCCCCCATGAACTGGCCGAGGAGTTTCCAGAGCACGTTGCAAAAATGAGCGAGCTGAAAGTATCCGACGCCCATTTTGCTAAACTGTTTGAAGCCTATCACGAGGTCAACCGCGCCGTTCATCGCGCCGAAACCAATGTGGAGCCGATCGAGCAACTTGCAGAGGTCGAGATGCGCAAAAAGCGTTCGGTGCTGAAGGACGAGATCGCCAGCTATCTGAATTCCTAGGGCGCTGCGTAAGCGCCGATAAAGCGCCATATCCGCGACGTCGTGTCAGTACGCCATGTCCCGCTATGGGACGCGCCCTGCACAAATAGGAAATCTTTATCGCCAACGGGGGCCGCCGCAAAAACCGCGCGGCCCATTGCGGGCGGGGTGACCTCATCGGCGCTGCCATGGATCACCAAAAGCGGAACGGTCAGGGCCGATGCGCGCGCCAGCGTGTCCCAGCGATCCTGTATGCGCGAAATAAGGTTGTCGGGAACGTCCGTCATGGCGCGTGCCATATCTGGGGTAGAGGTGAAAGGTGCCTCTAGAATGATGCCGCCCGGACGTTCACTTGGCGCTAGGTTTGCCAGCAATGCCACTGCAAGCGCGCTACCAAGGCTTTCACCGTAAACAATCAATCTACGCGGTTGGGTGCCTTTCAGCAGGCTGGCCGCGTTTTGATAAACGTGCAAGGCATCGCTCGTTATCATCGCCTCTGACGGCACGCCTTCGCTGCCAGACGAGCCGGGATAGGACATGGCAATGACATTGAAACCCTGTGCCTGTATCATCGCGAAGCGACTTGCGCGGTTCGCCAGATTTCCAGCATTGCCATGAAAATAAAGCACTGTCGGCGCATTGCTACGCGTCGCCTCAATGCTCCAAACCACCAGCTTGCGCCCATCGCGATCCACAGAATGCGCGCGACTGTGCAAAAGCCCGAGCGCGGCTGGATCAACTTCCACAGCAGACAGCGGATAGATCATTTTCCGCTCGATCCGCTTCAGGGGGAGAAGATCAAGCAAGCCTGCGTGGCTGGGAAGCGGTAAACAAAGTGCAAAGGCCAATAAAAACGCACGCATTAACCGACCTCATAAGGCAGTATACCGCGTCGATTGCTGTCGATGCGCAGGCGCCTCTCAAGCGGTGGAACCGAGCGTTGATGACAGCTTGTGCGCTCGCAAATGCGGCATGAAATGCCAATAGGCTCGTAGGCGGAGGCATTGGAGACGTCCAGACTATCGGCATAAACCAACTGGCTGGCGTGGGTGACTTCGCATCCCAAAGCGATAGCAAAACGACGCACTGGAGCACCGAAGGAACCGCCGGGTTTGAGCACATCACGCGCAAGCGAAATGTAGCGCACACCGTCTGGTGTTTCTGCCAGTTGGCGCACAAAGCGACCCGGTGTTTCAAAGGCGCGGTGTACATTCCAAAGTGGGCAAGCACCGCCGAAACGGGCGAATTGCAAACGTGTTGCACTGTGGCGCTTGGTGATAGAGCCTGCCTGATCGACGCGCACAAAGAAGAAAGGAATGCCCTTTGCACCGGATCGTTGCAGCGTTGATAGGCGATGCGCGACCTGCTCGATCGAGGCACCAAACAGGATCGAAAGCCGTTCCAGATCGTGCCGCGTCTCGCGCGCGGCCTCCAGAAACGATCCGTAGGGCATAAGCGCAGCGCCCGCATAATAATTGGCCAGCCCGATCTTGGCGATGCCGCGCGCTTCCACAGTTTGAAAGCGGGCCAGATCCAATGTGGCCTCTAACAGCTTTTCTTGCGTTATCAGCGCAAGCTGCATGAGCATTTGAAAGCATTGGGTGGCCGGGGCCGCATGGGCCGATATGGTTAAGATATTGGTTTCAGGGTCATAATGGCGCAATGCGTCCACGGGTGCAAAGCGCACTTCGATGCCGTGTTTGCGAAACGTCGCCAACGCACGTTCGCGGATAGAGGCCTCGGCAGGGCCCGTTTGGGCAAAGTGTTCTGCGGCGCGGTCCACCGCGTCTATGTAATTGTCGCAATAGTGAAAAAAGTCGCGCACGTCCTCCCAAGGGCTGGGCTGCAATTGCCCGTCCTCGCGCCCCAATGCCTCGTCAAGCGAGGCAAGGCGTTCATGGGTTTGACGATAGGCGCGGTGGAGTTCCAGAAACGCGCGGGCAAGCGCTGGGGCGTTGGAGGCCGTAAGGCGCAGATCGGCGAGCGGTGGCTCGACCGCGTCCAGGACAGGGTCGGCAAGCGCTTCGCGCATATCGGTGACCAAGCGTTCTGCGTCGCCAGAACTAAGTTCGGTGACGTCAAAGCCGAATTCCTGCGCCAAAGCCAAAACAACCGTGGTCGACAACGGTCGCTTGTTGTTTTCCATCTGGTTCAGATAGGGCAAAGAAACACCGAGCTTGGCCGAGAAATCTTTTTGCGTCAGAGCAACTTGACCGCGCAGCTCTCGCAGCTTCGAGCCAGCATAGATTTTCTGAAGTGCCACGGCGCGCCCCTTTGCAGCTTTGCATTTACTTCATGCTAGCTTTGCAAAGCTGGTCGGGCAAGGATTATACGCCAAGCATCCTTGCGCGGCGAATAACCAGCAGGGACGCAACAAGGCCGCCAAAGGCGCAAAACACCATCAACCAAAGCAGCGGGATTGCGCTGTCACTGCCGGTTAGGATGATGCCAGCCAACCCGGAAAAGACAGCGCCAAGGCCGATCATGATCGCACCGCCAAGGCCGGACGCCGTGCCCGCCAGATGCGGGCGAACCGACAACATGCCAGAGGTCGCGTTAGGAATTGTCATGCCGTTACCGGTGCCAACAATGGTCATGATGCCAAAAAAGGTAAGGGGGCTGCCAAGGCCAAGCCCGAAGACCAGTAGTGAAACAAGCGTTCCGATCGTGCAAAGGATCGAGCCGATGAGGACCATGTTATTGATGCCAACGCTTGTCGAATATCGTCCGGAAAAGAAGTTCCCGAAAAAATATCCAAGCGCGGGCGCGCCGAAGTAGAGGCCAAGCGTCGATGGCGACAGCTTGAAGATTTCGGTGCCCACATAGGGTGCGCCGCCCAGATAGGCAAAGAATGCGCCCGAAGACAGGCCCGATGCGAGTGAATATCCCCAGAACCGCGGCGATGAAAAAAGTTCCGGATAATGGCCGAACTGCTCTTTCAATGTCTCGCCTGTTGCGCGTTTGGTTTCTCCTAAATCCAGATAGCAGATCCAGAACAGACCAATTCCGCAGACAAGCATAAGGACAAACGAGGCCTGCCAGCCGAAGTGTTGCTCGAGCACGCCGCCAAGCATCGGGCCAATCATCGGCACGATGGCCATGCCCATCGCCACATATCCGATAAGCGAAGCGGCTTCATTTGCGGGCACAACGTCGCGAACGATTGCACGGCTTAGCACCATTGCGGTGACAATCACCGCCTGACACATGCGAAAGGCCAAAAAGACCGTCGCATTGGGGGAATAGATGCAACCAATCGTCGCAACGACGAACAGGCCAAGGCCCCAAAGGATCACCGGCCTGCGGCCAAGGTTGTCCGAAATAGGTCCAACAATGATCTGCAGCACTGCATTTACAGTGAAATAAACAGCCACCGACATCTGCAATACCCAGTATTCGGTCTCGAAGTAAGCGGCCATATTCGGGAGCGAGGGCAGGAACACGTTCATGGCCAAGGCGGAGAGGCCAGCCAGTAAAATAAGGGTTAAGACATGTGGTGGGGTGCTGCGATCCAGGAACCGCGACGTATACTTCGTGCTCATAGGGTCTTCTATAACCTGTGAAGCCCGCTTAGCACAGGGTGGCTGAATGCGACGTGACGGCACGGCGCTGAATGGAGTGATGTTAGCAGATTTGCTATTCGCAAGCTTGTGTTGTCACAGACTTTGCAAATTTGCCAAAATTCGCTTTTTTTCTCCACGTGCAAAGGATATCGCAGGTGTAAAGCTGACAGCACATAAGAGCGCTTGAAGAGCGCAATGAAGGGACCTGCGATGAAAGACATTCTGCACGAACTCGAAGGTCGCCGTGAAACGGCGCGTCTTGGTGGTGGTCAAAAGCGTATCGACGCGCAGCACGCGAAGGGCAAACTTACCGCGCGCGAGCGGATCGAGCTGCTTTTGGATGAGGGCAGTTTTGAAGAATTCGACATGTTCGTCGCGCACCGCTGCACCGATTTCGGGATGGAGCAGAACAAGCCAGCAGGCGACGGTGTCATTACTGGGTGGGGCACAATCAATGGCCGTATGGTCTATGTGTTCTCGCAGGATTTCACGGTTCTGGGTGGATCAGTCTCCGCGACGCATGCGCAAAAGATCTGCAAGATCCAGGATATGGCGATCCAGAACGGTGCACCGATCATTGGCCTGAACGATTCAGGCGGCGCGCGTATTCAGGAAGGCGTTGATGCGCTTGCAGGCTATGCCGACATTTTCCAGCGCAACATCATGGCTTCGGGCGTTGTTCCACAGATCAGCGTCATTATGGGCCCCTGCGCGGGCGGCGCTGTGTACTCACCAGCGATCACCGATTTTATCTTCATGGTCAAAGACAGCTCTTACATGTTTGTCACTGGTCCAGACGTCGTAAAAACCGTCACCAACGAGGTCGTGACCGCTGAGGAACTTGGCGGTGCTTCTACGCACACCAAGAAATCCTCTGTCGCAGATGGCGCGTTCGAAAATGACGTCGAAGCGCTGGCAGAAGTGCGCCGCCTCGTCGACTTCCTTCCGCTCAATAACCGCGAAAAGCCACCTGTGCGCCCCTTCTTTGATGAGCCGGGCCGGATCGAGCAGTCCTTGGATACCTTGATTCCCGACAATGCGAACGCGCCCTACGATATGAAAGAACTTATCACCAAGGTTGCGGACGAAGGCGATTTCTACGAAATTCAGGAAGACTTCGCCAAGAACATCATCACCTGCTTTATTCGCCTTGAGGGGCAGACAGTGGGCGTTGTGGCCAACCAGCCGATGGTTCTGGCGGGATGCCTTGATATCGACAGCTCGCGCAAGGCCGCGCGTTTTGTGCGCTTCTGTGATGCGTTTGAAATTCCGATCCTGACGCTGGTCGACGTTCCCGGCTTTCTGCCTGGCACATCCCAAGAGTACGGCGGCGTTATCAAGCACGGTGCGAAGCTGCTCTTTGCTTATGGTGAGGCGACAGTTCCGAAGGTCACTGTCATTACCCGCAAAGCCTATGGCGGTGCTTATGATGTGATGGCGTCCAAGCACCTGCGCGGTGATTTCAACTATGCATGGCCAACAGCGGAGATTGCTGTGATGGGTGCCAAAGGCGCAACAGAGATTATTCACCGTGCAGATTTGGGCGATGCAGACAAGATTGCCCAGCATACGGCGAATTATGAAGCGCGCTTTGCCAACCCGTTTGTCGCGGCCGAGCGCGGCTTTATCGACGAGGTGATCCAACCGCAAAGCACGCGCAAGCGTGTGAGCCGTGCCTTTGCGTCTTTGCGTGGCAAGCGTTTGGAAAACCCGTGGAAAAAGCACGACAACATTCCGCTTTAATCACGATCCCGCAGTGTGTTGCATAGATAGGCGTTCGCGCATGACCCAGAACAACTGGCATACAGAACAGGACGGCGACTGCATGACAGTTGCCCGTCGCCTTCCTGCGCGTTTTGATGTCTCTGCGCGCGCCGAGTTTCCAGCGGTGTCCCCTTCGCGCCTTGCGCGGCAAATCCGTCAGGACATGTGGCGCGCGCTACAGAATGTTCGGGGGTTTTCGCCTGTTGTTCGTGTGGAACGGGGCGACGTTGGCCTTGTTGTGACTGCTGGTGGACAGGCCAGCAAACCCATCGCTCCCACGCTCGAGCATAGGATTGCGGAAATTCTGGGTGATACCAGCCGCCGCGCGCGGTGGATCAACTGGGCCAGTAAAGGGCAAGGTCTGTGATGGGCAAGCCGATCAAAGCGATATGCGCACTCACGCTTGTTGTGCTTGGTGCGACGCCGTTGGCCGCGCAGTTGAGTGTGGAGGTCCCGTCCGGTCAGGCGATCACCCTGCTTGAAAAGCGTGTCGATCTGGACAGTGATATCGTGCGCTTACGTTTTCTAGCACCCGATCTGGCCAGCCCGCTTACGCGGCCCAGTTTTGAAGCGCTGGGAACAGATCTAGAGATGCTCTGCAGCGAGTTCGGCTTGAAAACCTTGCTCAAGGACGGGCCGACGCCCACACAAATTGTTATCTCGTTATCTGCAGAGCCTGTGGATTTCGGTGTCATGAATGCTGATGTCGAGCAGGTTTTTGAGGCTTTTAGCGTCCAAAATGATACCTGCATGTTGGAGATGTTTTGATGAAACCACAATATGTTGCGAGCCAAAGCTCATGCATCGAGCCTTTTGAGGCTTCTGAGTCACAACCGCCGCACTTGCTTGCCTGTGGATATCTTTTTCACCCGCGGTCCCGTAAAGTGAGCAACAGGTTCCCCCAATGGACCTACACCTCGAGAGGGACAGGGCTGCAAGGTTGTCTTGCAGACTTGAATCGCAATTGTGACAGGAGATTATTATGTCCAAAAGCATCAAATTGCTCGCCGTTCTTGGCGTCGCGTTCGCAGCATCCGCTTGCGCACGTAAAGCACCGGTTGAAGAGTTTGTCGTGGTTGATCCCGCGCCGATCTCTATCGAGCCAACATACACAGGTAAGTACAAGTAACTTACTTGCGGGGCAGGCGTTCGCGCCTGCCTCATCTCAGCAGCGTTCGCACCGGACCGGGGGTGCATCATGGCGCTAGAGTATATGCTGAAACATCGCGGCTTTCCTGGCCGCCTCCCTGGGACTGATTTTCAATTCACTGTGCGCCGCGCGAACCCCAAAGGGGCCACGCCGCTAACCCGCCGCGAACGCAACGCGGATCGCAGGCCTGCGGACAGGCGTGCTGATGCGGGTTTTATGGCGGCTTTGTGGGAAAACTTCGGCGATCAACCCTTTGAGCGCGGTAATCTGGATGCAGGTCGCCTAAGCTGGTTGTTCGGCCGCGAAGTGCTGCCCCATGACGATCCTTTTGATCCTGCCAGCTACGAGGCAATGCTCATCATTGACCGACGCGCTGCCGAAATGGCTTTTCCTGATTTGCTCGATTGGGATGCATCGGCATGAATTCGCGCAACGCATTGACAGTTCGGCAAGATCAAGCCTGTTTGCATGCCCTTGCAGCAAAGGCCTTTGATAGGGCTGGTTTTGCTTACATCATGAAATCATTGAAGTTGCTTCGTGTTGATCTTCCAATTCAGCTCGCAGCCTTC
>NZ_JBAUHO010000271.1:0-38122 GCF_049680325.1 Planktotalea sp.
CGTCAAGGTTGTATCGATACCAACGCAAATCTTAATTCAATCGTTTCCGGCTGGCTTTGGCCTCTGGACGCTTCCCGCGAGCTCGCCTAGCGTAACACCATGCTGCGCTATAGCCTCAAACGACTCCTGTCACTTGTGATCAGCTTGATCATTGCCAGCCTTGTCATCTTTCTGGTGATCGAGGTTGCTCCGGGTGATCCTGCAAGCTTCATGCTTGGTATCAACGCGCAGGAAGATACGTTAAACGCGCTTCGCGATGAATTGGGCCTGAACCAGAGCAAGTTAGAGCGATACCTCACCTGGACAACAGGCATGCTGCAGGGTGATTTCGGGACCTCCTACACATACCGCACGCCCGTGGCGCAGATGGTGGCGGACCGCCTTTGGGTGTCGCTACCGCTTGCTCTGTTTGCGCTGGCGCTTTCCACAATGATCGCCTTTCCCGCCGGCATCTATGCCGCCTCAAAACGCGGCGCACCGGGGGATGTGGCCGTCATGGGGGCCACGCAACTTGGCGTCGCAATTCCGAATTTCTGGTTCGCGATGATGCTGGTTCTGGTCTTCGCCATCAACCTGCGCTGGTTCTCGGCGGGTGGATTCCCGGGCTGGGACGAAGGTCTGTTCGCGGGCCTCAAGGCGCTAACGCTTCCCGCCATTGCACTGGCCCTGCCCCAAGCCGCAATTCTGGCGCGCGTTATGCGCTCATCACTGCTTGATATTCTGAACGAGGATTTCATCCGTACCGCCCGCGCAAAAGGCCTGTCACAGCGCCAAGCGCTCTGGCATCATGCGCTTCGAAACGCGCTTATTCCCGTTCTGACGATCATCGGCTTGCAATTCTCTTTCCTGCTCGCGGGTTCGATCATCATCGAGCAGGTTTTCTACCTGCCCGGCCTTGGACGCCTTGTCTTTCAATCCATTTCCCAGCGCGATCTGATTGTTGTGGAAAGCGTTGTTATGCTTCTGGTCTTCGCCGTTATCATGGTGAACTTTTTCGTCGACCTCGCCTATGCGTGGGTTGATCCGCGACTGAGATCACGCACATGAAATCGCGCAATCTTATCATCGGCGCGGCTCTTTCAGCCCTGTTCATAGCCGCTGCGCTGATAAGTTTCGTCTGGACGCCTTTTGACGTCACCCAGATGAATATTCCGGCTAAACTTAAAACTCCGAACGGAACCCACTGGCTTGGCACGGATCACTTTGGTCGCGATATCTTTTCAATGATAATGGTCGGTGCGCGCACTTCTATCGCCGTTGCGCTGGTTGCTGTTGGTATCGGTATGGGCATCGGCGTGCCGCTTGGTCTGGCCGCTGCTGCGCGTCAGGGCAGTCTGCTCGACGAAGTTATCATGCGCGGCAATGATCTGGTATTCGCCTTCCCTTCGCTTGTCATCGCAATCTTGATCACTGCTGTTTTCGGCCCTGGTGCAGTGAATGCAATCATTGCGATCGGCATTTTCAATATACCGGTGTTCGCGCGGCTGACACGCGGTGCTGCGTTGCCGCTTTGGCAACGCGAATTCATCATGGCGGCGCGCGTGGCGGGTAAAGGCAAATCTCGCATTTCTCTGGAACACATCCTGCCCAATGTCACCAACCTTCTGATCGTTCAGGGCACGATCCAGTTCTCGCTCGGCATCCTCGCTGAAGCGGGCCTGTCTTATGTCGGCCTTGGCGCACAGCCCCCGCTGCCAAGCTGGGGCCGGATGCTTGCCGATGCACAGACGATGGTCAGCTTTGCCCCTCATCTGGCGTTGATCCCCGGCGGTGCAATCATTCTGACGGTGCTCGGCCTCAACCTCATGGGCGACGGACTGCGCGATCTGCTTGATCCACGCATCAGGGTGGATCGCACATGAGCCTTTTAGCAATCGAAAACCTTGATCTGAGCATTCACGCAAAGCCGATCCTGAAAGGTGTGAGCCTTGAGGTAGCGCAAGGAGAAATTCTCGCGATTACCGGGGAAAGTGGCTCGGGCAAATCACTGACCGCGTTTTCCGTCATGCAGCTTTTGCCGCGCGGAACGGTGACGACGGGTTCAATCAAACTGGATGGCACCGAGCTTGTGAATGCGCCTGATCGCACGATGTGTGATCTTAGAGGCAATGACATCGGTATGGTCTTTCAGGAGCCGATGACCGCGCTGAACCCGCTGAAAACCATCGGCGATCAGGTGATGGAAACCATCCTGCTGCACACCGATGCCAGCCGCGACGAAGCCCGTATCAAAGCCGAAGAAACCCTCACCCGGGTCGGCCTTCCCCCTGCGCAATACAAACTCGCCCGTTTTCCGCATGAGCTATCTGGCGGCCAGCGCCAGCGCGTTGTCATTGCCATGGCCATTGCCTTGCGCCC
Source organism: Planktotalea sp. (assembly GCF_049680325.1). Lineage (GTDB taxonomy): Bacteria > Pseudomonadota > Alphaproteobacteria > Rhodobacterales > Rhodobacteraceae > Planktotalea. The sequence goes on from NZ_JBAUHO010000271.1 coordinate 2,359, forward strand.
TCGCCTTCTCATCGCGGACGAGCCAACAACCGCCCTGGATGTCACCACCCAAGCGCAAATTCTTGACCTGCTAAAAGACCTTGTTGACGACTTCGGCATGGGATTGTTGATAATCACGCATGATCTTGCTGTGGTGTCCGACATAGCCGATAGAATTGCCGTCATGCGACATGGGGAAGTGGTGGAAACGGGCGAAACCCGTGCACTTTTTGCCAACATGCAACACCCGTACACGCGTGCATTGTTTGAAGCATCTGCGCATGAAGTAAATCTGCCAAAAGCGCCTACACCTGAAACAGCCTTGCTTGTCGTGGATAAAGCCGTTCGCGACTACCCCAAACCGCGCACAAAGCTATTCGCACCGCGTGAATTCACCCGTGCAGTTGATGGCATTTCTTTTACCCTAAGCAAGGGCGAGCGCATCGGTCTAGTCGGCGAAAGCGGCTGCGGGAAATCTACACTCACGCGCGCAATTCTTGGCCTGGAGCCGCTACAAAGCGGCTCGATCACTGCCTTCGGGCAAGAGGTCGGCCCCGATATGCCTGCCGCGCTGCGCTCTGGCTTACAGGTCGTGTTTCAAGACCCCTACGGAAGCTTCAATCCACGCCACAAAGTCGCGCGTATTATTACCGAGCCATTTCACTTACTGCCCGAACCACCCCAAGGAATTGAACGCACAAACCGCATTTCAGAGGCGCTGATTGCAGTTGGCTTGCATCCCTCGGACGCGGACAAATACATTCATGCTTTCTCGGGCGGACAACGCCAGCGCATCGCCATTGCACGTGCGCTGATAATCCGTCCCGAACTGATTATCTTTGACGAAGCGGTCAGCGCATTGGATGTTTCGATCCGCGCACAGATCCTAGATCTCATAGCAGAGCTGACCCAAAGCCATGACCTCAGCTATTTATTCATCAGCCACGATCTTTCCGTCGTGCGCACCATCACAGATCGCGTGCTGGTTATGAAAAACGGAAAAATCGTCGAAGACGGCGAAACCAAGCAAGTCTTCGGCAATCCGCAACATCCCTACACGGCCAGCCTGATCGCCGCTGCGCCAACCCTTCCCCAAACGAAAGCCAGTGCCGATGTCCCTGCCTGATCTCCCGTTCGATCCATCCCATTGTCTTATCGGTGGCAGTTGGCGCCCGCCCGCCAAAGGCGGCACGCTTGCCTTGATCGATCCCTCTGATGGCAGTGAATTGACCCGGATTGCACGCGGACAAAGCGAGGATATCAACGCCGCAGTCACCGCAGCGCAAGCCGCGCTAGACGGTGAATGGGGCCGTTTCACTGCGTTAGAGCGCGGCCGCATGTTAACGCGTATCGGCCAACTGGTGCTAGAGCATGTTGATCTACTTGCCGAACTCGAAGCGCGCGATGTCGGCAAACCCCTAAGCCAGGCGCGCGCGGACGCCATCGCGCTGGCCCGCTACATGGAATTCTACGGCGGTGCCGCGGACAAAATCCACGGCGAAACCATTCCCTACCTTGATGGCTATACGGTCTATACTTTGCGCGAACCGCATGGCGTCACAGGACACATCGTGCCGTGGAATTACCCAATGCAGATCATCGGCCGCTCTGTCGGGGCTGCGCTGGCAATGGGCAACGCTGCTGTTCTGAAACCCGCAGAAGAGGCTTGCCTCACGGCGCTCATGTTCGCCGAAATCGCACGTGCTGCTGGTCTTCCTGACGGGGCATTGAACGTTGTTCCGGGGCTTGGGGCCGAAGCCGGTGCCGCGCTTTCGTCGCACAATGGCGTGCAACATATCTCATTCACAGGCTCGGTGGCCACGGGCGCGCTCATTCAGCAGGCTGCGGGTGCAAACGTCATTCCGGTAACGCTCGAGCTTGGTGGAAAGTCTCCGCAACTCGTATTTGAAGATGCCAACCTTGACGAAGCCCTGCCGTTCCTCGTCAACGCCGGCATCCAGAACGCGGGGCAAACCTGCTCGGCCTCTTCACGCATCCTCGTCCAGCGCAGCCGCTATGACGAGGTCGTTGCCGCCATGTCAAAGCGATACGCAGCGCTCACAGTTGGCCCAGCGCTCGGGGATCACCATGTCGGCCCCCTCATCTCGGCCCGCCAAAAGGAAATCGTTTTAGGGTTCCTGGAAAAGGGTGCCGATCTGAAGGTTGCAGCCAAAGGTCAAATCATCGACACAGCGCCCGGCGCGGGGGCCTATGTTGCGCCCCATTTGTTGCTTTGCCCCGACCCCGAACATGCTTTGGCGCAGCAGGAGATCTTTGGTCCGGTCCAAGTTGTCATTCCCTTTGATGATGAGGCGCAAGCGCTCGCTATCGCCAATGGAACGGATTACGGTCTGGTTGCCAGTATCTGGACAGAAAATGGGGCGCGCCAGTTGCGACTCGCTAAAGCGCTGAAATCCGGCCAGGTTTTCATCAACAACTACGGTGCAGGCGGAGGTGTGGAACTTCCTTTCGGCGGCATCGGAAAATCGGGCCATGGCCGCGAAAAAGGTTTCGAGGCGCTCTACGGTTTTTCTACCCTCAAAACGGTGGCTGCAAAACATGGCTAGGGCAGCGGTTTTCATCCTACTTTGCTTTTGCGCTATGTTTGCTTCGGCCGCCTTTGGGGCGCTGCACAATCAGATCAGCTTTACCGTCGGTGCAAGCTATTTCTACGATGTGAAATTCGCGCAGTTCGCCATTGATCCGATGTTTCAAAACCGCTTTGGCGCATCCCTTGTTGGCGCTTTGGCAAGCTGGTGGATGGGCCTGGTCATCGGCATTCCCGCCTTCCTGCTAGGCGCGTTCACCCAAAGGGGGCGCCGGCGCTATTTCTACGCTGGCCTGCGCGCCATTGGCGTCGCCCTTTCCGTTGCCGCCATCGGCTCATTCGTTGGCCTTGCCTTCGGACATATCGCCGATATCAACGCGCTTATCGGGTATTTGCCAATGATCGACGCTTTCTCTGATCCGATCGGTTTCGTGCGGGCGGCGATCATGCACGAAGCCAGCTACTTCGGCGGTGCCCTTGGTGGCCTCGCTGCACTTTATGTCATGTGGCGCGCCCGCGAGCCGCGCACATCCCAAGGAGACCCCTATGAGACTTCAGAATAAAACCGCTATCGTCACAGGTGCGGGTTCGGGCTTTGGCGCAGGTATTGCCCGTAAATTCGCCGCCGAGGGCGCGCGCGTTATGGCTGCGGATATCAATGCTGACGCTGCCGCGGCAATTGCTGTGGAAATTGGCGGCGTCGCCTGCACCGTTGATGTTGGCAATGCCAAAAGCGTACAGGCGATGGCAAAACAGGCGCTGGAAAGCTTGGGCCACGTCGACATCATCGTGAACAACGCAGGTGTTACCCACTTGCCAGCGCCAATGGAAACGATCAGCGAAAGCGATTTTGACCGCGTCTTCAACGTAAATTGCAAATCCGTCTATCTTATTGCTCAGGCATTCATCACTCACATGAAGTCGCGCAAAAGTGGCGCGATCCTGAATGTCGCCTCAACAGCAGGTGTCAGCCCGCGACCCAACCTCAATTGGTACAACGCCTCCAAGGGCTGGATGAACACGGCAACCAAAACCATGGCTGTCGAGCTTGCCCCATCCGGCATTCGCGTCAACGCGTTGAATCCTGTTGCTGGTGAAACCCCGCTACTTGCATCCTTCATGGGCGAAGACACTCCCGAGCGGCGCGCGCAATTCCTCTCTACCATTCCCCTTGGCCGCTTTTCCACGCCCGAGGATATGGGCAATGCTGCCAGCTTCCTCTGCTCTGACGAGGCCAGCATGATTACAGGTGTCTGCATGGAAGTCGACGGCGGCCGCTGCATCTGATCCCTGCTTCATTTTGCCAAATAAACTCTCGCCGAAGGCAACCAGACTATGCAACCAGGCCCAAAAAATCTAATCACTGATGTGAATGGCCTCAAAGTTGGCCATGCTCATTGCACCGCACTGAAATCGGGCACGACTGTGCTCACTTCGGATCAACCGCTAACCTCTTCGGTCCATGTCATGGGCGGCGCGCCCGGTAGCCGCGAAACCGATTTACTGGACCCGGATAAATCTGCGCCTGGTGTCGATGCGTTTGTGCTTTCGGGCGGCTCGGCTTTCGGCTTGGATGCAGCCAGCGGTGTGATGCAGGGCCTGCGCGATCAAGGACGGGGGTTTCCTGTTCACACCGCACGCGTGCCAATTGTACCTGCTGCGATCATTTTCGATCTTATCAATGGCGGCGATAAAGAATGGACCACGTCGCCCTATCTCTCGCTTGGCGCAGACGCTTTGCGCAACGCCGGCAACAGGTTCGCCCTCGGCTCGCACGGCGCTGGCATCGGTGCCATGAGCGCCATGCTCAAAGGGGGGGTCGGCTCTGCCTCGCTGGTTCTGGAAAACGGCGTCACGGTCGGTGCGTTGATGATCGCCAATCCAATTGGTTCCGTCACCACTCCGGGCGAGAAACATTTCTGGGCAGCGCCCTTCGAAATTGATGGTGAGTTTGGCGGTCTTGGTCCCGATCCGCGATCAGGTCTCGGACGCGATCTTAAGTCCGACAAGATCACTGCGATGATGCGTCAGGCCAACACGACAATCGGCATTGTCGCAACAGATGCGAAACTTGGCAAAGCCCAATGCAAACGCATTGCCATAGCGGCCCACGACGGGATCGCCCGTGCCTGCATGCCGGCCCATACGCCTATGGACGGCGATCTGATCTTCTCGACCACGACGGGCACGATCGAACTGGCCACCCCCGATTTTGAACTTGCTATGATCGGCCATGCAGCCGCGCTTTGCGTGAGCCGTGCAATTGCCCGCGCTGTCTATGAGGCCAGACCCGCCGAGAATGATCTTTTGCCAACGTGGCGTGAAAAAAACGGGGGCTAGGCCATGCCATCGAAAAAGCTGGACGACATCGCCTTTCACTATGAAATCGACGGCAGTGGTCCGCCCCTTGTTCTTGCGGCGGGGATGCTCAGCGACAGCGCCAGCTGGGGTGCACTTGTTCAACCTCTCGCGCAGCATTTCACTGTTATTCGCCCGGACAACCGCAGCACAGGGCGCACCACCCCTGCCCTCGCACCGACCTCTCCACAGCAGAACGCCAAAGATATCCTCGCATTGATGGATCATCTCGATCTGCCTCGTGTCCAAATCGCGGGTCATTCCATGGGCGGCTATATCGCGGCAGAGCTCGCAGTGCTTGCGCCCGAACGCATCGCCTCGCTGAACCTGTTATGTAGCGCACCGATGAACTTGCCGCGCTCGTGGCATCTGTTCCAAACCTTTTGCGACGTACGCGCCAACGGCCCAGAGGGGCTATGGCTTCGCAGCCTTTTCCCTTGGCTTTTCCATCACGCTTTCTTTGACAATCCAGTGCAGATTGAAGGCGCGATCGCTGCAAGTCTTGCTTATCCGCATGCGCAATCTTTGGACGCCATGCAGCATCAGCTTAATGCGCTGAAACGCTATGATCCAAGCGGTCTAACCAAGCGCATTTCCGTGCCGACGCTGGCCCTGCTGGCGCAGAATGATCTGATCGTGCCGCATGGCGAAGCGCTGGACCTGCTCTCGCAAATACCCCAAGCTGACATTCAAACAGTGCCGAACGCAGGACATTCGATACACTGGGATGCGCCGCAAGCAGCACTAGACGCCCTCATTCCCTTTTTGAAGGAGCATAGCGATGACAACGGATAGATTTGGCAACGCCCTATCAAGCGAAACGTCAGAAACAACGCAGGCCATCGATGATTTTGTTCACGGATTTCTCGCTTATCAACCCAAAGCCGCAAATATTCTTGCGGCGGCAGAGGCACATCCAGACAACGCATTGATTAACGCTTACGCGGGTATGCTCTGGATGTTTCTGGAGGCCCCCGTTGCGGCGCAAAAGGCTGCCCCCTACATCGCGAACGCAAAAGCTGCGGCGCTGTTGAACCCGCGTGAAGCCTCTTGTGTTCAGATCGCCGCCACTTGGACCGCGGGCGATGTGCCGAAGGTTATGCAACTGTGCGAAGCCCATGCGGATGCCTATCCGCGCGATCTGGTGATTATCAAACTCGCGCAGTACCTCTATTTCAACATCGGCGACTCTCCCGCGATGCTGGACGTCGCGATGAAAGCCATGCCAGCTGCAAATAGCGATCCCTACATCCACGGCATGATCGCCTTTGGCCATGAGCAATGTCACAATCTGGAGCAAGCCGAAGCCAGTGCGCGCCGCGCAATGGAGATCGAGCCCAATGACGCATGGGCACATCACGCGATTGCCCACGTCATGCTTACGCAAGGGCGCGTGATTGAGGGCACCGCTTTCATGGAGGAACAAGCGCCGCGTTGGGAAGGGCTCAACAGCTTCATGTATGCACACAACTGGTGGCACTTGGCGCTATTCTACATCTCGCTCGGGCAGCCTGAAAAAGTGCTGGCGACCTATGATGCCCATGTCTGGGGATTGGAGAAAAGTTTCGCACAAGACCAGGTCGGCGCTGCGTCCTTGCTGGCACGGATGGAACTCGCGGGGATCGACGTTGGCGATCGCTGGGACGATGTCGCCAAACATATCGAAATGCGCGGGGCCGACACGACTTTGCCGTTCCTGACAATGCAGTACCTTTATGCACTGGGGCGCGCAGATAGCCCTGCGGCAGAGGTTTTGATGAATGCGGTTCGCGAAAAGGCCGCGACACCCGGTTTTGAGCAAGGCGCCTGGCAGGAGGTGGCGATGCCCGCTTGCAAGGGGCTGTTGGCCCATGCGCGCGGGGAATATGACGTGACTGTCGCCCGACTTGGCCCCGCCTTGAAACGCCTGACAGAGATCGGCGGCAGCCACGCCCAGCGCGATCTATTTGCGCAGGTGCATCTGGATGCGCTGGTAAAAGCAGGTCATCTCGAACAAGCGCGCAAAACGATGGAGCGGCGTCTGAAATACGATCCCAAGGGCATTCCTCTCAATCGTATGCTGGCCGATGTCTATGACAAAATGGACGAGCCGGAACGCGCCAAGGAAGCCCGCTTGCGCAGTTATGCCTAGACCTCTTCAACCTGCATCACGCCATCAAGGCTTTTTAGCGCGCCTTTGATCTGGGGTGTCACAGGGAATTCTCTGCCCAGATCGACCTCGACTTCACCGGGTAGCCCGGCATCCATCAGACACAGCATAACAGGTCCACGCGCGCCCTGTTTCACCGTTTCCTGCGCGCGGCTAAGAACAGACGCGATATTGGGAACGGCCCCAGAATTTTCGACGAATATGCGCAGCGCGGTTTGTCCTGCATCCGCAACAGCCACATCAACCGGCGCAACCGAGCGGCCAAGCAGTTTTAGCTGATCGCTTTCCATCGTGGCCTCTACTGTGACCACAACCTTCGCGCCTGTTTCCAGATAGTCGCGGCATTTGTCCAATGTGTCAGAGAAAAGCGTCACCTCGTAAGCACCCGTCGTGTCGCTGAGCTGCGCGAACGCAAAACGATTGCCGCGCGCGGATTTGCGTTCTTGGCACCCTGCAACAACGCCCGCCAACTTTGCCACCAACGCGCCGTTTTCTGCCTTCGCCGTGACTTCGTCCAATGTCATCACGCCCTTGCGTTTGAGCGGTGCCATGTAGTCATCGAGCGGATGGCCTGACATATAAAATCCGACTGCGCGGAATTCTTCGTTGAGACGTTCGGCAGGCATCCAATCCTGAACAGGGGACAAGCGTGGTTCGGGTAGATCATCGCCCGCTTCGCCAAACAGGGACACCTGATTGGAATTCTTCTGCTCAAATATCGCGCTGGAATAGTTTACCAAGCCATCAAGGCTATCGAACACGCGGCGGCGGTTCGGATCAAGCTGATCGAATGCACCGGAGCGCGCCAACATTTCCAAAGGCCGTTTGCCAACGCGTTTCAGATCAACGCGTCGCGCAAGATCAAAAAGTGTTGCGAATGGTTTGTCGCCGCGCCCTTCAACCACCAACTTCATTGCCTCGACTCCGACGTTCTTCAACGCACCCATCGCATAAACGAGCGCGCCATCAACAACTTTGAACGTCGCATCAGAGCGGTTCACACAGGGCGGCACCCATGGCAGATCAAGGCCCTTTTTGACCTCTTCAAAATAAACCGCCAGCTTATCGGTTAGATGGATATCGCAATTCATCACACCCGCCATAAACTCAACGGGATGGTTCGCTTTCAGCCATGCAGTTTGATAACTGACCACTGCATAGGCCGCCGCGTGGGACTTGTTAAAGCCGTAGTTGGCGAACTTCTCCAGCAGGTCGAACACCTCAGAAGCCTTCTTTGCAGGCACGCCGTTTTCTTTTGCACCCGTTTCGAATTTGGGCCGTTCCTTGGCCATTTCCTCGGCGATCTTCTTACCCATGGCACGGCGCAAAAGGTCCGCACCGCCAAGCGAGTAGCCCGCCATGACCTGCGCGATCTGCATCACCTGTTCCTGGTAGACGATAATGCCTTGGGTTTCCTCCAAGATATGGTCGATCAGCGGATGCACGGATTCGCGCTCTTTCAGACCGTTCTTCACCTCGCAATAGGTCGGGATGTTCTCCATCGGGCCCGGGCGATAAAGCGCAACAAGGGCAACGATGTCCTCGATACAGGTCGGTTTCATCCGCTTCAGGGCATCCATCATGCCCGAGCTTTCCACCTGAAACACCGCGACAGTCTTGGCAGAGGAATAAAGCTTGTAGCTTTTTTCGTCATCCAGCGGGATCGCGCCAATGTCGTCCACCGTCCCCTCTGGCGGGGTGTAGAGTTCGGTGCCATCCGCAGCAATGTGAAGCTTTCGCCCGCTTGCTGTAATCTGCTCCATTGCGTTCTGGATGACGGTCAGGGTTTTCAGACCCAGGAAGTCGAACTTAACAAGGCCCGCTTGTTCCACCCATTTCATGTTGAACTGGGTCGCCGGCATGTCAGAGCGCGGATCTTGATAGAGCGGCACCAGTGCATCCAAAGGACGATCGCCAATCACAACGCCAGCCGCGTGGGTCGAGGCGTTTCTGAGCAGGCCTTCCACCTGCTGCCCGTAATCAAGCAGGCGTTTGACCACTTCCTCATTGCGCGCTTCTTCACGCAGGCGCGGTTCGTCGGCGAGCGCTTTTTCGATGCTCACGGGCTTAACACCCTCGACGGGGATCATTTTGGACAGGCGGTCCACTTGGCCGTAAGGCATCTGCAACACACGCCCGATATCGCGCACGGCTGCTTTTGAAAGCAGGGCACCGAAGGTGATGATCTGACCGACTTTATCGCGCCCGTATTTGCGTTGCACGTATTGGATCACCTCTTCGCGGCGATCCATGCAGAAATCGATGTCGAAATCCGGCATCGAGACACGTTCGGGATTGAGGAAGCGCTCAAACAGTAGCGAATAGCGCAGCGGATCAAGATCGGTGATCGTCAGCGCATAAGCCACGAGCGAACCCGCACCCGAACCACGGCCCGGGCCCACAGGAATATCGTGATCCTTGGCCCATTGGATAAAGTCCGCAACGATCAGGAAGTAACCAGGAAAGCCCATCCCTTCGATGATGCCTAGCTCGAAATCCAGCCGCTTTTGGTACTCCTCGACCGAGGCCGCATGCGGAATCACAGCAAGGCGCTTTTGCAGGCCATCATTGGCGATGCGGCGCAGTTCGGCGACCTCGTCATCGGCGAATTTCGGCAAGATCGGGTCACGGCGGTAGGCCTGAAACGCACAGCGCTTGGCAATTTCGACGGTGTTCTCAATCGCTTCTGGCAGGTCAGCGAACAGCGTCACCATCTCTTGCTGCGATTTGAAGTAGTGCTGCGCCGTGAGTTTGCGGCGCGGGTCTTGTTGATCGACATAGGCCCCTTCGGAAATGCAGATCAGTGCATCATGGGCCTCATACATCGACGTTTTGGGAAAATAGACATCGTTGGTCGCGACCAGCGGAATACCTTTGGCATAGGCCATTTCGACAAAACCGCGTTCGGTCAAGCGTTCCGCTTCCGGCTGCCCGCCATCGCCCGGGTGACGCTGCAATTCGACATAAAGGCGGTCCCCGAATGCGCTGTGCAAACGATCCATCAATGCCTCTGCCGCAGGGCGTTGCCCGCCTTGCAGCAGCTTGCCAATCGCGCCCTCTGGCCCGCCTGACAGACAGATCAGCCCAGCGCTGTAAGTGTCCAATTCATCCATCGTCACTTGCGGAAGCTGGCCGCCTTTATCGATGTAAAGGCAGCTGTTCAGCTTCATCAGGTTCTCATACCCAGTTTCGTTCTGAGCCAGCAAAACAAGCGGCGCAGGAATTTTTGCGCGTTCACCCGGTTGCGCCGCAAGATAGGCCAGATCGACCTGACAGCCGATGATTGGCTGGATGCCCGCACCCGATGCGCCAATCGAGAATTCAAGCGCAGCAAAAAGGTTGTTCGTATCGGTGACCGCAACAGCGGGCATGTCCATGGACTTACACAGATCGGGCAGTTTTTTCAGCCTGAGCGCGCCTTCAAGAAGCGAATACTCGGTATGGGTGCGCAGGTGAATGAATCGGGGGGCATTTGTCATAGCGTGACGATATGATGTGGCTCGCCGTGTTGAAAGCCTAAAGCCCATGATCTGGGCTACAAATTAGTTAGCCAAAAAACTAACTGTGTTGACATGTGCGGCGGACCGCAATTAGTTAGCCTCATGGCTAACCAAATAGATCAAATCTTTTCGGCTCTTGCTGATCCCACAAGGCGCGCTGTCATAGAGCGCCTTGCAAAAGGACCAGCCCCCGTGAGTGAGCTACATAGCGCTCACGACATGGCGCTGCCGACATTCCTGCGCCACCTCAATGTGCTGGAAAACAGCGGGCTAACAAAATCGAAAAAGAACGGCCGCGTGCGCACTGTCAGTATTTGTGCGGATCAGCTGAAACCACTGGACAAATGGCTAGACCAACAACGCGATAACTGGAGCGGACGACTGGATCGTTTGGCCCAATTTGCACAAGACTTGGAAAGGACTAAATCATGACAACCGACACAGGAGCCTTCGACTTTGAACGCGCCCTTCCTTTGGCACCGGATCAACTATGGCACGTCCTGACCGACGGCACCATGCGCGAACGTTGGGGCGCACCAAGTGATGAAATGGTTCTCACGATGACGAAAAGTGATCTCAGCGTCGGCGGAATTGAGAGGCACGTATGCGGACCAAAAGAGAACCCCGAGTTTGAGGTAGAAACGCGTTGGTACAGGCTGGATGCCCCTGCCGATGCCGTTTACACTGAAACGTTAGAATTCGGTGGAAGCGCGGTTGCGACCTCTCTTGTAACCTATCGGATCGCGGCCAATGAAAGCGGCTCAACGCTTTGCGTCCACGTTTCGGTATCTTCCTTCTCGGGCCCGGATGCCGCGAGCGAGTTCAAAGAGGGATGGGAAGGTGGACTACAGAATCTTGAAGCATTGGCCAAAGAACTAGCCTCCCAATAATGGTGCTGCCCGTCCGCGAAGATTCATTAGGCTTGCAAAACGTGGGCAAACTCGCTTAGCCTCGTGTCAATGCCTGCACTTCTTCTACGCCGCATCGAAGCTGTGCATCTCATAAGGCAATGGTACCGCGGCGGGCACAAAGCATGAGCATCAAGTTTCTTCTGAATGGAGAGACGGTGGAGCTACCCGAGGACAACCCAACGGTAACGCTGCTAGATTGGCTACGCGAAACGCGCGGCCTCACCGGAACCAAAGAAGGCTGTAACGAAGGTGATTGTGGCGCGTGTAGCGTCATGGTCACCGATGCAGGCGGGGCCAAGGCCTTGAACGCCTGTATTCTTTTCCTGCCCCAGCTACACGGCAAAGCCGTCCGAACAGTTGAAGGAATGAGCGCGCACGATGGCGCGTTGCATCCCGTTCAAGCGGCCATGGTCGAACACCACGGATCGCAATGCGGGTTTTGCACGCCCGGCTTTATCAACTCGATGGCAGTTGCACATCGCGAGGGGCGCTCGGATTTTGACGATGTGCTCGCAGGCAACCTGTGCCGCTGCACGGGCTATGCCCCTATCATACGCGCGGCACAGGCCGCTGCCGAACAAGCTGTCCCGACTTGGGTAAAGGATGTCGCACCCAAGGTCACTGCGAGCGTTCTATCACCTGAAACAGGCGACGCGCTCGCGGCGTGGTACGCGGCCAATCCAGAGGGCACGTTGATCGCAGGGGCAACGGACGTAGGTCTATGGGTCACCAAACAGTTACGCGCGCTCGAGAATATCGCCTTTTTGCACCGCTGCACCGATTTACAGCAGATCGAGGATCAGGGCGGTGCGCTTAGAATTGGCGCAGGCGTAACAATGGCACGTTTGCATCCGGTTCTGAAAGAGCACCATCCGTCTTATGCTGAAATGGTGCGCCGTTATGGATCGGAACAGGTGCGCCAAGCGGCGACGATTGGTGGAAACATCGCCAACGGCTCGCCCATCGGGGACAACCCACCCGCGTTGATCGCCTTGGGCGCGACGCTTCATCTACGCAAAGGCGACACGCGCCGCGACATTGCGATTGAGGATTTCTTTATCGCCTATGGCAAACAGGATCGCGCAGCTGGCGAATTTGTCGAAGCGGTAACGATCCCCAAGAACGCGCCAGATTTGCGTTGCTACAAAATCTCCAAACGCTTCGATCAGGATATTTCTGCGGTTTGCGGTTGCTTCAACATTCAAGTGACTGACCAACGCATCGTTTCAGCGCGCATCGCATTTGGCGGCATGGCAGGGACACCGATGAGAGCCGCCAACGCAGAAGCCGCGCTAGTGGGGCAGACATGGACGCAAGAAACCATCCTCGCAGCGTCCCAAGCCATGACAGATGACTTCACCCCGCTATCGGACATGCGCGCCTCTGCAGAGTATCGCATGATAGCCGCACAAAACCTGTTGCACCGCTACTTTGCCGATCTGACAGGCGAACTGACCTCTGTTTTGGAGGTTCAGCCATGAGCGTTGCTAAACCTCTCCCACATGATAGCGCCAAACTGCACGTCACGGGCACTGCGCGTTATCTGGATGACATTCCTACGCCAAAAGATGCGCTGCACCTCGTTTTCGGTCAAAGCGATATTGCCCATGGCAAGATCGAAACGCTTGATCTGAGCGACGTCAAAAGTTCAGCAGGCGTCCTCGCTGTCTTAACGACGGCGGAGCTGCCCTTTGAAAATGACGTCAGCCCCTCTGCCCATGACGAACCCCTACTTGCCAAAGGCACCGTTCACTACCTAGGGCAGCCTATCTTTCTTGTGATCGCGACCTCACATCTTTTGGCGCGTAAAGCTGCGCGTAGGGCAAAGATCACTTATTCAGAATTGCCCGCGTTGCTTAGCATCGATGATGCGATGGCCGCGAATAGCCGATTTGAAGAAGCCCCGCGGATTTACAAGAAAGGTGACGCTGCAAACGCCATTTCAAACGCGCCGAAACAAATATCTGGCACCATCGAAATGGGTGGGCAAGAACACTTCTATCTGGAAGGCCAAGCCGCCCTCGCCCTTCCTCAGGAGGGTGGTGATGTCATTGTGCATAGCTCTACCCAACACCCGACAGAAGTGCAGCACAAAGTGGCTGAAGCGCTCGGAACGCCAATGAACGCAGTGCGCGTCGAAGTGCGGCGCATGGGCGGTGGTTTCGGCGGCAAAGAAAGCCAAGCCAACGCTTTGGCGGTCGCTTGCGCTGTGGCTGCGCGGGCAACGGGCAAACCTTGCAAGATGCGCTATGACCGCGACGACGACATTATGATTACGGGCAAGCGCCATGATTTCCGCATCGCCTACGAAGTTGGCTTTGATAGCTCCGGGCGCATTGCGGGCATCGACTTTGTTCAATACGCACGGTGCGGCTGGGCGCAGGATCTGTCCTTGCCAGTCGCCGATCGCGCAATGCTGCATTCCGACAACGCCTACCTGCTTGAACACGTCCGTATCGAAAGCCACCGCTTGAAGACCAACACTCAAAGCGCAACGGCCTATCGCGGTTTTGGTGGTCCACAAGGCATGCTTGGCATCGAGCGCGTGCTGGATCACATTGCCCACGATCTTGGACTTGATCCTTTGGACGTTCGCCGCGTTAATTACTACGCGCCAATGCAAAAGCATCAGGCAGGAGCCTCCGGCGAGGATATTTCTGGAAAGAGGAAGCCCCAAACCACGCCCTATGGGATGGACGTCGAGGATTTCATTCTACACGAGATGACAGACGCACTGGCCGCTTCGTCCGGATATCAAGCCCGCCGCGCCGCGATTGCGCAATGGAATGCGACGAACCCGATCTTGAAAAGGGGCATTGCGCTCACCCCCGTCAAGTTCGGTATTTCCTTTACGCTAACCCACCTCAATCAGGCCGGCGCGCTGGTGCATGTTTATTCTGACGGGTCAGTGCATTTGAACCATGGCGGCACAGAAATGGGCCAAGGGCTCTTCCAGAAGATTGCACAGGTTGCTGCAACTGGTTTTGGCATTGATGTGGCGAACGTCAAGATCACCGCAACGGATACGGGAAAAGTACCCAACACCTCTGCAACAGCGGCTTCGTCCGGCTCTGATCTGAACGGCATGGCGGTCAAGGCGGCCTGCGACACCATTCGTACCCGTATCGCTGAATTCATCGGCGAAAAGCATGGCGTGGCCCCTGACGAGGTCGCATTCGCCGAAGGTCAGGTCAGCGTCGCGGGCAAAAGCTATGGCTTTGCAGATGTCGCTGCGTTCGCCTATCAAAACCGCGTGTCCCTATCCGCAACGGGGTTTTACAAAACGCCCAACGTCGCTTGGGATCGTATCAAAGGCCACGGCCGCCCGTTCTTCTATTTTGCCTATGGCGCATCTGTGACCGAAGTGGTCATTGACACGCTCACCGGCGAGAACCGCATTCTGCGCGCCGATGTACTGCACGATGCAGGGGCGTCGCTAAACCCCTCGCTCGATATCGGGCAGGTTGAGGGGGCTTATGTGCAAGGCGCGGGCTGGCTCACAATGGAGGAACTGGTCTGGGATGACAAAGGACGGCTTCGCACGCATGCGCCGTCCACTTACAAAATCCCCGCCTGTTCGGATCGGCCCGACATCTTCAATGTCTCGCTTTGGGATAGCGAAAATCCGGAGGCAACGATCTATCGTTCCAAAGCCGTCGGAGAACCGCCTTTCATGCACGGTATCTCTGCCTTGATGGCGATCTCGGATGCGATTTCTTATTGTGGCAAGAGTTATCCATCCCTTGATGCACCTGCCACGCCCGAACGCATTTTGAAAACGATTCAGCAGGTCCGCCGTGGGGTTTGATCTAAACGCCCTTCGCCAAGCCATTCGCAAACACGGGCGCGTCGCACGGGTTGTGATCGCTGATGTGAAAGGGTCGAGCCCGCGCGAAATTGGCGCATCGATGCTGGTTTGGCAGGGCGGCCAGAGTGGTACGATCGGCGGCGGTACTTTGGAATTCGAGCTCGCCAAACGCGCGCTTGATGTCAAACGCACATTGCTAAGCAAACACGCACTGGGCCCAGAGCTTGGCCAGTGTTGCGGCGGTGCTGTGCAAGTCCTGACCGAAGTATTCTGCGAAGCGACACTGCCAGATGCAGATGCTGATCTCATTGCCCGTGCCTGCGATTGCAGCTCTGCCCAACCGTTTTTGGTTCAAAAGCTTTTGGCGCAGGCCCGTAGCAAAGGTTCGATGATAAAGCCGCAGCTTTGCGATGGCTGGTTTATTGAACCGATTGCCAAACCAAGCAGAGAGCTTTGGATCTGGGGCGCAGGTCATGTGGGGCGCGCAATGGTGCAAACCCTTGCGCCGCTACCTGACATCGCCATCACCTGGATCGACACCTCCGAAGGCCGGTTTCCCGATGACCAGCAAGATAACGTGACTAAAGTGCCATGCGCTGAACCTGCTGCCTTGCTCAAACACGCGCCGGCAAATGCGGAACATCTGATTTTAACCTACTCGCACGCGCTTGATCTGGAACTTTGTCATCAAGCGTTAGGTCACGATTTTGCCTTTGCTGGCTTGATCGGCTCGAAAAGCAAATGGGGCCGCTTTCGCGCCCGCTTGCGGGCGTTCGGCCATACCGATGCTCAAATCTCGCGCATCACCTGCCCGATTGGCGATCCAAACCTTGGCAAACACCCCCAAGCTATTGCGATTGGCGTTGCCTCTTGCTTACTAGCGCGTGAAAAAGCGCCAGCCCAGAATGAAAGGATCATCGCGTGAGTGACCCGCTATTGCGTTTAAGTGGCCTGACCAAGGCCTATCCCGGTGTAATCGCAAACAGCGATGTGTCGTTCGATATCCACAAAGGTGAGGTTCACGCGCTCCTTGGCGAAAACGGTGCGGGCAAATCCACGTTGGTCAAAATGATCTACGGCTTGGTGAAGCCGGACAGCGGCAGCATGACACTGAACGGCGCACCCTTTGCGCCGCCTGCCCCAAGTGCCGCGCGTCAGTCAGGCGTCGCCATGGTGTTTCAGCATTTTTCGCTTTTTGATGCGCTCAACGTGGCAGAGAACATCGCCTTGGGCATGGAAAATGCGCCCAAACAACGCGATCTTGCGGCCAAGATAAAAGAGGTGTCACATCAATATGGCTTGCCGCTTGATCCTTACATGCGGGTCGGTGATCTGTCTGCGGGGGAACGGCAGCGCGTCGAAATTATTCGCTGCTTGCTGCAAAATCCCAAACTTTTGATTATGGACGAACCAACGTCGGTTCTTACCCCGCAAGAAGTGGAAATCCTGTTCAAGACCCTGCGCCAGTTGAAATCAGAAGGTACGGCGATCCTTTATATCTCGCACAAGCTAGAGGAAATCCGAAGCCTTTGCGACACGGCAACGATCCTGCGTTTGGGCAAGAAGGTTGCGACCTGCACCCCCGCTGATACCAGTGCGAAAGAACTGGCCGAGATGATGGTCGGCGAAACCCTGCATGTGCCAGAACGCGCAACAGGCGAGTTTGGCGAGACGTTGTTAAGCGTTAAAAACCTCTCGCTGCCCGCACCAACAGAATTTGGAACCGCGTTAAAGAACGTCGGTTTTGAAGTGCGCGCCGGCGAAATATTGGGCGTCGGCGGTGTTGCTGGCAACGGGCAGGATGAATTGCTTGGCGCGCTGTCTGGCGAGGTTGCTAGCGCGGCTGGATCTGTTTCCCTAAAGGGGCAGGACATCAGCAAATTGGGCCCACAAGCGCGGCGCGCTTTGGGTGTCCTGGCTGCGCCAGAAGAACGGCTTGGTCACGCTGCCGTTCCCGACATGAGTTTGAGCGAGAACGCCATGCTATCAGCAGCGATCCGCAAGAACATGGTTTCTTCTGGCTTCCTGAACTGGGGCAAGGCAAGGGACTTTGCCGATGAAGTCATCAAGGCGTTTGATGTACGCACTCCAAGCGCGGCCAATGCCGCGCGCTCGCTTTCGGGGGGGAACCTGCAAAAGTTCGTAATCGGTCGGGAAGTCTTGCAAGACCCTGATGTTTTGGTGGTGAACCAACCCACATGGGGCGTTGACGCCTCTGCAGCGGCGGCCATTCGTCAATCTTTGATGGATCTAGCCGAAAAAGGCGCGGCGCTTGTCGTGATCTCACAGGATTTGGACGAGCTTATGGAAATATCCGATCACTTTGCAGCCCTGAACGAAGGGCGGTTGTCCGCGATACGACCTGTGCAGGGCCTAACGGTCGAAGAGATTGGATTGATGATGGGCGGCGTTCACGATCACAGCGGCGCGAACATGGAGGGCGCAGTATGATCCGTCTGGAAAAACGCGCGCAGCCAAGCCAGTTCTGGACCTTCGCAACACCGTTTCTTGCCGTCCTGATGACGATGATCGTCGGTGGCATCATGTTTGCAGCCCTTGGCAGCGATCCATTCGAAGCGATCCGCATCATTTTCTGGGACCCCTTGTTCAGTGAACAATTCGCAGCCTATTCGCGCCCACAGCTTTTGGTCAAAGCCGGACCATTGATCCTAATCGCCATTGGCCTTTCACTGGGTTTTAAGGCTGGCATCTGGAACATCGGCGCAGAAGGTCAGTATATCATCGGGGCGATCTGCGGCGCTGGCATGGGGCTGGCGTTTTACCCATCCGAAAATTTCATGATCTTTCCACTTATGATCCTAGCAGGTGCATTGGGCGGGTGGGCATGGGCGATGATCCCTGCTGTTCTAAAAGTACGGTTTGGAACCAATGAAATCCTTGTTTCCTTGATGCTGGTTTATGTGGCCGAAGCATGGCTCGCCTCTGTCTCATCGGGTCTGTTGAAAAACCCCGATGGCATGGGTTTCCCGGGCAGTCGCAACCTTGCCCAACATGCAGGCACCGCGAACCTGGAAATCGTTGCAGGGACTGGCATGCATTGGGGCGTTTTGACCGCCTTCATCGCCGTGATCTTCGCCTACGTGCTGCTTTCACGTCACATGCTGGGTTTTCAAATCCGCCTTGCGGGTGAAGCCCCGCGCGCGGCGCGATTTGCTGGCGTTAAGCCATCGCGCATCATTTTTCTTTGCCTCGGGATGGCCGGGGCCTTGGCGGGTATGGCAGGCCTTTTCGAGGTTGCGGGACCCGCGGGCCAGATCACCATCGACTTCAATTCGGGTTACGGCTTTACTGCGATCATCGTTGCCTTTCTTGGCCGCTTGCATCCTGTTGGCATCTTGTTTGCAGGCCTCCTTATGGCGCTGACCTACATCGGCGGCGAGCTTGCGTCCTTGATGCTCGGCATTCCATCGGCGGCGATCCAACTGTTCCAAGGCATGTTGCTGTTCTTCCTTCTGGCAACGGATGTGTTCATCAACTTCCGCATCAAATTTAGCAATCGGGAGGCCGTGTAATGGACCTGAGCTCAATCAATCCCGTCCTGCTTATTGCGTCGCTAATGGTGTCCGCGACACCTATTTTGCTGGCGGCTCTTGGCGAGTTGGTCGTCGAAAAATCCGGCGTCCTAAACCTTGGCGTTGAGGGCATGATGATAACTGGTGCGATATGTGGCTTTGCGATTGGCGTGAACACAGGTTCGCCCGTTCTCGGCTTTATGTTCGCAGCACTTTGCGGTGCGCTTCTGTCGCTCGCTTTTGGACTGCTCACCCAGTATCTGCTTTCGAACCAAGTGGCGACCGGGCTTGGTCTGACGCTTGTTGGGCTAGGCCTGAGTTCTCTTATAGGAAAGCCTTATGAGGGTATGAAATCGCCAACCTTGCAAAAGATGGAGATACCACTTTTGTCAGATATTCCCGTGTTCGGCAAAATGCTGTTTTCGCACGATCCGATGGTTTATTTTTCGATCTTCATGGTCGCGGTAGTTTGGGCCGTGCTGAAATACACGCGCGTCGGTTTGGTGCTGCGAGCGGTGGGTGAAAGCCACGATGCAGCACACGCGCTTGGCTATAAAGTCGTGCGCATTCGCATATTGGCAATCCTGTTCGGCGGGGCCTGCGCCGGACTTGCAGGGGCGTACATCAGCCTTGTACGCGAGCCGCAGTGGACCGAAGGGATGACCGCTGGCGCAGGCTGGATCGCCCTGGCTATCGTCGTGTTCGCCAGCTGGAAGCCCTGGCGCATCCTGATCGGTGCCTATCTTTTCGGCGGCGTCACTGTGTTACAACTAAATCTGCAAGCCGCGGGTGCGAAGGTACCTGTCGAGGTCTTGTCGATGTCGCCTTATCTGATAACTATTGCGGTGCTCGTCATAATATCGGCGCGCGGCAATCACGGCGCGCCCGCTGCTTTGGGCAAGATTTTCCACGCTTCTCGATAAACGAGGGGCAGAACAACTCACATCCACAGGGGGATGCATACTATGAAACGCAGAACACTTCTCGCGAGTGCAGCAGCAGTCGCGCTCGCATTTGGCGGCGCGGCAATGGCCCAAGAAAAAACCAAAGTCGGTTTCGTCTTTGTTGGCCCGGTCGGCGATGGCGGCTGGACTTATGAGCACAACAAAGGTCGTCTTGCGGTAGAAGCGCACTTTGGTGACAAGGTCGAAACCGTGTTTCAGGAAAGCGTCCCAGAGGGTGCCGATTCCGAGCGCGTGATGTCCCAGATGGCACTGTCCGGTGCGGATCTGATCTTTACGACGTCTTTTGGCTACATGGACCCGACGATCAACGTTGCTAAGAAATTCCCGAATGTGAAATTCGAGCATGCAACAGGTTACAAGCAGGCTGACAACGTCTCTGTTTATTCCGCACGTTTTTACGAAGGTCGCGCAATTCAGGGCCACATCGCTGGCAGTATGACCAAGACCAACAAGATTGGTTACATCGCATCCTTCCCGATCCCGGAAGTTATTCGCGGTATCAACTCTGCGTATATCCATGCCAAGAAAGTTAACCCTGACGTCGAGTTTTCGATCGTATGGGCCTACACATGGTTTGATCCCGCCAAAGAAGCGGACGCTGCCCAAGCGCTTATCGAGCAAGGCGCAGACGTGATCTTGCAGCACACCGATTCCACAGCACCGCAGGCTGCTGCTGAAGCAGCCGGGAACGTCATCACATTCGGTCAAGCCTCTGACATGGCAGAGTTCGGCCCAATGCCACGCGTTTCTTCTATCATTGATGATTGGGCACCCTACTACATCGCCCGCACGCAAGCGGTCATGGATGGCACATGGGAAAGCACAAGCACATGGGACGGCATTGGCGCTGGCATGGTTGGCATCGGTGAAATCTCCGACGCGGTTCCTGCGGACGTAAAAGCAGCCGCACTTGCGATGAAAGACGCGCTTGCGGATGGCAGCTATCACGCGTTCACGGGCCCGATCAACAAGCAGGACGGCTCTGTCTGGCTTGCAGAAGGCGAAACAGCCGATGATGGCACGCTTGCTGGTATGAACTTCTACGTTGAAGGCATCACGGGCGAAATCCCGAACTGATCCTTGATCTTTTGAAGCTTAGAGGCCTCGCTCAGACATGAGCGGGGCCTTTTTCATTCAGGCAAATCGGCCGTATCTGACGCGGCGCGAATTGCGGGCGCGTGTGCATTGCGTAACGTTTACGCATTTTGCGAATGACATCTCGCTAATCGCTTAGGGCTTAGATCAAACGCTAGCACAACCGAAACAACGGATCTCTGCTATGACAACTTTCCTTTCAAACGTCCCCTTCTGGGTTTTCCCGCTCTTCATCCTGTTGCTTGTTCTCGGTCTGCGCGCGAGCAAAGATCGCAGTGTTCCCACTTTGCTGATCTACGCCTTGCCGCTGCTTGGCATCTTGACGATGCGCAACATACTCGCGCTTTCGCCGCCGCTCTGGGTCTGGGCAATTGCAGCGCTTGGATATGGCAGCGGTATTCTGCTTGGCATGAAATGGCAGCGCGGCTGGATCATCGAGCGCGGCGCAAAAGCCACTCGGGTCAAGGGCGAGTGGATAACACTCACAGCCATGATGGTCATTTTTGCGGCAGGCTTTGTTAATGGTTTCCTGTCGGCAGTTATGCCCGGGCTAACGCAATCCGCTCTCTTTGCTGCCGCCTTCGCTGTGATAACCTGCCTGCCGTCCGGGCAATTCCTTGGTCGGGTTATCACGACGCTGCGCACACCGGTCACTCAGGCCAGCTAACCTCTTTTCAAGTCATGGCGCGCATGTCACTCTTGCGCCATGACACATTTGAAAACACTTGATGGAACCCCTGCAAGCCGCTTTGCGTTTGGTACGATGCAATTTGGCGGCAACGCTGACGAAAGTGCGTCGGCCGAAATGTTTGACGCCTCTCGCGCAGCGGGGATCAACCACTTCGATACCGCGTTCATCTACACAGGCGGGGCCTCTGAAACGATCCTTGGCAAGTTGGCTGCGAAAGCCCGCGAGCAGCTATTGATCGCAACGAAGGTTGCCTATGATGGCAATGGCGATCCCGAAAAACTGCAAGCGGACTTTGACGTTTCGCTTGATCGCTTGGGCCTGCAGAGCGTCGATATTCTGTATCTTCATATGTATGTCGGCACCGATCTGCAGCGCGCGCTCGAATGGATGGTCAAACAACAAGCCAAAGGAAAAATTCGCTACATCGGCCTTTCCAATTTTGCTGCATGGCAAGTTATGGCTGCTATCGCGATTGCAAAACAGCTCGGCACGCAGATTGATATCTTGCAGCCCATGTACAATCTGGTGAAGCGTCAGGCAGAGGTCGAGATCCTCCCGATGTGCCTTAATCAAGGCGTCGCCTGCGCGCCCTATTCACCGCTTGGTGGCGGTTTGCTCACTGGCAAATATGCAAATGGCGGTGCAGGGCGTATCAAAACCGATCAGCGCTATAGCGAGCGGTATTCACTGCCCTATATGGCCCAAACAGCGGCTGAGTTATCGCAACTCGCGGCTGAACTGGATGTTAACCCGGCGACGCTTGCCGCGGCCTGGGTTGCGCGCCACGATACTGCGCCGATGCCGATCTTGTCAGCGCGATCTGCCCAACAGCTTACCCCTTCTTTAGACGCGATTACCTTTCAAATGGACGATGACTTGTACAAACGTATTGCCGCCCTTAGCCCCGCGCCGCCCCCCGCGACAGACCGCTGGGAGGAACGTGCATGAGCCGGCAACTGCCGAAAACCGCGAGCATCGCCGAAGTGCAAAGCGATGGGCGTCTCGTTGCGCCATCTGCTGCGAATAATACGCGGCCCATTTGCCAGGTTCTGCGCGATGTCGCCCCGAAATTTGGCCGTGCGTTAGAACTGGCGAGCGGGACAGGTCAGCATTGCGTCGCTTTTGCAAACGCGTGCCCAAACCTGACATGGGTCCCTACGGATATCGACGAGGACCGCATAGCCTCTATCGGAATTTATGTAAGCGAAGCGCAACTGCCGAACCTGACACTTCCTGTGCGGCTTGATGCGACTCAAAAAGGGTGGAGCAATACTACAGGCAAGCTCGATCTTATTGTCTTGGTTAATCTGCTGCATCTCATCTCTGAAGCAGAGGCGCAAACAGTCGTGAGAGAGGCAGCCGCAGCGCTGGCTCCAAACGGCGTATTCTTGCTCTATGGGCCGTTCATGCGCGGCGGCGAGTTGACCTCAGAGGGCGATATGCGATTTCATGAGAGCCTCGTCAGCACCGATTCAGAAATCGGTTACAAAGATGATTTTGACGTGATTGATTGGGTGGTGGATGCCGGGCTCGACGTGGCCCATGTATTGGAAATGCCCGCAAACAATTTAAGCCTTGTTTTTCGTAAATCGGAGTAATTTGTTATGATCCTTTCCCGCCGCGCCACACTTGGTGGCCTCGCGAGCCTGCCCTTGTTGAGCGCCCCTTCCCTTTTGCTGGCCCGCTCCAAGTTCAAAGACCGCGATCCAGTTGATTTCGGACGGCGCGGCCCTGCGTCCTTTCCGGTTCACGGGATTGATGCTGCACGGTTTCAAGGACAAATGAATTGGCGTCAGATCAAACGTCAGGGCATCCAGTTTGCGTGGCTGAAAGCTACTGAGGGCGGTGATCTGCTTGATCCAGAATTCAAAGACAACTGGCGCGCGGCCAAACGGGCTGGCGTGCCTGTCGGAGCCTATCATTTTTATTACTTCTGCACTGACCCCGACACGCAAGCCAAATGGTTCATCAAAAACGTGCCGCGTCTACGCGGCGGCATGCCCCCTGTCCTTGATCTGGAATGGAACCCGTTTTCTCCGACCTGCACACTGCGCCCGCCTGCCAAGGAAGTGCGCCGCGTTGCAAACCGTTTTATCGATATTGTCGAGCGCCACTATCAGACCAAGGTCGTGGTTTATACCGCCCCTGACTTTTGGAGCACCAACAACGTCGCACAGCTAAAACGCGATTTCTGGCTGCGCTCGACCGCCCAGCATGTAGAAAAACGATACGGCGTGAAAGGTTGGCAGTTCTGGCAATATACCGCGACAGGCATTTTGGATGGCATCGAAAAGGAAGTGGACTTTAACTGCTTCAACGGCGGCAAAGGCCAATGGGACAAATGGCGCAAAGCACGCGCGGTTCGCTAATTGCCAAAGCTATCTGTCAGATAGGCCCGGTTTGCGGCGGGCAATTCTTCAGCTGAACCAAGCGACAAAGACGTGACGACGGCCAACCCAAAAGCAAACCCGACGAACGGCAATGCCACTTGCCAGCGCCTTGCTGGGGCAGGCCATCGTGCGAACCGCGCAGCGGCGGCGACGTGGGTAAAGACCGCCGTTATCCCCAGCACATAATAGGGAAAGAAATACCACCCAAAGGGTGGCGCGCTAACCACAGCGGCGGCGAAATAGGTGGTTGTCTCAAAGTCGTAGCTCATGCGCGCCATGATGATCGCGCCCACATGCTGAAGCAAAAAGAACGCAATGTAAGCACCAGAGATCACCTGCGCCCAGGCCCAGCGCCCCTTGGGCCTGCCTCGTTTGGCAATTAGAACAGCGCCAAGCACGATTTGCATTGCAAACAACAAAAGCAGCGCGATCTCGATGATCTGCAAGCGATAGACGGCCCGAAACATCGTCATTACGACCAGATGGGACTCTCGCCCAATCAAAAGCACGGCATGGTTTGAAAAGTGGGCGAACAGGAACACCGCAAGGCAAGCTGCATTGATTTTGTGTAGGCGGGACAGTGGCATTCGAATCTCCATACGTTAACGTATGCTTCCATCATTCCGTCGCCGCATTCAAGCCTGCGACACTGCGCCGTGACGTTTCCAGAAAGTTATCCGCCTTTCAGCGACGGAATTTGTTAGCAGTGCGTTTAATACATGCAAACAACTGAATGTAAGGTAATCCGATGACTCGCATCACATTAACAACTGCAGCACTTCTATTGATCGGTTCACAAGCATTTGCGCAGAACGGCGTTCCAGGTGGTCACTTCGTTGAAAACTGGGATCTCGACGGCGATGGCAAAGTTACGCTTGAAGAAGCAACAGAGCGCCGTGGGGATATTTTCCTGACGTTTGACGCCGATGAAAACGGCATTCTGGACGCAGAAGAACATGATCTTTTTGACGAAGCCCGCGCAAACGACATGAAAGAAAACGGCGAAGGTCATGGCAAAGGCAAGGGTAATCCTGCCAACGGCATGCTACGAAAATTCACCGATACAAACAATGACGGTCAGGTAAGTCGCGCTGAATTCATGGACGCGATCCCGGCATGGTATGCGCGCATGGACAAGAACGGCGATGGCGCAGTGACCACAGAGGACTTCGGTAAGGGCCACTAAGCGCCTACAAAAAAGCCTCGCATCACTGCGAGGCTTTTCTAGCTCTATTGCTTACGAAGAAACATTAACCATCAACGCGGATTGTCGCGTTCTTTGGATCATATGGACTGTCCTCGACAATTTCTGCGTCCCAAAGCCGGTTAAGCATTCTCACCTTCAGCTTTGTTCCAACATTGGCCAGTTCCGGTTTCACGTAGCCCATGCCAATCGACTTGCCAAAATGCACGGAATACCCGCCAGACGTCAGGCGGCCAATTTTGGTGTCGCCGTCATACAGCGCCTCGCGGCCCCATGGATCGGCATCCTCTGGCCCGTCAATCAGCAGCGTCACACATTTAGAGCGGATGCCTTTGGCTTCCATCTCTGCCTTGCCCTGGAAGTCCTTGGATAGATCAATGAAACGCGGCAGATCGGCCTCGGCGGGCGTCGCATCACGGCCAAGCTCATTGCCGAATGCGCGATAGGATTTCTCCTGACGTAGCCAGTTTTGCGCGCGCGCGCCGACCAATTTCATCCCATGCGGCTCGCCGGCTTTTTCCAGCAAGTCGAACAGGTAGTTCTGCATTTCCATCGGATGATGCAGCTCCCAACCCAGCTCGCCCGTATAGGCCACGCGGATCGCATTTACGGGGCACATGCCCAGTTCGATCTGGCGTGCCGACAGCCATGGGAAACGCTTGTTGCTGAGCGCCGTGGCAGGGTCCGCATCCTTGATTACGGCCTTCAGAACATCGCGCGACTTGGGGCCCGCAATTGCGAAAACGCCCCATTGCGTCGTGACATCCTGAATTTCGATATAGCCGAACTCGCCCGCTTTATCCTCGGCGCATTTACGCAAGTAGTCTGCATCATAGGCCGTCCAAGCACCCGCGCTTACAAGGTAATAGTCGTTTTCACCATTGCGCACGATTGTGTATTCCGTGCGCGTGGTGCCCGCAGGCGTGAGCGCATAAGTCAGGTTGATCCGGCCCACTTTAGGCAGCTTGTTGCAGGTGAACCAATCAAGGAAGGCGGTCGCGCCAGGGCCCTTGACCACGTGCTTGGTAAAGGCCGTCGCGTCGATCAGGCCCACGCCCTCGCGGATCGCTTTTGCCTCATCAACCGCGTGTTGCCACCAACCGCCACGGCGGAAAGAACGGCTATCGTGATCGAAGTTATCAGGCGCATCGAGCGGCCCGTAATAATTGGGGCGCTCCCAGCCGTTCACAAACCCGAACTGCGCGCCGCGCGCTTTCTGGCGGTCATAGGCAGGCGCTGTACGCAACGGGCGGCATGCAGGGCGTTCTTCGTCAGGATGGTGCAAAATGTAGACGTGATCGTAGCACTCTTCATTCTTGCGCGCTGCGAATTCGGTGGTCATCCAGTTGCCGTAACGCTTGGGATCAAGCGACGCCATGTCGATTTCTGCCTCGCCTTCGACCATCATCTGGGCAAGGTAATAGCCCGTGCCGCCCGCAGCTGTGATGCCGAACGAGAAACCCTCGGCCAGCCACATATTACGCAAACCGGGCGCAGGGCCGACCAGTGGGTTGCCATCGGGTGTGTAGCAGATCGGACCGTTGAAATCATCCTTCAGGCCGCTTTCCTCGCAAGAAGGAATGCGGTGGATCATCGCCATATACTGGTCCTCGATCCGCTCCAGATCGAGCGGGAAAAGATCAGCGCGGAAACTATCCGGCACACCATATTCAAAGACCGCTGGCGCGTTTTTTTCATAAACGCCCAAGATCCAGCCACCGCGTTCCTCGCGAACATAGCTTTGTGCATCCGCATCGCGGATTACGGGGTGCTCTGGATTGCCATCCTTGCGCCATTGCTGAAGCGCGGGATCCACGTCAGTGACGATGAATTGGTGTTCCACAGGAATCGCTGGGATCTTGATCCCCAGCATCTTTGCGGTACGCTGCGCGTGGTTGCCCGAGGCCGTCACAACATGCTCGGCAGTGATGACGACCTGCTCTTCAGAGGCGACCAGATTGCCGCCCTTCTCCACCATCTTGGTGCAGGTCACATCCCAGTGAGTGCCGTTCCACTCAAACGCATCCGCTTGCAGGCGACGCACGATTTCGACGCCCCGCTGGCGTGCGCCCTTGGCCATCGCCATGGTCACATCGGCAGGGTTAATGTAGCCATCCGTGTGATGATACAAAGCGCCCTCAAGCGTTTCGGTGTTGATTAAAGGCCAACGCGCTTTGATCTCGTCTGGAGTCAGGAATTCGTAAGGCACTCCGCAGGTTTCCGCCGTGGTCGCATAGACCATATATTCGTCCATGCGTTCTTTGGTTTGCGCCATGCGCAGGTTGCCGACGACCGCGAAGCCAGCGTTCAGACCTGTTTCTTCTTCCAGCGTTTTGTAGAACTCAACCGAGTACTGGTGGATATGCGTCGTCGCAAAGCTCATGTTGAACAGCGGTAACAGCCCCGCAGCGTGCCACGTAGAGCCAGACGTCAATTCGTCCCGCTCTAAAAGCATAACGTCCTGCCAGCCCGCTTTTGCGAGGTGATAGGCGATTGAAGTTCCGACGGCACCGCCGCCAACGACCAAAGCTTTGACATGAGTTTTCATGACTGCGCGACTCCCTGAGATGCACTTGCATCGCTTGTCGCAAAATCAGCAACATTTCGCGAGGCCGCGCCGACGCAAAACCGCAAGAATGCGACCTGCACCCTGCTAGTTCTTTCGTCTTGGATCAGGCTAATTGCTCACGCTGCAAAAGCTGCCACCGCCGCAACCGCCCTTTTTCCCAATTCTGCGCGCGTTTGTGTTGCGGTTGCCCAGTCGGTTTATCTTGATTTTCTTCTCAGTTGCCGCTGCCGGTTTTGAAACCACTTTGCCTTGCGCGGCCTTAACTGGGGCCAGCTTGGGCGCTTTGATATTGCTTACTGCACTTACTTTTGTACTGCGATCCAGCGTTTCGAGTTCACGGCGCAAAGGTGCCGACATTGTCGGTTTGACGGCCGCTGGTTCGATCGGCGTATCGGCTGTTTCCGCATCCGGCTGAACCGCCCCTGCTTGGTCAGCCATTGCCTCTTGAACGACTTCTTCAGGGGGTTCGGCCTTGTAGATAAGATCATCCATGTTGATGTACTGGTTTCCAATATCCTCTATTTCGACCAAGCGCTGCATCGCATCGCGATACTGCATCACATACATATCGCGCAGTGGCGTTTCAGCACCGTATTTCTCGACCAATGCAGGCGGCTTGCTACGTGTGCGATACGCACTGGTTTGCATCAGCGTCTGGCTGCGCAAATTAAGATGCGCGACCGTTCGAACATAATTCGAGATGAGCGCATATTTGCCTTCTGATTTTGCATCAGGAAGCTCGTAATCGTTTGCGACATGGGTCATCGGAATTCGAAGCAAGCGGTTCAGGGCCTCAAAATCCACAGCCTTCAAAACGTCGCGCGTTGAATCCGACCCCGCATTCGCATGCACAATGACGCGCACTTCTTCATGCAGCCCAAGCTTGGCATACAGCACACGGTAATGGCCCAACATAAGCCCTTCACGGTCAAAGGCCTCAAAGAAAGGAATGCCAGCGACTACCGCAAATGGCTCTGGCTCTGCACGGTATTTATCAAGCGACTCGGCAAAGGCCATAGAACGTGACAGAGCATTGCCACCGATAGATTCCGTTTCTTGTTCGTCTTTCTTAAGCAACTCGATCAGAACCGTCTCTTCGCCCTTTTCATAAACGAAGGATGAAGCGGTCATCATCTCGATCAAAAAGTCCTCGTCCGATTGTCCTGTCTTTTCTTTTTTGGTGATGTGCCCAAGGTTTTTAAGGTTCGCAAACGCTTCGTTCTTAAATTCATTCAGCGGATGCTTGGGACCATAGGACTGTGTCGCTTTTTTCCCAACTGGAACAACAGGCGTGTTATCGCCCTCGTCAAAACCGCGGCGGGTCCATCCTTCGGGTGCTTCGGGCAAGTGCTGGCGCATTTCGCCCTGCCAAACCGTCAAACGGCGCACCTCTGCGATCTTGTCGGAACGCTCTTTGTACCCTGCGCGCAGGGAATCTTTGACGCCTGTTACGAACTGCAACGGGCCAAATTCGCTGATGGGGATGCCAGCCTGCACGCTTTGACGATGATATTCCATGCCAACACCAACGCAGGCCAGAATACCAACAAATCCAATCGCAAAATAGTTAGGCATACCGCCCTCCACCCAGAATTCCCGCTAGAATTGCATGAAGATTGAGGCCAGACTTTGATGTTAAGCGATCTTTGCTAGGGCATTACCGCCCCAGCGCCACCCCTTCGCGACGTGGATCAGCGCCCCCTTGCAGGTTCACGCCGATAGAAATCGCGTGCAAACCGGAGTTCAGATCCCGCGCGGTCACCTTGTAGCCAAGCGCCTCCAACTCAGGTGCCAATGCTTCCAAAACGCTACCCGCTTCCAGATCAAAGGTTCCGAAGCGATTGACCGCATGACCCAGCGAAACGGCCTGCTGCACATCCATACCCCAATCGAGATGGGCAATGATTGTCTTTGCCACATAGCCGATGATGCGACTGCCTCCCGGGCTACCGACGACCATAACAGGTTTGCCGTCCTTCAGCACGATCGTCGGAGCCATCGACGAGCGCGGCCGCTTTCCTGGCGCGACCGCATTTGCAATCGGGACACCGTCCTTGTGACTGCGAAACGAGAAATCCGTTAGCTCGTTGTTCATGAGGAACCCCCTCACCATTAGGCGAGAGCCAAAAGCGTTTTCAATTGTGCTCGTCATGGAAAGCGCATTGCCATAGCTATCCACGATCGAAATATGCGAGGTCGAAGGCAGCTCGATACTCTCGTCATCAGCCCAAAGCATCGTGTGATCGAATGCGGGCATTCCCGCACTGACACTTTCTAGCGCTGGCGTACCATCCAGCGCCTTGGCGCGCAGCGCAAGGTATTCAGGATCAAGCAACCCCTTCACAGGAACAGGCAGGAAATCACTATCCGCCATGTAACGTGCACGATCCGCAAACGCGAGCCGCGATGCATCGCCAATCAAACGCCAGCTTTGCGGGTTCTGGGCGCCAAGTGCTGTAAGATCGTAATTGTCGAGCATGCCCAATATCTGCCCTACAGTTAGCCCCCCCGAGGACGGCGGCCCCATCCCGCAAACATCATAGGTGCGATAGGATGCACAAACAGGCGTGCGCTCTTTCACCTGATAAGCGGCCATATCGGACAGGCTTAGCACCCCTGGATTGCCTTGGGCATTCTGAACCGCCCGCACAATATCGCGCGCGATGTCGCCCCGATAGAAGCTGTCTGTTCCGTTCAATGCCATCTCGCGCAGCGTGCCGGCATATTCCGCATTGCGCAGCGTTTGACCTTCTTTCAACGCGGAGCCTTCTGGGTAGAAATAACTTGCAGTTGTTTCAAATCGAGCCAGTCGATCCCCGTCACCCGCGATCATGCCAGCCAAGCGTTCGGAAACTTTGAAACCGCCATCTGCCAGCGCAATGCCGTCATCGAACAGCGACGCCCATTCCTGATTTCCCCATTTTTGATGCGCTCGCTCCAACAGCGCAGGGGTCGCAGGAACGCCAACCGAACGCCCGCCCACAACTGCATCAAAAAACTTTACCGGCTCGCCGTTTGCATCCTGAAACAAACGCGGCGTCGCTGCTGCAGGCGCTGTTTCGCGCCCGTCCAGTGTCGTAACTGCACCGCTTGCCGCATCATACCAAACAAGAAACGCTCCGCCGCCAAGGCCGGAACTTTGTGGCTCGACCAACCCCAAAACCGTTTGCACAGCGATCATCGCATCCGCAGCAGTACCGCCGCGCGCCAAAACCTTTGCACCCGCTTGCGATGCCAGGGGATTTGCCGCGACGACCATCCACTCTTTGGCCTCGACAGGTTTGCCCGCGGCTTTGACATTTAGTGAAATTGTGGTTTCAGGCTGCACCGCATCAGCGGCGTCTTGGGCAAGAACAGCAAATGGCGCAAGCAGCGCCAGTCCTGTTGCAATCAGTCTCTGGCGCATGTGCTTTTCTCCCTATCCGTACTTTAGAGCATTCCCGGAACAACCTGATCCGGCGGGCGATGCCCATCCGCGAACGTCTTGATATTGATGATAACTTTCTCGCCCATTTCCAGACGACCTTCCTGTGTCGCCGAGCCCATGTGGGGCAGCAGCACAACGCTCGGCAGGCCTTGCAGGCGCGGGTTCACCTCTGTGCCGTGTTCATAGACATCAAGGCCCGCGCCAGCGATCTCGCCAGCTTGCAACATCCGCGTCAGGGCGTTTTCGTCAATCACTTCGCCGCGTGATGTATTCACAATCACAGCGGACGGCTTTAGCAACTTCAAGCGCCGCGCATTGAGCAGATGGAAGGTCGAGGGCGTGTGCGGGCAGTTGACCGAAATCACGTCCATACGGGCAACCATCTGGTCCAGGCTTTCCCAATAGGTTGCCTCCAAACCCTCCTCGACTTCGGGGCGCAGGCGGCGGCGGTTATGATAATGGATCTGCATACCAAACGCACGGGCACGCTGCGCCACCGCCTGACCAATGCGGCCCATCCCGAGAATACCCAAACGGCGTCCGCCCACGCGCCCGCCAAGCAATGCAGTAGGCGCCCAGCCTTTCCACTCACCAGATTGCATCACGCTTAACCCTTCTGGAATGCGCCGCGTCACCGCGAGCAAAAGCGCCATTGTCATATCTGCCGTGTCATCCGTCAAAACGCCCGGCGTGTTAGAGACCAGAATGCCGCGCTGCCGCGCAGTTGCGACATCAATGTGATCCACACCTGCACCATAATTTGCGATCAGCTTAAGCCGCTCACCCGCTTGGGCCAGCAAATTCGCGTCGATTTCATCTGTCACAGTCGGAACCAGCGCGTCAGCCGATTTCATCGCCGCCGCCAGCTCGGCGCGCGTCATCGGCGTATCATCATCACGCAAACGCACGTCAAACAGCTCTTTTAGTCTGGTCTCGACCGCATCGGGCAGGCGTCGCGTCACGACAACACTTAAGCGTTCTGATGGCATCTTGCTCTCCTTGCGTCTTTCCAAACGAGTTGTTGAGGTGCAGAGTGCCTAAAAGCGTGGGCAGCTACAAGAACCTATGCGCAATAATATTACGCAGTCAAAGCACAGGCCTTTAAATGATACCTTCTGCGACGCTCTTACGTGCCGCCTTGTTTGCCGTTCTGACGACAACTGCTTACGCCGAAGAGCGTGGGGCAGTGACCAATCTTCCTTTGCCGCGTTTTGTTTCGCTCAAAGCAAGCGAAGGGAACGTCCGGCGCGGTCCGTCTTTGACACATCGCATCGACTGGGTCTTCAAGCGCCGCGACATGCCACTGGAAATCACCGCAGAGCATGGCCATTGGCGGCGCGTTCGTGATCGCGAGGGCGCAGGCGGTTGGGTACACTATTCTCTGCTTTCAGGCACCCGCTATGTCCTGATCGAACAGGACATGCTGCCACTTTACCAACGCCCTGATCCGTCAACGCCTGTTATGGTACGGCTGGAGCTAGGCGTGATTGCGCGACTTGGAAAATGTGGACCGCTTTGGTGCAGATTGACTTCAGCCGGCTACAAAGGCTGGGCCCCGAAAGAAATGCTCTGGGGCGTCAAGCCAGACGAAATTCGCGAATAGCCAGCTATCTGCAATAGCTTCCAGAGCGGTAGCGCGCCGTGTCAAAATGGAAATGATCCTGGTGGAAGCGGTCTGCATTGGGGCCAAGCACGGTTCCGAATGGACCACAGGCCGCCTTGTGCATGCTTTTTAGCGGTTTGCCATTCTTGTTAGAACGCCACCCCTTCAGAACAGTAATCTCTTCGCCGCTTTTCAGTTTGAAGCCCGCAATATCAATCGCGCGCCCCTTACCGTGCTCGGAAATTTTCGCGCCCTTTTGGTTGTTGCGCGTGCGGCACGCGTAATGCGCCGCAACCTTAATGCTGGCAATCCCGCCACCGCGTTTACCGATCGATGGTTTAAGCCCCTTATCAACCCATTGCTTCAGCGCTTTGGCTGTGCCGCAATCCATGATTGAGGATTGGCTAAGCGCAATCCCGGAAACAGAGCGTACTTTAACCGCGTTCTTCACACCGCAGCCATTGATACGGCCCGGCACCAAGCCGACAACATCACCTTGAATCGCAGGATCACCACAGATAGCGCCACGTGCTTGCTCGCGCTCGGCTTTGCGTCGCTTCGCCATGACCTTTTCGGCAAGCCCGTCGGGCCGCGTTGTCGGATGCAGTGATTGCGGCAGGCCAACAGCGGCCGAAGCCAAAATGATTTGCGCGCCACTTGAGTCTGCCATCGCCCTTTCCTGCTCGGACAACGGGCGAATCTTGGGGCGTGCAGGACCTGCAATCGCAGCCACAACACCCGCACCCGTTTCGCTGCGAAGCTGCGGACGCTTCAAGGCTTGGACAGGTTCCTGTCCACGTGCCAACGGGCGCGGTGAAGCATCTGGTGCAAGCGCGGCAACAGGCAAAGCCAAACTGGCAACCAATGCCGCTGCAATCAGATATCTCATTTCTTCACACGTCCAAAATCGGGGGCATCTGTATCCTGCCCCGCTTCAATAATGCCGCGCCTGATTGCGCGGGTGCGGGTGAAGTAATCGTGTAACATCTCACCGTCGCCAGTTCGGATCGCGCGTTGCAGCGCGAACAGCTCTTCAGTGAAACGCCCCAGAATCTCCAGCGTCGCATCCTTGTTGTTTAAGAACACATCGCGCCACATGGTAGGGTCGGACGCCGCAATGCGGGTAAAGTCGCGGAAACCCGCCGCTGAATAATTGATGACTTCTCTGTCAGTCACGCGGCCAAGGTCATCGGCAACACCAACCATCGTGTACGCGATCAAGTGCGGCGCATGCGAGGTCACCGCCACCACGAGATCATGGTGCGCAGGATCCATGCGCGCCGTGTTCGACCCGATTCCGCGCCAAAGCGCTTCAATCCGATCAACTGCGTCGACGTCGCTACCTTCAACCGGCACGATCAAAAACCAACGGTTCTCGAACAATTCAGCAAAGCCTGAACGGGGGCCGGAATGTTCCGTTCCCGCCATAGGATGCGAGGGAACAAAGTGAACGCCCTCAGGTAAATGCGGACCAACCGCCTCAATCACCGCTTGCTTGACCGACCCAACGTCCGTGACCGTGGCACCCTTTTTCAGTGCAGGCGCGATCTCTTTGGCAACGCTATCCATTGCACCGACGGGAACGCAAAGGACAACAAGATCAGCGCCTTCCACAGCTTCGGCCGCCGTATCATAAATGGTATCGCAAAGCCCGATTTCCCGCGCTGTATCACGCGTTTCGGCAGAACGCGCGTAGCCTGTTACCTCATTCGCGAGCCCATCTCGTTTGATCGCCCAATACAAGGAAGATGCAATCAGCCCGAGCCCGATAAGCGCAACACGGTCGTAAATCTGGCTCATCGTGCGCCACCTTTGAACTGACCGACCGCATGCGCCACTTGGCGACATGAAGCTTCATCGCCCACAGTAATGCGCAGGGCATTTGGGAGATTGTAGCCTTTGACACGGCGCACGATCAGCCCCTGTGATTGAAGGTAGATATCGCACGCGCCCGCCTCTTCTTCGCTCGCAAATCGCGCGAGGATAAAATTGGCTAGACTCACATCTGAGGGAACCCCATGTTCACCCAGTGCATGCGCCAACCAGTCGCGCCACTTGGCATTCGCATCGCGGCACTGCGTGACATAGGCCTGGTCTTTGACCGCAGCCACCGCAGCGCTTTGCGCAGCTTCGCTTACATTGAAGGGGCCGCGAATGCGGTTCAGCACGTCAATGATATGCTTAGGGCCATAGCCCCAGCCCACACGCAGTCCGCCAAGCCCGTAGATCTTTGAAAACGTCCGCGTCATAACAACGTTCTCGCGTGCCTCAACCAGCGCAGCGCCGCCGTCATAGCCGTCCACATATTCAGCGTAGGCACCATCCAGAACAAGGATGGCTTGTTCCGGAATTCCCTGCGCAAGGCGTTCGATTTCTGGCATCGCGATCATCGTACCGGTCGGGTTGTTCGGATTGGCGATGAACACCAGCTTTGTGCGCTCGGTGCAGGCCGCAAGAATAGCGTCGACATCCGTGACGCGGCTTTGCTCCTGCACCTCGACAGGCGTCGCACCTGCCGCGCGCGCAGAGATCGCATACATCGCAAAGCCGTGGACTGTGTGGATCACCTCATCACCAACGCCCGCGTAGGCCTGACACAGGAACGCAATAATCTCGTCGGAACCAGCGCCGCAAATAATGCGCTCGGCGTCCAGATTATAGACATTGCTAATCGCAGCGCGCAGTTCGGCATGATCTGAAGATGGATAGCGATGCAGGCTTCTACCTGCCGCCTCAAACGCCTTAACCGCAGCATCACAGGGGCCAAACGGGTTTTCATTGGATGACAGTTTCACAACATTGCTGACACCCTCCACATGCGCAGCGCCGCCCTGATAAAGAGCGATATCCATAATGCCGGGCTGAGGTGTGATCTTGGTCATAACGGGTCTCCTTGCAGCGCTTTTAACTTTGAGGTCGCAGGAAGGCTAGCGTGAAAGGCAGCTGAGGATGTTTGTGTCGCTGCAATCTTGAAACGTAAACACCGATAGACACACGAATGGCGGCTCAGAGCCCACTTTGACCGATGCTGCAT
>NZ_JBAUHO010000272.1:0-4667 GCF_049680325.1 Planktotalea sp.
CATTGATACTATGCGTGCCTCGGGCGCGGGTGGTCAGCATGTGAACACCACAGACTCTGCCGTTCGTATCACCCACCTGCCAACGGGTATCATCGTTGTCAGCGCGGAGAAATCCCAGCACCGCAACCGCGAGATTGCGATGCAGGTCCTGCGCACGCGCCTTTATGATGCAGAACGTCAACGTATCGATGACGAGCGTTCGGCGGATCGCAAATCGCAGGTTGGATCAGGTGATCGATCCGAGCGCATTCGCACCTATAACTTCCCGCAAGGGCGTATGACCGATCACCGCATCAACATGACGCTTTATAAGCTGGATCAGGTGATGCAAGGCGATCTGGATGAAATCATTGATGCGCTGACGGCCGACGATCAGGCGGCAAAACTGGCAGAGATGAACGGGTGATCCTACAGGACTTGATGTTAAGCCTGCGCCAGCGCCTTTCGGATGTGCCGAGTGATGATGTGATGCGCGATCTGCGAATCTTGGCCGCGCATGCCTTGGGCATTGAGCCAAGCCGGATGACCCTACATATGCACGACCAGGTGAGCGACGATGTGCGCGCACGGTTAGAGACGTTGGTTCAGGCGCGTGCGCGATGCACACCGATCTCGAAGATCATTCAGAAGCGCCAGTTTTGGGGACGCTCCTTTGCGGTTGATCTGAACGTATTGGACCCGCGCGGGGATACGGAAACCCTGATCGCGGCCTGTTTAGAACTGGGTCCGCAAGCGCGTGTGCTTGATCTGGGCACGGGAAGCGGGGCAATCGGGTTGACGCTGGCGGCGGAATGGCCCGGCGCGAAGGTGGTCTGCACGGATATTTCCGAGCGAGCATTGGCCGTCGCGCGCAGCAATATGAAAGCAATCGAAGTTGAGAAGACGGTCACATTAATCCGTTCGGACTGGTTTGAGACTGTAAGCGGGCAATTTGATCTGATTGTGTCAAACCCGCCCTATATTGCGCTTGAGGAATGGATTGATCTGGACGTTGAAGTGCGCGAATTTGATCCACGCATTGCGTTGACGGACGAGGGCGACGGGCTGGGCGCCTATAGGGTTCTGAGCGCCCAAGCTGGGGCGCACTTGCGCGATGGGGCGCGTCTTATCGTTGAAATCGGTCACCAACAGGGGGCGGCAGTGCAGCAGCTTTTTGAAGAAAACGGCTTTACTGAAATTCAATGTTTGCAGGATATGGCAGGACGGGATCGCGTTGTTTGCGGTATTTGGGCCCAAAAACCGCGGTAGATTAGCATCACGCTGCCTATTTTGTGGTGTTTTCGAAGGATTTCAGGGAATCGGGTTGCAGCATTTGATCTGAGGTGCTTTATGGGCGGTGCTACACAGGTGAACGCGTTTGTTCCTGTTCCCTTTGGCACCAAGCCACAAATAGTGATCTTGATTTTCGCGCGTTACCTTGGCGCAATTCCAAGTTCACAGTGACATTGATATGCTGGATTGAAGGCAAGATGAGATCATCAAAACCACGTTCGCGGAAAAGTAACCGCAATCGCCCGCAACAGTCTGGCGGAAATATTCCTAACCGAGTCTTTGACAGCTCTGGCCCAGAGGGCAAGGTGCGCGGCACGCCGCAGCAAATCATTGATAAATACCAACAACTTGCGCGCGACTCTCAATTGTCGGGCGACCGCGTTGCGACGGAAAACTTTTCCCAGCACGCCGAGCATTATTTGCGTCTTCTCGGGGCTGCTCAGAAAGAGATTGACGAGCGCCGTGAGCAGCAAGAGCGTGAAAACCGCGAACGCCAGGCCGAGCGTGATCGTGAACGCGCCGAGCGTGATGCACAGCGCGAGGCACGCGAAGCGCAGCAGGGCGATGTGCAACAGCAGGCAACAGAAAACGCGCCCAACAACGGCGCTGGCGATCAGCCTGATGTGATTGACGCAAATGCGGACACGGGTCTGGTAGAAACGCCAGAAAGCAAGCCAAGCAAACCGCGCCCACAGCGCAAGCCACGTGCACCGCGAAAGCCTGCGGCTGAAAAAGCTGCGTCAGATGCGCCGATTGATCCGCAGCCTGCACCGGACGCTGCCGAGTAATCTACATTTACCAGATTTGATCTAAAGGTCGGGCGCGTTGCGCCCGGCTTTTTTGTTTGTGGGGCGCTGCCCCGTCCGCCTTTGGCGGACTCCCCGGGATATTTAAAGAGAGAGGAAACCTGTCAGGTTTTCTTGATTTCACGCGCAAGGGCGCAAAAGCCTTCAAGTGGAATTTGTTCGGCGCGATCGGTGGGTTTGAGCCCCGCGGCAATCAGGCGGTCTTCGATATCGGGAGCCGCTGATTTCAACGAGGCGCGCAGCATTTTGCGCCGTTGGTTGAAGGCTGTTGCGACAACGCGTTCGAGGGTTTTGAAATCTGCTGGAAAGCGCGGTTCGGGCAGGGCCGTTAGATGGACCACGGCGCTTGAGACTTTTGGCGGTGGGCTAAAGGCCTCTGGCGGCAGGTTGATGACGATACGGGCATCGCAGCGCCACTGCGCCAGAATGGCGAGGCGACCATAGGCTTTCGAGCCAGGCTCAGCCACGATACGTTGCGCCACTTCACGTTGGAACATCAGCGTCAGGCTTTGCCAATAGGGCGGCCATTGTTTGGGGGTAAGCCAGCGAATAAGAAGCTCTGTCCCCACATTATAGGGCAGGTTTGACGCAACGCGGATCGGAGGGGTGAGATATGCGAGCGGGTCAATCTCAAGTGCGTCGCCCTCGATCACGTCAAGGCGCCCCGGGTAGGCGGCACCGATTTCGGCCAGCGCGGGCAGGCAGCGCGCGTCCTTTTCAATGGCCAGCACTTTGCGCGCGCCTTGCGCCAGCAGGCCACGGGTCAGGCCGCCAGGGCCGGGACCGATTTCAAGCACATCGCATTGGCTAAGATCACCCGCCTGACGCGCGATTTTTGACGTGAGATTGAGATCCAGCAGGAAGTTCTGACCCAGCGATTTGCGCGCGCGCAGATCATGTTTCTCGATGACATCGCGCAGCGCTGGCAGCTGGTCTATGGTGTTCATGTCGAGGTCATCCTTGCAGCCATGCGCAGGGCCTCAATCAGGCTGGACGGGTTGGCAATGCCTTTACCTGCGATATCAAAGGCCGTGCCGTGATCGGGCGAAGTGCGTGTAAAACTAAGTCCAAGCGTGACGTTCACGCCCTTGTCGAAATCCAGCGTTTTGATCGGGATCAATGCTTGATCGTGATACATGCATACCGCTGCATCATAGTGCGCGCGCGCAGCCGGGTGAAACATCGTGTCGGCAGGCAGTGGTCCTGACAGGGTCATCCCCTCTGCGCGCAGCTTGTCGAGTAGGGGCGCGATGAGCTTTAGCTCCTCATACCCCATTTTGCCGCCTTCGCCCGCGTGTGGGTTAAGGCCGGCAACAGCGATACGAGGGGCGGCAATGCCGAACCGCTCTATCAAAGCGTCGTGAGTGATGCGCAACACACTTTCGAGCAGGTCGGGTGTAAGGGCTGTCGCGACATCCTTCAGTGGAATGTGGATCGTCGCGGGCACAACGCGAAGCAGATCGCAGGCAAGCATCATGACAACATCGCGGCCACCATCCAGCGCTGCGAGGAACTCTGTATGCCCCGGATAGGAAAAACCTGCGCCATCTTGCAAGGCTTGTTTGTGGATAGGCGCGGTGCAGATCGCGCGTGCTGCACCCGATTTTACCAGCTCGACGCCCAACGCTATTGCGTCGACAACGCCCTGCGCATTGGCGGCATCTGGTTGGCCTGCATGCGACGGTTGCGCAAAGCGCAGCGGTAGAACGGGCAGGGCTGTCGCTGCAACAGATGCGGCTTGATCCGGCGCTGAAATCGCCTGAAACGGGGTGCCTGTTGGCAAGTGACGCGGATCACCGATCCAAAAGAACGGCAGGTCCGCACGCAGCCTCTGCCATGCTTTCACAGCGATCTCGGGGCCAATGCCGGCAGGTTCACCGCAGCTGAGTGCGATTGGCGCTGACATTCTAGTTCCCGGTGATACGTGCGTCGGCGCGAAGCTGTTCGAGATAGCCAGTGGAATAGGACTCAAGTCGCTGGTTGCGCAGACCCAATGATAGCTGCGCGCGATC
This sequence comes from Planktotalea sp., assembly GCF_049680325.1. Taxonomy (GTDB): domain Bacteria; phylum Pseudomonadota; class Alphaproteobacteria; order Rhodobacterales; family Rhodobacteraceae; genus Planktotalea. Next base: position 4,091 of record NZ_JBAUHO010000272.1, read on the forward strand.
GACTTCCTGTTCCAGCTCGGGCGTGCGCGAGCAAAGCATCAGCAGAACAAGAGTTTGCCCATTGGAACGCGTCAGCGTGGTCGAGGTTTCGCCGATATCAAGTTTGGCGAGTTCCATCGCGATATCGGTCGGGATTTCGCTAGGCTTTTTGGCACCGCGTTCCAGAACGCTTGGGTCTTGTCCTTTGGCGATGCCATAAAGATCATCGCAGCGATCGACACGGTTTTGCACCTTGCGCGCCGCTGCCAGCGCCGCTTCGGTGCGGCCACCCGCGATATAATAAGCGGCATATTCAATGGCTGCGTATTTCGGATCAGGCGCGTCGGTTTCCTGAATGTCACGAAGTTGGAACAGGGCAACTGCGTTGGGCAATGGAATTGGCGCGGTCACTTCACCGGGCGCGAGCCCCAGAACCAGCGGGCGCAATTGCGGCGGCAGCTGCGAAATGGGCAACCAGTCCAGACGACCACCGCGACCGCGCGACGGAGAGGCAGAATAACGGCGCGCCTCGTTTGAAAAAGCTGCCGTCGAGGTGATCTGGGCAATGCGCTCGGCTCTTTCCTGCACAGATGCTGCC
>NZ_JBAUHO010000273.1:0-1784 GCF_049680325.1 Planktotalea sp.
TTTCCAAGTTCGGTTCCAGCGAAATTGACTCCGACCTGAGGGATTTTCACACCCGCTGCGTCCCACTGCTTGAGCGCCCGAAAGCTATGATACATCATTACTTCTGCAAGGCGTTCAAGTTGGTTTGTTGCTTCGACAGCGGGCAGGAACTCTGCCGGCGGGATGACACCTCTGATAGGGTGGGTCCAACGCGCCAAAGCTTCAAAACCCGTAATGCGGCCCGTATCGGTGCATACCTGAGGTTGAAACCAAGGGGCGATCTCACCTGCCTCCAGTGCTGCAACAACATCGTCGGTCAGGGCGCGTCGCGTCTTCCGTTCCTGATGCATTTGATCGGAGTAGGCGCGAATACTGGACGCGCCCCGCGCCTGTGCGCTCCGCAAGGCAATGCAGGCGGCTTCCAGCCAGTGGCTTCCTTGGTTTTCGGGCGCGCGGGATTGCTGGCAAAAACCGATGCAAACGTCCACATAAATGACGGTTCCATCAATCGATATTGCTTCTTCTGCGGCAGTTTGAAGCCTGCCTGCCAGTTGGATACACAGCTCGAGTGAGAGCTGTCGGACGGGGTGTGCGCAAACTGCAAAGCGCGCGTCGCCGATTTGTCCGATCGCGTCGTCGTCCCGCATGGTGCTGCTCAAACGTTCGCCAATGCGCTGGATAATGGTGTCACCGGCGGCAGGACCATATTGGTCAACCAACTCGGCAAATTTTTCGATTTCGATGACATGAATGCAGGAGTTCAATCCGGTTTCGGTGGCTTCTGCAAAAATGGCCTCGCATCGTTCAGCCATAGGTCCGCGCCGGAGCAGCCCGTGGCGTGTAACTATGCTGGCATGCAGGTGGTCTACGGCTGCACCAACGCCGCCGAACAGCAGATATATGACAGGTACAAGTGCCGCGACTACCAGCAGCGCCCCTTCACCGCCAAACCAAAATGCGGCGAGTGAGAAGGCGGGGACAAAGGCCAGGGCTGGAGGGCTGGTGAGTAGCAGAAAAATGCGTTTGCGTATCATTGCCATGCTGGAAACATGGCTGCTTAACTTGCTGTGCTGCACAGACGTTCCTCCGTTCAGGACCGCATGTGCGTTCCATTCCAGCTACCCTAGCGAGAATAAAAACAACCTGAAGTTAATGGCCTTGGGCTTCTTTCCAGTAAGTTAGTTAGAATTGTCCACGTCCCGCATTAGACCTGCAAAATCAAAGAGTTTGTTATCCAGAAGATGGGAGGGCCGCGCGTTTGTAAGGGCGCGGAACATCACTTGGCGCCGACCGGGGCTGTTGCGTTCCCAGCCGTCGAGAATCGCTTTGACCTGTTGTCTTTGCAGCCCGTCCTGTGATCCGCACAGGTCACAGGGAATGATCGGGTAGTTCATGGCAGTCGAGAATTTTTCGCAATCCACTTCGGCCACATGCGCCAGAGGTCGGTAGACAAACAGATCACCTTCCTCGTTCAGCAGCTTGGGTGGCATGGTTGCCAAACGGCCGCCATGAAAGAGATTCATGAAGAATGTTTCAAGAATATCATCGCGGTGGTGGCCCAGCACCACAGCCGAGCATCCTTCCTCGCGGGCAATGCGGTAGAGGTTGCCACGCCGCAGGCGTGAACAGAGGGCGCAAAACGTACGGCCCGCAGGGATTTTATCCATCACAATTGAGTATGTATCTTGATATTCGATCCGGTGCTTAACCCCCATTTTCTCCAGGAACCCGGGCAAGACAGTTGCGGGAAAGCCGGGCTGCCCCTGGTCCAGATTACACGCCAGCAACTCGACAGGGAGCAGGCC